>JBBQZI010000132.1:0-9167 GCA_038207855.1 Burkholderiales bacterium
CCAGCGCCCTGACGTGTTTGTGGCCGAGCGCGATGTGATCGTGGCCAGTGCCCAGGTTGGCAGCGCCAAGGCGCAGCGCTATCCGCGCCTGAGCCTGAACGGCTCGATCGGCGCGATGCGCTACAGCGGCGGCGGTGTGGAGCAAAATCTGAGCACCTGGTCCTTTGGCCCGCTGGCGGTCAGCCTGCCGCTGTTCGATGGTGGGCAACGCGCCGCGGCGGTCAAGTCGGCCGAAGCCGCCTACCAGAGCGCCGTAGCGGCCTACCAGGGCAAGGTACGCCAGGCTGTGCGCGAAGTCGAAGAAGCCTTGGTTACCCTGCACAGCACCGAGTCCCGCACCATGGATGCGCAAGTTGCCTCCCGCGGCTACGCCCAATCGCTGGCAGCAACCCAGACCCGCTACAACCAAGGCATGGCCAGTTTGATAGAGCTGGAAGATGCCCGCCGCAGCGCGCTGGCCGCCGACTCCGCCAGCCTGACTTTGGCCGGGGAGGGCAACCGCGCCTGGGTGTCGCTGTACCGTGCCCTCGGCGGTGGCTTTGAGCCCGATGCCAAGCCCTGATACGCCTCCCAAAATTCACCAGAAACGAGAACCCGTCATGCGTCAGCTTATGAATACCCTCACCGCCAAACCGCTTGCGCTGGGCCTGCTGGCCGCCGGTCTGCTTGGCTTGTCCGCGTTAGGCTTTTTTGCCACCAGCTCCCACGCTGCCGATACTGCCAAACCAGCTACAGCGCCAGCCAAAGCCGCGCTTACGGTCAGCGTCTCCCAAGCCAAAAGCAGTCTATTGCCGATTCGACTGGCCGCCAATGGCAATGTGGCTGCCTGGCAGGAAGCCAGTGTGGGTGCGCAAGCCAGTGGCCTGCGGGTACTGGAGCTGCGCGCCGCCGTAGGTGACACGGTCCAGCGCGGCCAGGTGTTGGCCACCTTTGCGCCCGAGAGTGTGCAGGCCGATGTCGCACTGGCCCGCGCCAGCCTGGCTGAGGCCAGCGCCAATGCAGCCGAAGCCGCGGCCAATGCCGACCGCGCCCGCGCCGTGCAAGGCACCGGGGCCATCAGCGCACAGCAGATCAACCAGTACCTGACCCAGGAGCAAACCGCCCGGGCGCGCATTGAATCTGCCAAGGCGCAGCTCGACTCGCAACTGCTGCGCCTGAAATACACGCAAGTGCTGGCACCAGACAGCGGCATCATCTCCGCGCGCAGCGCAACCGTCGGCTCGGTGCTGGCTGCCGGTACCGAAATGTTCCGCCTGATTCGCCAGGGTCGCCTCGAATGGCGCGGTGAAGTCACCTCCGCCGAGCTCGCCCGCGTGACGCTTGGTACCCGTGTGCTGGTCACCTCACCCAGCGGTGCCCAGACCAGCGGCCGCGTGCGCATGGTGGCTCCGACGGTCGATGCCGCCACGCGCAATGGCTTGGTCTATGTGGACTTGATGATGCCTGCTGCGAGCGGCAAGCATGCCGTAACCGCCTTCAAGCCCGGCATGTTTGCGCGCGGTGAGTTCCAACTGGGCAGTTCCGCCGGCCTGACCGTGCCGCAGACGGCGGTGGTGGTGCGCGATGGCTTTAGCTATGTCTACCGCGTCAGTGCGGACAGCAAGGTCAGCCAGTTGAAAGTGCAGGTTGGCCGAATCACCGGCGACCAGGTCGAAATCCAGAGCGGTGTGCAGCCCGAGGACAAGCTGGTGACCAGCGGTGGCAGCTTCCTGAGCGATGGCGATACCGTGCGTGTGGTCGATGTTTCCAAGCAAAATAGTGCTCTAGCCCCCGCGGTACCTGCGCAAGCAGCTACTAAATAAGGAGCGATCTGGATGAACGTCTCCGCCTGGTCGATCAAGAACCCTATTCCGGCGGTCATGCTGTTTGTCATGCTGACCTTCGCCGGTCTGCTGTCGTTTCAGAGCATGAAGGTGCAGCAGTTTCCTGACCTGGAACTGCCCACCATCACCGTCAATGCGTCGCTTCCCGGCGCCGCCCCGGCGCAACTGGAGACCGAAGTGGCGCGCAAGCTGGAAAACGCCATTGCCCCGCTGCAGGGCCTGAAAAACATTTACACCAAGGTGCAGGATGGTGGTGTCACCATCACCGCCGAGTTCCGCCTGGAAAAGCCTACCCAAGAGGCGATTGACGATGTGCGCAGTGCCGTGCAAGGCGTGCGCAGTGACCTGCCCAGCGATGTGCGTGACCCGGTCATCGGCAAGGTCAACCTGTCGGGCGCGCCCATTCTGGCGCTGACCATCCGCTCGCCCAAAATGGACGACGAAGCGCTGAGCTGGTTTGTCGACAACACCGTGGCCCGGCGCCTGCTGGGTGTCAAAGGGGTGGGCTCGGTGGTGCGCGTGGGCGGCGTCAATCGCCAGGTCGAGGTGGCGCTCGACCCGTTCAAGCTGCAATCGCTGGGGGTCACCGCCGCTGACATCTCGCGCCAGTTGCGCCTGGTGCAAACCGAGAGTGCTGGCGGCCGCGCCGATCTGGGTGGCAGCGAACAACCCATGCGCACCATCGCCACGGTTAAAACGGTGCAAGAGTTGGCGCGCCTGGAGCTGCCTCTGAGCAACGGCCTGCGTGTGCGCTTGGACCAGGTGGCCTCAGTGAAAGACACCGTCGCCGAGCCGCGCGCCATTGCCTTGCTCAATGGCGTGCCGGTGGTGGGCTTTGAGATCACCCGCAGCAAAGGTGCCAGCGAAGTCGAAGTGGGCGCGGCAGTCAATGCGGCGCTTGCGCAACTCAAAGTTGAGCACCCCGACATCGAACTGACCCAGGCCTTTGACTTTGTCACCCCAGTGGCCGAGGAGTTTGAAGCTTCCATGACCATGCTGCTTGAAGGCGCGGTGCTGGCGGTGATTGTGGTGTGGCTGTTCCTGCGCAACTGGCGCTCCACCATCGTCTCAGCTGTGGCGCTGCCGCTGTCGGTGATACCGGCTTTTATCGGCATCTATTACCTGGGTTTTTCCATCAATACGGTGACCTTGCTGGCCTTGTCCTTGGTCATCGGGGTGCTGGTCGACGATGCCATTGTGGAAGTGGAAAACATCGAGCGCCACATGAACATGGGCAAAACTCCCTACCAGGCCGCCATGGAGGCCACCAACGAAATTGGTCTGGCCGTGGTGGCCACCACTTTCACGCTGGTGGCGGTTTTTCTGCCGACGGCGTTCATGGCCGGCATTCCCGGCAAGTTCTTCAAGCAGTTTGGCTGGACTGCCGCGCTGGCCGTGCTGGCCTCTTTGGTGGTGGCCCGTGTGCTGACACCCATGATGGCCGCCTATGTGATGAAACGCAGCCCGCGCGGGCACCAAGATCCGTTCTGGATGCCTGCCTACATGCGCGCCAGCCAGTGGGCACTGAAGCACCGCTGGATCACCATGGGCCTGGCAGGGGCCTTCTTTATCGGCTCCATTCTGCTGATTCCGCTGCTGCCCAAGGGTTTCATTCCGCCCGATGACAACTCGCAAACGCAGGTCTACATCGAGCTGCCCCCGGGCTCTACCCTGGGCCAGACGCGCGATGCCGCTGAAAAAGCCCGCACGCTGATTAGCAAGGTGCCCAACATCAAAAGCGTCTACACCACCATCGGTGGCGGCGCGGCCGGTTCAGACCCGTTTGCACCTGCCGGTACCTCCGAGGTGCGCAAGGCCACCTTGACCGTGCTGCTGACCGAGCGCGGCCAACGCCCGCGCAAGCAGGGCATTGAGAACGACATCCGTGCCGCCATGGCGGAAATTCCCGGTGTGCGCAGCAAGGTCGGCCTGGGCGGCTCGGGTGAGAAGTACCAGTTGGTCCTTACGGGTGAAGACCCGCAGGCCTTGGCCACAGCCGCAGCGGCGGTTGAAAAAGACCTGCGCACCATCCCCGGCCTGGGCAGCATCACCTCCAGCGCCAGCCTGATTCGCTCCGAGATTGCCGTGCGGCCCGACTTTGCCCGCGCCGCTGATCTGGGGGTGACCAGTGCCGCCATTGGCGAGACATTGCGCATTGCTACCGTGGGCGACTACGACACAGCGCTGGCCAAGCTGAACCTCAGCCAGCGCCAGGTGCCGATCGTCGTGAAACTTGATGCTGCAGCGCGCCAGGACCTCGATTTGCTGGGGCGCTTAGCGGTGCCTGGCATCAAAGGCCCGGTGATGCTCAGCCAGGTGGCCACGCTGGAGATGACCGGCGGCCCTGCCGTGATCGACCGGCTGAACCGCGCGCGCAACATCACCTTTGAAGTGGAGTTATCCGGCGCACCCTTGGGCGATGTCACAGAGGCGGTGGGTAAGCTGCCTTCGATTGAGAAACTGCCAGCCGGCGTGAAGCAATTGGCGCTGGGTGATGCCGAGATCATGGGCGAGCTGTTTGCCAGCTTTGGCCTGGCCATGCTGACCGGGGTGCTGTGCATTTACATCGTGCTGGTGCTGTTGTTCAAAGACTTTCTGCACCCGTTTACCATTTTGACGGCCCTGCCTTTGTCGCTGGGTGGTGCCTTTGTGGGCCTGTTGCTGGCCGACAAGAGTTTTTCCATGCCCTCGTTGATCGGCCTGATCATGCTCATGGGCATTGCCACCAAGAACTCGATCTTGTTGGTGGAATACGCCATCGTGGCGCGCCGTGACCACGGCCTTAACCGGCTCGACGCACTGCTCGATGCCTGCCACAAGCGCGCCCGGCCGATTGTCATGACGACGCTGGCCATGGGTGCCGGCATGGTGCCGCTGGCGGTCGGCTGGGGCGCTGCAGATTCGAGCTTTCGCAGCCCGATGGCGGTGGCCGTGATTGGCGGCCTGATCACCTCCACGCTGCTGAGTTTGCTGGTCATTCCCTCGGTATTCACCCTGGTGGACGACCTGGATCATTGGTTGGGAAGACGACTTAGACACAAAAAATAGCCCCCGGATCACGTTGACAACAAATCCGGCGAGCTTCAAATCCACAGGCTCAAGGGTGGATCATTGACGCTGGCGCGCAGTATGTCGCCGCGCGACACAATGCCAAGCAATTGGCCTGCATCGTCAACGATAGGAAGCGCGCTCAGACCCGTTGTGAGTAGCACGCACGCGATGCGCCGCACATCGGTCACCGGCGCTGAGCATGCGACTGGGGTCACCATCAGCTCACGGATTGGGCGGTTGAGCAAGCCAGTGAGCAGCTTGTCTTCGAAATTGGCTACCGTGAGCAAATCTCGATCGCTCACCAGGCCCAACACTTCCATTCTTGTGCCAAGCACCGGTGCTTGGTGCACCCGCCGCGCGGCCAGTTGCAGCCAAGCCGCGCTCACCGTGTCGGTTGGCCGAAGTGTCAACACATCATGACTCATGATCTGGTAGGCATGGCACACCGGCACACGCTTGTTCTCCTGGCGGTGCATCTTGTCGTACGCCCGGGCTGCCTGGGTGAACCTGGATAGTTCGTCGCTATTGCTTTGCTTTTCATGCCCGGCATTTTGGGACTGGTCGCGGGCACAAAAAACCGTCTCGTCGCGGTTTAGGGCGTCGCGGGCTTTGAGTGTCGCGGCCAACGGCATCAAGCCTTCCAGTGTCCCGCGGAAAGTTTGGCCGGTGATTCCATGGACAGAGAACATTTTTTGCTCCAGCGCCTATATGGCTCACATGTTGACTTGCCGCTTCAGCCGCCAGCATCAAGGCATTTGTTGAATGCCGGACAGCGTCCACCCCGTGCTGCCCTGGCGTGATTTCATCAAATGCCAAACCTCGTCAAAGGACTCGTCAGGTTCACCACTGTTGTCCCGAATCACGCCGGTGAACCGCACACTAACCAGGTAGCGCTGGGTGTCTTCGTCCACTTCAGTCACCTCGGCATTGATGCTGACAACGTCGTGTTTCTGGGTCGACTGGCCACGCTCAGCCAGCTCCAGTTTCAGCTCGGCAAACATTTCAGGTGTGGTGAACTCGCGGATGTCATCCAGGTTGCCCGCATCATGGGCTGCTTGCAAACGGATAAAGTTCACTTTGGCGTGGCGTTCAAACCCGGCCACGTCAAAGTCGGCCGGAATCGGTTTGCCGTTGGTTACGCCAGCACCCAAGGCTGCGCCAATCGCCGTGCCACTGCCAGCAGGCATAGTCATCTCGTAGGCTGGTGTCGGCTGGCCTGCAGGACTTGCACCCGCCGGGGTGTATTGCATGCCCCCTGCCCGAACGCTGCCTTGTTGCGCCGCCGCGCGCTTGCGCATCAAGAAGCCAATCGCCACCATGACGGCGGCCGCCAACAAGCCGATCATCAGCATCGAGGCCAATTCATCGCCAAAACCCAGGTGCGATGCCAGCGCTGCAAGCCCAAGGCCAGCAGCGAGTCCGGCCACTGGCCCCATCCAGGAGCGCGAAGGTGCCGCAGCAGCGGGGGTTGCAGCGGTGGGTGGCGTGGCCGCAGCAGGTGCTTTGTTGGCAGTCGCCTGGCGTTGTGTGCCGATGGATTTGCCTGCGCCCATGCGCTTGGCGGCTTCGGCATCCATGGCAACGGTTGACAGGCCAAGGGTAAAAACCACAGCCAGTAGGGCAAGAAATGTTTTCATCTGAATTTCTCCTGTGAAATGAAAGAACGCCGTGAGAATAGGCTGTGCTGGGGCTTTAAAAAAGCAGTGTTTTAAGGATCAATAGTTCGGAAAATACTGAGCCTGCGCCGCTTGATCCAAATGCGCAATCGCCAAACCAGTTTGACACCCAAATAACCCGTTGCAGCACCACCTATGGCGAACATTCCCATGCCCACCACGGTCGGCCAGCCAAACTCAGCCACCCAAGCCATGGCGCCTGTGCTGGGTGACTGCGCTGCCAGCATCGGTTCGCCCAACACTCGTACACCCGCCTGGTAGGCCAGCCAAAGCCAGAAGCCGATGGTCAGCGGGTTCGTCAACATCGTCATGGCGGCGGCTACCGGTATGTTGGCCCGCCACCAGGTGCAATGCACGGTGGCCGCCACAATTTGCGCCACGGGTAAAACAAACGCCCAAAACGTTCCCACCGCCACGCCGCGCGCCACCGCTTCGTGTTGCAGCCGCCAAAGCTGCGGGTCGCGCAGTCGGGTGGCAATCGGTCGCAGCCAAGGGTGCGCTGTCATGCCAGCGCGGGTCGGCAGCAACTGGCGTAGCCGGTCTGTCCAATGGGTTGAGCTGCCGGTCATGCGCGGGCAGCCTGTCGCGTGGTCCAAATCAGTGCCTGCCCAAGGGCCGCGCACACTGCCAGAACCAGCAAGCCGATGGCCCATACCAGCCAGGCCAGGGGCGAGAGCCAGCTGGCCGCACTGGGCAGCAAGGAAAGGGCAGATTCGAGCCAGGGCAGCAGGGTCGATGCAGCTGCTTTGAGCGCGAGCATCCACTCAGGCGACAACCACAGGGCTAGCCAACCGGGCACGGTCACATCGTCAAGCCGCTGCGCCTGACCGGCGAGCGCACCGGCACCTGCCATCGACCAAACCAGCAGGGAATGCAGCACCCAAACACCGGTTGACCAGATGGCAAGAAGCATTGACACCACGATCCAAAAAACTGTGTAGAGCATTGGGCATCCAATAGGTTGAATTGAGATGAGGTGATCTTGCGCTATTGCAGCTGCATCAAAAAGCAGGTAAAGGCGGTTCTACATTCCTTTTTTTACGAACTATATTCACACTTTGATCAGCTTAAACATAAGCTATTCGCAAGAAGTCGACTACAGCGCTGGCTGCAGCAAGCGCTGCACCAACGGATGTTGCACTTTCTTTTCGGTGCCAATGGCAAAAAAGTGCTCGATCACCCCCTCACAGGGGCCCAAACGTTGCACGGCGTAATGCGCCAGCAGATCGTCATGCGCCCACTCTGCCGCCGGAAAAACGCCCATGCCGCTGGCACCAAAAGTCTTGAGTAAAGCACTGTCGGCAAACTCGCCTACCACCCGAGGCCGCATGGCGCGCTGTTCAAACCACAGGTCTAGCCGGTCGCGCACGGCGGTGTGTTGGGTGGGCAGCAACAGAGGCACATCGACCAGGCTTTGCGGAAAGTTTTTGCTGGCAGCCGCCACCAACGCGGCGGTGCCATACCAGGCAATGGTGGACGACCCCATGGCGTGGCTGTAGAGCTTGATATTGGGGTTGGTGGGCGCAGGGCGGTCAGACAGCACCACGTCGAGTCGGTGCAGCGCCAGGTCACCCAGCAAGTCGTCAATCCCGCCCTCATGGCAGACCAGGCGCAAGTTGGGCTCAATGATCACTGGTTGCAGCAGGCGGCGCACCACCAGCTTGGGTAGCTCGTCACAAATGCCCACGGTCAGGCGAATCGTCGGCGTGCTGACGGCATTGCGTATCCGCTCCGGCAAGTTTTCGCCCAACTGAAAAATCTGGTCGGCCTGCTGCATGGCGGCTTGTCCCGCGTCGGTCAACACCAATCCGCGCCCGGCCGGTTTCAACAGGGCGTAGCCCAGCGAACGTTCCAGCTCACGCACCTGCGCGCTGACGGTTTGCACCGCCATGTCGAGTTTGTCCGCCGCCTTGGAGATACCGCCTTCTTTGGCGACGACCCAGAAGTAATACAGATGTTTGTAGTTGAACGATGTGCTCATGGTCAGGTTTTTTAAGATCAATGGTGAGAAATTATCTGCTTTTTAAGAATCAATGTAGCCCCTATCGTTGAGCCTTCTTTTACTCACTGGAGAAAAATCAATGCAGATTATTTTTGAATCCCGCGATGCCGATGGCAGCCAGATGCGCGACTTGTCCGTCGATCGGGTGCGCTTTGCACTGCGCCGCCTGACGGCCTCCGTACCGCGCGCCAAAGTGCAGTTCTCGGACATCAACGGCCCGCGTGGCGGTGTCGACAAGCGCTGTCAGGTGGAGCTGAAAACCGTCACGGCTGGCAATGTGGTCATTGCCTCGCTGGCGCACGACTGGCGCACCGCGCTTGACCGCTCCCTTACGCGGGCCACCCGGGTTTTGACGCGCAGCCTGCAACGCAGTCAAAAGCCGGTGCGCGGTCGCATCGCACAACCATGATGACCGTGGAGAACAACATGCGCACATATGCCCAAAACAGCCCACAAGCCGCGGCCCGCATCGTTGCCTTGACCCTCATTGCCGACGGCGATATCGGCAAGGCAGAGTTGGCCCTGCTTGATGAACTCGCAATGCACGAACAAATTGGACTGGGGCGCGAGGCTTTTCATGCCGTGATCGACACATTTTGCGAGGATTTGCTGTCC
>JBBQZI010000133.1:0-9129 GCA_038207855.1 Burkholderiales bacterium
GCGCTTGAAAAACTACAAGGAATTCGTCATTGGTCTGGACGATGCGCAAGCCACCAAGCAGGCTGCGCGCTGCATGGACTGCGGCACGCCGTTTTGCAACAGCGGCTGCCCGGTCAACAATATCATTCCTGACTTCAACGACCTGGTTTATCAAGGCGATTGGAAAGAAGCGCTGGACGTGCTGCACAGCACCAACAACTTTCCCGAGTTCACCGGGCGTATTTGCCCGGCCCCGTGTGAGGCAGCTTGCACCTTGAATGTGAACGACGATGCCGTGGGCATCAAGAGCATTGAGCACGCCATCATTGACCGGGGTTGGGCCGAAGGCTGGGTCAAACCGCAACCGGCCAAGATCAAAACCGGTAAAAAAGTGGCGGTGGTGGGTTCCGGCCCGGCGGGCATGGCCGCAGCACAACAACTGGCGCGCGTAGGCCATGATGTGACCTTGTTCGAGAAAAACGACCGCGTGGGTGGCCTGCTGCGCTACGGCATTCCCGACTTCAAAATGGAAAAGACCCACATCGACCGGCGTGTCGAACAGCTCAAGGCCGAGGGTGTCGTGATTCGCACCGGCGTGCTGGTGGGTGAGATGCCCAAAGGCAGCAAGGTGACCAACTGGGCCAAAGAGCGCATTTCGCCTGAGCAACTCAAAAAGGACTTTGACGCGGTGCTGCTGACCGGTGGCTCTGAGCAGTCGCGCGACCTGCCAGTGCCTGGGCGTGATCTGGAGGGCATTTACTTCGCCATGGAATTTTTGCCACAACAAAACAAGGTCAATGCGGGCGACAAGCTCAAAGGCCAGTTGCGCGCGGACGGCAAGCATGTCATCGTGATTGGCGGTGGCGACACCGGTTCGGACTGCGTCGGCACCAGCAATCGCCATGGGGCGGCCAGCGTCACGCAGTTTGAAGTGATGCCGCAGCCGCCGGTCGAAGAAAACCGTCCCATGACCTGGCCCTACTGGCCGATGAAACTGCGTACCAGTTCCAGCCACGACGAGGGCTGCAGCCGCGAATTTGCCATTTCCACCAAAGAATTCATCGGTGAAAAAGGCAAGCTGACGGGGTTGAAAACGGTGCACATCGGATTCAAGGACGGCAAGATGGTTGAAATTGCCGGCACCGAAAAAACCTACAAAGCCGATATGGTTTTTCTGGCCATGGGCTTTGTCAATCCGGTGGCAACTGTGCTGGAGGCATTTGGCGTGGACAAGGATGCACGCGGCAACGCCAAGGCTACTACCGATTTAAGTGGTGGTTATGCCACCAGCGTGCCCCAAGTGTTCGCTGCAGGCGATATGCGTCGGGGTCAAAGCCTGGTGGTGTGGGCCATTCGCGAAGGCCGCCAAGCCGCCCGTTCGGTCGATGAGTTTTTGATGGGATTTAGCGACTTGCCGCGTTAAGTTTGATGTCCTTGCAACAGTGGCACTTGATTTGACCCAATTTTTTGGGTTGATCTGCGGGTTTACCCGGCGGGTGCCACGACGTTTGTTGCATCGTCACTTATGATGCGGGGCCGGGTTTCTACCCGGTCTCTTTTTTTATGCCCCCAAATAATTCACAAAATCTGGTTGAAATTCGTCGCCTGAGCTTCGGCTACGGCGAGCGCGTGATTCTGGACGACATTTCGTTGGACATCCCGCGTGGCAAGGTGACGGCGTTGATGGGTGCCTCCGGCGGGGGTAAAACGACCGTTCTTCGTTTGATTGGGGGGCAAAACCAGGCGCAGTCCGGCCAGATGCTGTTTGATGGGCGGGACATCACGCCGATGAATCAGACTGATTTGTACAAGGCGCGCCGTCGCATGGGCATGCTGTTTCAGTTTGGCGCGCTGTTTGTCGACATGAACGTGTTTGAAAACTTGGCCTTTCCGCTGCGTGAGCATTCTGATTTGCCCGAGGCGCTGATTCGTGATGTGGTGCTGATGAAGCTCAACGCCGTTGGCCTGCGCGGCGCGCGCGATCTGATGCCCAGCGATTTGTCGGGTGGCATGGCGCGCCGGGTGGCGTTGGCCCGTGCTATTGCGCTGGACCCTGAGCTAGTGATGTACGACGAACCGTTTGCCGGGCTCGACCCGATTTCATTGGGTACGTCGGCCAGGCTGATTCGCGAGCTTAATGATGCCATGGGCTTGACCAGTATTTTTGTCTCTCACGACCTTGAGCAGACCTTTGCCATCGCCGACCAGGTGATCATTTTGGCCAACGGAAAGGTCGCCACGCAGGGCACGCCCAACGAGGTGCGCCACAGCACCGACCCGCTGGTCTACCAGTTTGTCAACGCTTTGCCCGATGGGCCGGTGCACTTTCACTACCCGGGCCCGAGTGTGACAGACGATTTTGATGCTGAGGTGAGCGCATGAGTTGGTATCGGCCCAAAGACATAGGTTTTGCCGTGCGCAAGCAGATGGATGCCATGGGCTTCGCGGCGCGCTTGTTTGCACGCTTGGTGATGACTCTGGGCTACGCGCTCAAGCGCAATGTATTGGTGCGCGATCAGATTCATTTTTTGGGCAATTATTCGCTGCCGATCATTGCCGTGGCCGGACTGTTTGTCGGCTTTGTATTCGGTTTGCAGGGGCATTACGCGCTCAAACGCTATGGCTCCGCCGAGGCACTCGGCTTGCTGGTGACCTTGAGCCTGGTGCGTGAACTGGGGCCGGTGGTGTCAGCCCTGTTGTTTGCCGGGCGCGCGGGCACCTCCTTGACGGCCGAGATCGGCTTGATGAAGGCCGGCGAACAGATCAGTGTGATGGAAATGATGGCGGTTGACCCGATTCAACGGGTGTTGGCACCGCGTTTTTGGGCCGGTTTGTTCACCATGCCGCTGTTGGCGGCTGTGTTTAGCGCCACCGGGGTCATTGGCGGTTGGGTGGTTGGCGTACTGATGATTGGTGTTGATGGCGGCGCTTTTTGGAGCCAGATTCAGGGCGGTGTGGATATTTTCAAAGATATCGGCAATGGTGTGTTGAAGAGCTTTGTATTTGGCGTGGCAGTGACGTTTATCGCGCTGCTACAGGGCTACAACGCACAGGCCACGCCCGAAGGTGTTGCGAAGGCAACCACGCGCACCGTTGTGATGGCCTCGCTGACCGTGTTGGGACTTGATTTCATGCTGACCGCGATGATGTTTACGATATGAATACCTTGTGGGAAAGACCTCTGCTACGCGAAGCGAGCCAGCTCTGCCCCCAACACTGTAAAGGAAGATGAATGCAACGCTCTAAAAATGATCTGTGGGTTGGCATGTTTGTGCTGATCGGCGCAGTCGCTATATTGTTTCTGGCGCTACAGTCGGCCAATTTGCTGAGTCTGAGTTTTCAGAAAACTTATTCTGTAGCGGCCAAGTTTGACAATATTGGCGGGCTCAAGCCCAAGGCCGCCGTCAAAAGCGCCGGTGTTGTGGTCGGTCGGGTTGAAAGCATCGTGTTTGATGACAAGTCGTTCCAGGCCCGTGTCACGCTGGCGCTGGAAAACCGTTACGCCTTTCCCAAAGACAGCTCGTTGAAAATTTTGACCAGTGGCCTGTTGGGTGACCAATATCTGGGCATCGAAGCCGGCGCAGACGACAAAAATCTGGCTGCTGGCGATGTGATCGGCAGTACCCAGTCGGCCATCGTGCTGGAAAACCTGATCAGCCAGTTTTTATTCAGTAAAGCAGCCGATCCGGCTGCGCTAGCACCCGCTGCACCAGCAGTCAAGAAGGAATAACCATGCGTAGTTTGTTGAATATCAGTGGCACCGGCAGCACGGCGTGGCGGTGGCGGATGCTGGCTTTGGCCGTGCTAGCCCTGATGACCGGCTGCGCCAGTGGTCCGGCGGCCGATCCGCGTGACCCGCTGGAGCCGTTTAACCGGGGTGTCTACCGCTTGAACGATGCGGTTGACCGCGCTGTGGTCAGGCCGGTTGCCGTGGCTTACCATGACGTGGTGCCATCGCCGATCCGCACCGGTGTCACCAATTTCTTTGCCAATTTGCAGGATGCCTGGTCGTTTGTGAACAATGCCCTGCAGCTCAAGGGCGAAGCGGCCGGCAACAGCCTGGTGCGCTTTGGCGTCAATTCAGTCTTTGGACTGGGCGGTGTCCTTGACATTGCCACCGAAATGGAGATTCCACGCCATACCAAGGATTTTGGCCACACGCTGGGTTACTGGGGTGTTGGGCCGGGGCCTTATGTGGTATTGCCCTTGCTCGGGCCGTCAACCTTGCGCGATACGGTTGCGTTACCGGTCGATGCCCAAGGAAATCTGGTGTCCGGCATTGACCATGTGCCGACCCGCAATTCAGCCACCGTTCTGGGTCTGGTGAATCGCCGTGAGCGCTTACTGCCAGCCACCGATATGCTGGAACAGGTAGCCCTTGACCCTTACACGTTTGTGCGTGATGCCCATTTGCAGCGCAGGCGTAGTTCCATTTACGATGGCAACCCGCCAGATGACGGGGGTAGCGCCCCGGATATCAACGATAACCCGGCCAACTAGGTCGCCTTTTGAAAGACATCATCATGAACCGACGCCTGCTTACCCGATTGATTGCCCTGGCGGTTGTCAGCCCTGTTCTGTTCGGAGCCCTGCCTGCATTTGCCGCTGATGAAGCGCCCAACGCATTGGTGGAGCGACTCACCAAGGAAGCGCTTGACACGATTCAGTCAGACAAAGCCGTTCAGGCCGGTGATGTGGGGCGCCTCATCGCGCTGATGGATGAAAAGGTCATGCCGCATCTGGACTTTGAGCGCATGACGCGCTCGGCAGTGGGTCCGGCCTGGCGCCAGGCCACACCTGAACAGCGCAAACAACTGCAGGCCGAGTTCAAGACCCTGCTGGTGCGCACCTATTCGGGGGCGATTAGCCAGGCAAAAAATCTGAGTTTTGAAGTCAAGCCCTTGCGCGCCGCGCCAGCCGACAAAGAGGTGCTGGTGCGTACCGTGATTATTGGCCGTGGCGATCCGGTGCAGCTTGATTACCGGCTTGAGAAAACCCCAGGGGTTGGTGCGGGTTGGAAAATTTACAACCTCAATGTCCTCGGGGTCTGGCTGGTGGATACCTACCGCAGCCAGTTTTCTGCCGAAATCAACGCCAAGGGCATCGACGGCTTGATTGCTACCTTGTCAGAACGCAATAAATCCAATGCTGCGGGTGCTGCCAAGCCCGCCAAAGGCTAGGCGTGTTGCAGTTGCCAGAAATGCTGACGCAGACTACCGCGACTGCTTGTCTGCGCGAGTTGACGGCCAAGATGAGTGCCGAGCCAGCCGTGGTGGTGGTCGATGCCGCGCGGCTGGGCCAGTTTGATTCCGTGGCCCTGGCGGTTTTGCTGGAGCTGCGTCGCCAAGCTTTGAAAATTGGCAAAACCTTTGCGGTAGCCAGCCTGCCTGAGCGTCTGGGCAACTTGGCGCGGCTTTACGGCATTGCTGAACTATTGCCAATCCAAGCGTGATGCTCCCAACCCATAGCGCCGATACGCCGGCCATCTCGTTTCAGTCGGTTTCCAAAGCCTATGCCAACCCTCGTGGTCCGCAGGGCAGCACTTTTTTGGCCCTGGATCAGGTCTGTCTGGATATTCAGCAGGGTGAATTTTTTGGCCTGCTCGGCCCCAACGGTGCTGGCAAAACCACCTTGATTACCATTTTGGCAGGCTTGGCGCGTGCCACCTCTGGGCGGGTATCGGTGCTGGGCAGTGATGTGCAAAGCGACTTTCTCCAGGCCCGGCGCAAGTTGGGTGTGGTACCGCAAGAGCTGGTGTACGACCCATTTTTCAATGTGCGCGAGGCGCTGCGGTTTCAGTCTGGTTATTTTGGGGTCAAGCACAACGACGACTGGATTGATGAATTGCTGGAAAACCTGGGTCTGACGGACAAGGCCAACTCCAACATGCGTACCCTCTCGGGCGGCATGAAGCGCCGTGTGCTGATGGCGCTGGCGCTGGTACACAAGCCACCGGTGATCGTGCTGGACGAACCCACCGCCGGGGTTGATGTGGAGCTGCGCCAGACACTTTGGCATTTCATCGCCAAGCTCAATAAACAGGGCTCCACCGTGCTGCTGACCACCCATTACCTGGAAGAGGCCGAGGCCCTGTGCGGGCGCATTGCCATGCTCAAAAGCGGTCGGGTGGTGGCCCTGGCGCGCACTAGTGACTTGCTTAAAACGGCATCGGGCAATGTGCTGCGCTTCAAGATCGATGGTGATTTACCCGCGGCGTTACAGGCGGGTGCACGTGTGACCGGGCGGGTGGTGCAGTTTCCGGCATCCGATGCACTGGCCGTCGAGCGTTACCTGGCGGCCGTGCGCGAGGCCGGGCTGACGGCGCAAGACATTGAAATTCGTCGCGCCGACCTGGAAGACGTGTTTTTGCAGGTCATGCACCAGCACGCCAATCCGGCGCAGACCGCTACCGGGGGCTTGTCATGACCGGTTGGCAAATGCTGCTTTACAAAGAAGTGCTGCGCTTCTGGCGGGTTGCCGGGCAAACCATAGGCGGGCCGATTCTGACCGCCATGCTGTACCTGTTGATCTTTGGCAACGCCATGGCATCGCACGTTAAGGTCTATGACCAGATCAGTTACATCGCGTTTCTGGTACCTGGCCTGATCATGATGAGCCTGCTGCAAAACGCCTTTGCCAACAGCTCGTCGTCGCTGATTGCCAGCAAGGTCATGGGCAATCTGGTGTTTGTGCTGCTGACTCCGCTGTCTTACTGGCACTGGTTTGTCGCCTATGTCGGTGCCGCCGTTGCGCGGGGTTTGGTGGTCGCGCTTGGGGTGTTTGGCACTTCACTTTTTTTTGCCGATCCGCATGGGGCAGCCCCGATCTGGATCGTGGCGTTTGCCTTGATGGGCGCGGCCTTGATGGGTGGGCTGGGCGTGATCGCCGGGTTGTGGGGCGAAAAATTCGAGCAGCTCGCGGCATTTCAGAATTTCATTGTGATGCCCATGACCTTCTTGAGTGGCGTGTTTTACTCCATCCATTCCTTGCCGCCGTTCTGGCAAACCGTCAGCCAGTTCAATCCGTTTTTTTACATGATTGATGGTTTTCGCTATGGTTTTTTTGGTGTCAGCGATGTGTCGCCCTGGGTCAGTCTGAGCGTGGTGGGAGTGGCGCTGGTGGTGGTGAGTGCCGTAGCGTTGCACCTTTTGCGGATTGGCTACAAGATCCGCTCCTGATTTTCTTTGATGATTTTTACCGAGTTTTTTTATGACTGCTGATCAACTCAAAGCCCTGATTGCTGCTGGATTGCCCTGCGAGCACCTTGAACTTGATGGCGATGGAAGCCACTGGTATGCCACCATCGTCTCCGCCGAGTTCGAGGGCAAGCGCGCCATCGCCCGTCACCAGCGGGTTTACGCGACGCTGGGTGACAGGATGCAAACCAATGAAGTTCATGCCTTGTCGATGAAAGCTTTTACACCGGCCGAATGGGCCGCCCAAGCGGTCTGATGCCATGGACAAATTGTTAATCCGCGGTGGCCGCTCGCTGCACGGTGAGGTGTTGATCTCGGGTGCCAAAAATGCCGCCTTGCCCGAGTTGTGCGCCGCTTTGCTGACGGCCGAGCCGGTACTGCTTACCAATGTGCCGCGCTTGCAGGACGTGGCCACCATGCTCAAGTTGATACGCAATATGGGCGTGCATGCCGATCGCCGTGACGATGGCGTGGTAGCCATCGACGCGGGCGCTTTGTCGGCCCCTGAGGCGCCTTACGAGTTGGTGAAAACCATGCGCGCTTCAGTGCTGGCGCTGGGCCCTTTGCTGGCCCGCTTTGGCCACGCCCGGGTGTCGCTGCCGGGTGGCTGCGCGATTGGCTCACGCCCGGTTGACCAACACATCAAAGGCTTGACCGCCATGGGGGCCGAGATTTTGGTCGAGCATGGCTACATGGTGGCCAGTCTGCAGCAGGGGCGCACACGCCTGAAAGGTGCCCGCATTGCCACCGACATGGTGACCGTCACCGGCACCGAGAACTTTTTAATGGCAGCGGCCTTGGCCGAAGGTGAAACCATCCTTGAAAACGCCGCGCAAGAGCCCGAGATTCCCGATCTGGCCGAGATGCTGATCAAGATGGGCGCGCGCATTGAAGGCCACGGCAGCAGCCGCATCCGCATTCAAGGCGTTGAGCGGCTGCATGGCTGCACCCACCAAGTGGTGGCCGACCGCATCGAAGCGGGCACCTTTTTATGTGCTGTGGCCGCCGCCGGTGGCGATGTGCTGGCCCGCCATGCCCGCCTGGAGCACCTGGAGGCCGTGGTTGAAAAACTGCGCGATGCCGGTGTTGCTGTGACGGCTGTCGATGGTGGCATCCGGGTGCAATCCGCCGGTGCTGCAGCTTTGCGTGCGCAGAGCTTTCGCACCACCGAATACCCCGGTTTTCCGACCGACATGCAGGCGCAATTCATGGCGCTCAACTGTGTGGCACCCGGCACCGCCAAAGTTACCGAGACGATTTTTGAGAACCGCTTCATGCACGTCAATGAGCTGGTGCGCCTGGGGGCGAATATCCAGATTGACGGCAAGATTGCGCTGGTCGAAGGCGTGTCGCAGTTGTCCGGTGCTGATGTGATGGCGACCGACTTGCGCGCCTCGGCCAGTTTGGTGATTGCTGGCCTGGTTGCGCAGGGGGAAACCCGGATCGACCGCATTTACCACCTGGATCGCGGCTACGACCAGATGGAAGCCAAACTGCGCGCGCTGGGTGCCGACATCCAGCGGACGAAGTAATTTCCGACTTGCCAATAGCGTGCAGGTAAACTATAAAAATAGTAGCTGCTCACGCTTTATCTATAAGGGCTAGAGACCTAAATGATCACTATTGCATTGTCCAAAGGGCGCATCTTTGAAGAAACCCTGCCGCTGCTCAAAGCCGCTGGTATCGAGGTGCTGGAAGACCCTGAAAAGTCCCGCAAACTCATTTTGATCACCAACCAGCCCAACGTGCGCGTGCTGGTGGTGCGCGCCACCGATGTGCCCACCTATGTGCAATACGGTGGCGCTGATCTGGGCATTACCGGCAAAGACACCTTGCTGGAGCACGGCATGGAATGGGGTGGCGGCGCTGGCCTGTACCAGCCGCTGGACCTGCAAATCGCCAAGTGCCGCATCAGCGTGGCGGTGCGCTCGGACTTTGATTACCCCTCAGCGGT
>JBBQZI010000134.1:0-9009 GCA_038207855.1 Burkholderiales bacterium
GGGTTTGGGCGGGAAAACGCCCAAAACCACCAGTCTGGCGCAAAACGATGTTGAAATCGTCACCAGACAAAATTACCAAATTATTCAAGTAAATCATTAACTTATGGAGTTTCAATGTGCGAACGTTGGGACACTACTGATCTAATATAAAAGTCCACTCAACAGAAGCGAAGGAGATAACGATGGCGAACGAAGCAAAATGCCCGGTGATACACGGCGGGAATACGGCTACTGAAAAATCGGTCATGGCGTGGTGGCCAAAAGCTTTAAACCTGGACATTCTTCACCAACACGATACCAAGACCAACCCGATGGGACTGGGCTTCAGCTATCGTGAAACGGTCAGGAAACTTGACGTGGAGTCCCTCAAAAAAGACTTGCACGCGCTGATGACTGACAGCCAGGACTGGTGGCCTGCGGACTGGGGGCATTACGGTGGCCTGATGATCCGAATGGCTTGGCACGCAGCAGGTTCGTATCGTGTCGCTGACGGCCGTGGCGGTGGTGGCACCGGCAATCAGCGCTTCGCGCCACTGAACTCCTGGCCTGACAACGTCAACCTGGATAAGGCACGACGGCTGCTCTGGCCGATCAAGAAGAAATACGGAAACCAGATCAGCTGGGCTGATTTGATCCTCCTCGCAGGGACGATCGCGTATGAATCCATGGGGCTGAAGACCTACGGATTTGCCTTTGGTCGCGAGGACATCTGGCATCCAGAAAAGGATACCTACTGGGGTTCTGAAAAGGAGTGGTTGGGTGCCAGCCGCTATGAGGACGCGAGCCGCGAGTCGCTGGAAAACCCGCTGGCTGCGGTGCAGATGGGCCTGATCTATGTCAACCCCGAAGGCGTCAATGGCAAGCCGGACCCACTTCGCACAGCGCAGGATGTGCGCGTGACGTTTGCCCGCATGGCGATGAACGATGAGGAAACGGTCGCCCTGACCGCCGGTGGACATACGGTTGGCAAATGCCATGGCAACGGCGATGCCAAGCTGCTGGGCTCTGCGCCCGAAGGTGCCGAAGTCGAGGAGCAGGGCCTGGGCTGGATCAACAAGACCAAGCGTGGCATTGGCCGCGACACCGTATCCAGTGGCCTCGAAGGTGCCTGGACCACCCACCCGACCCAGTGGGACAACGGCTACTTCACTCTGCTGCTCAACTACGACTGGGAACTCAAAAAGAGTCCGGCTGGTGCTTGGCAATGGGAGCCGATCAACATCAAGGAAGAGGACAAGCCGGTTGATGTCGAGGACCCTTCGATCCGCCACAACCCAATCATGACCGATGCCGACATGGCCATGAAAATGGACCCGGCCTATCGGCTCATTTCCGAGCGGTTCTATAAGGACCAAGACCACTTCTCGAAAGTTTTTGCGCGGGCATGGTTCAAGCTGACCCACCGCGATATGGGACCCAAGGCGCGCTACATCGGCCCCGACGCCCCTCAAGAGGACTTGATTTGGCAGGATCCGGTGCCAGCAGGCCGCGCTGACTACGACGTCGGCGCAGTGAAGGCAAGAATCGCTGCCAGCGGTCTGGCCATCAGTGACATGGTTACCGTCGCCTGGGACAGCGCTCGGACGTTCCGGGGTTCGGACATGCGCGGTGGTGCCAATGGCGCGCGCATCCGGCTTGCTCCGCAGAAGGAATGGGAAGGCAACGAACCCGCCCGTCTGGCCAAAGTGCTGACCGTTCTGGAAGGCATCGCGGCTGATAGCGGCGCCAGCGTGGCCGATGTCATTGTTCTGGCCGGTAACGTGGCGGTGGAGCAGGCGGCCAAGGCGGCTGGTGTCAACATCACCGTCCCCTTTGCGCCAGGCCGCGGTGATGCCACCCAGGAGATGACGGAGGTGGAATCGTTCGCCGTGCTGGAGCCGATCCACGATGGCTATCGCAACTGGCTCAAGCAGGACTACGTTGTCAGTGCGGAAGAGATGATGCTCGACCGCACGCAGCTGATGGGTCTGAGCGCCCTTGAGATGACGGCGTTGGTCGGTGGCATGCGCGTGTTGGGCACCAACCACGGTGGCACCAAGCACGGCGTGCTGACCGATCGGGTGGGGGTTCTCACCAACGACTTCTTCGTCAACCTGACGGACATGGCCTACACCTGGCAGCCGGTGGGCCAGAACCTGTATGAAATCCGGAACCGCCAGACCGGCGCAGTCAAGTGGACGGCAACCCGAGTCGATCTCGTGTTCGGTTCCAACTCAATTCTTCGGTCCTATGCCGAGGTTTATGCACAGAATGACAACAAGGAAAAGTTCGTGCAGGACTTCGTTGCTACGTGGACGAAAGTCATGAACGCGGACCGCTTCGACCTGGAGTAATGCAACACACAGCTCACAGCTGTTTTTTGAGACGAAAAAAAACCCAGCCATTGTGCTGGGTTAATTTTTGATGGATTTCAGTTTAGGCTGTGCGTGATTTCTTCGCAGGGGTTGCGGAAGCCACGGCAGCTGTGCCCGACTTCACGGCTGATTCCAACGCATTTTCCATCGTTGTTGCAGCTTCTTTCATGCCCTTGGCAACGCCAGCAAAAGCGTCAGATGCAGGAGCGCTCTTTTCAATCGAGTCGACCGTGGATTTAAATTGCGAAACGCTCAGAGCGGTTACGTCTTTCAGATTTTTTGTGGCCATGGCCATGCTGCTTTCAGCAGAAGCTTTCATGATTTCAAAAGCGGCTTGTGGCTCTTTGATGCTTTTGAATGACTCGACGGTTGCGGTCATTGCCACTTGTGTAGCTTGAGCTTGCTTTTGAGCCAGATCGCCCCATGCCTTCAAGTTGTCTTGAAGAGGCGCGATGGCATCTTGCATGGCGATGGCTTCGAAAGGAGTGTTTTTAAACATGGTGTTACCTTTAATAAAAATGTTGCAGTGCAGCAATTATCAGGCAAGACGACGCCTTTGTGTAACTTTTTCTGTTATTTTTGGCGTCATTAGGTGTGACCGCCTATATCGTGAATGACAGTGCGCATCGACGTTTAATTGAGGTTGACCGCAACACGTCATGCGCAGTCTGCTGCTCAAATGCCCACGCGCAAACCCACTGTCATGATCTGGTCAGTGGGGAGATGGTAGGTGGCGGTAACGTCTTGCGTGTTCACTGCCATAAAGGCAAACAGCTTGTCGCGCCAAAGCGCCATGCCGTGTTGTTTGCGGCCAGCGAGCAGGTCGATGCTGCCAATAATGTAGTGAATCTGATCCAGGTCCAGGACTAGCCCCAGTTCGTTGCAAGCGTTCAACTCGGAGGGGATGTTGGGCGTCTGCATGAATCCATAACGCAGCACGATGCGATGGAAGCCCTCGTCGAGCTGGGTAAATTCCATGCGCTCGTCCCGACTGGTCAAGGGCACGGGTTCAAAAACAACTGTCAGGATGATCACATGCGCATACAAAACACCTGTGTGACGGACCAGTTTCAGCAGCGATGGCGGCGTCTGCTCCAGGCGGCCCGTAAAAAATACCGCGGTACCGGGGATGCGGGGCGTTTGCTCGCCTTTTTCCCGCCCGATGAAGGCTTCCAGAGCAGGCGTCATATTGACGATTTGCTCGCCGAGAATGCTCGCTCCGCGACGCCACGTGACCATGATGGTGAACAAAACCGCACCGATCGCGATGGGTAACCAGCCACCATCAGGAATGGTGAGCAAGTTGGACCCGAGGAAGCCCAGGTCAATCAAGAGGAAGCCGGACAGGAACGTCAGTGCCAACGGCAGGCTGTAGCCACCACGCTCACGGGCCACATTGAATGCCAGCTCGGTGCAAGGTGAAAGAAGGGATGAAGGCTCAAGCTGGGCTCGGCAATCATGATGGCGCCCTGGCCGAAGTAGTTGAGCAACAAGGCCGGCAAGACGAAAGCAAACCACACGATGCGAATGGGGTAACGACCGAAGTGGCCCAGGTCCGCATAAAGCGCTTCAGCGCCAGTTGTGACCAGGAACACGGCATACAGAACAAAGTAGCCCGTGAACCCGTTGGTCATGAAAAACTTGACCGCGTACACCGGATTGAGGGCCAGCAAGACCTCGGGGACCTCCAGGATGCCAAGGGTGATCGGGATTAAATAGGTGTGCAGCCCGGGTGCCGCGAGCTCGAGCCCCTCAACCGCACTCAAGACCGAGATGGCCGGGGTGATCATGGCACCGCCATAAAGCATCGATGCGCCCAGAATGCCAAGCACATTGTCCGGGGTGATGGGAATAGGGTTCTTGCCTGCGAAACATTCACGCAAGGCGTAAATTGGGCTGGTACCGATGTCACCGTAAACCACGCCCAGAACAGCGACAGACAAAACGGCCATCGATTGGCTGTGTGGAGTCGCCTCAGGCGTGCGCTTCAGAACCTCTTTTTGGGCATCACGACCATCGCTGCTAGCGCAAGAGGGACACCGTTGCCCTTCCTTGATCAGTCTTGGACCTCATCGGTCCAGACCTTGAAGCTCTTTAAAACGTTTGGTCCGAAGGTGGTGCTGAGTGCCACATCGGCAGCGTCTCGTCCGCGCGCCATCAGGATGCGCCCGATCCGGGGCACGTTGTTTCTGGCATCAAAGGTGTACCAGCGGCCGTCAAGCCAGGCTTCAAACCAGCCAGCAAAGTCCATCGGGGCGGGCACTGGCGCAATGCCAATGTCACCCAGATAACCGGTGCAATAACGTGCCGGGATATTCATGCACCGACAAAACGCAATCGCCAGATGGGCAAAGTCCCGACAAACACCGGCTTGCTCGTCATAGGCCTCACACGCCGTTTTTGTGGTCCTGGCATGCTGATAACCAAATTGGATGTGATGGTGGACATAGTCGCAAATGGCTTGTACCCGAAGCCAGCCAAACGGTGCGTTGTTAAATAACTGCCAGGCTATCGGCTGCAGTTTTTCAGTGTCGCAGTAACGGCTGGGTAGCAAGTACATGAGGACATCGCCAGGCAGGTACTGGACAGGGGTCTGGCGGGCGTCCATCATGATGTCATCAACCAAACCGCTGTCTCTGATGACGGCATCGGTCGCCAGCCGTGTGTCACCCGCTGGCGCCACAATCCGGCTACACCAGTTGCCATAGGAATCACGATAGGTTTCAATGGGAACCGACGGATTGGTAATCAGATAGTCCGGGCTGACCAAATCGGACACCCGGGAGTGATGAACACTCAGCATCAGGACCATCGGTGTCGGCTGGGGACAGGTGTATATCAGCTCGAAGCCAAAACGGATTTTCATGGGTTTCCTTGGTTTGACATGTCGACAGAAATGCTTAATCTGTCAGTCTGCCTGATTTGCCACGACTTCACTGTGCGCCCGGGCACATAGATAGATGTGGTCCTAAATCAGGCACGCAAATGCCATGCCAACTAGTTGCCACCAACGAGTTGAGCAACCCATGGCCTGGTTGGTGGCTTAACGGGAACGATGACTAACGATTGACCTAGCGTTTGGGACGCTATTCGTCACACTTCACCGGTGTATTCACCACGCGCCGGGTAGTCTTTGGCAATGGCAAAGTCAATCGCGCCGAGCAAGTCTTGAAACTGCGGACGGGCAAACGGCATGGTTTGCACCGCACCGTAATACAGTGTGCCGTCGGGGCGCACGATGAACACACCGGGTTCACTGAATAGGGCAGGCTCTTCAATGCCAATTGAGGTGAGGCCGCGCGAGGTGCTGATGTACAGGCCCCATAGGCGCGCCGTCTTCAAGCTCATGCCGTAACCAAACTTGACACCGTTGGCGCTGACCTTGGTCGCCATTTGGCGCGCCCGGTCTTCATTGTCAGAACTGATGGCCAGCACCTGCACACCGCGCGCGGCAAATTCTGGAGCCAGTCGCTCCAGCTCCAGCAGGTATTTGGCACACAGCGGACAGTGCAGGCCACGGTAAAACACCAGTAAATCGAATCGCTCGCCAGGCATTGCGCCCAAAACATAGCGGTCGCCAGTGGTCAACGCCACGTTCAATGCCGGGACAGGGTGACGGGGTAAAAGTGCTGTTGCGTTCATGCATGCTCCAAAAAAAGTGGGTCACAGGGTGACGGGGTTAAGCGCATCAAACCACGCCTGCAAAGCTGGTCCATGCAGGGGGCGGCTGCCAAAGTAGCCTTGCATCACGTCGCAGCCCAGGCGCTTGAGGGTGTCGCGCTCGGCTTCGGTTTCGATGCCCTCAGCGGTTACCGACAAATCCATGCTGTGGCCTAGGTCGATCATGGTTTTGACGAGCTTTTGGCTCAAGGGCAGGGCATCAATATTGATGACAAAGCTGCGGTCAATCTTGAGTTCGCTGACCGGCAACTTTTGCAGATAGGCCAGTGACGAGTAGCCGGTACCAAAGTCGTCAATTGACAGCTGCACGCCCAGAGCGCGCAGGCGGTGCAGCAGGGCGATGCTGGCGCTGGCATCGTGCATCAAACCGCTTTCGACGATTTCCAGGCGCAGGCGGCGGGGCTCTATCTGGTACTGCTGCATGAGTTGTTTGACGCGCTGGCAAAACAGCGGGTCTTGCAGGTCACGGGTGCTGACGTTGACGCTCAGGCTGAGTTCGGGCTGCGTTGGCTGCCAGACCTGCAAGGTGGCCATGGCCTGGGTCAGCATCCAGTCGGTCACCTGCGAAATGGCCCCGGTCTGCTCGGCAAACGGCACAAACTCGGCTGGCGAAATCATGCCGCGTTGCGGATGCTGCCAGCGCACCAGCGCCTCAGCCCCAACGGCCTGGCCAGTGTGCAGCGAAAACTTGGGTTGCAACCACATTTGCAATTGCGACTGCGCAACCGCCACGCGCAAGTCCGACAACAAGCCCAGGTGGCCCAGACGCGCGGCTTCCTGCGCCGGGTTGTACCAGGCAAAGCCTTGTGCAGCTTGCTTGGCAGCATCCAGCGCCACTTCGGCGTTGCGCAGCAGCGTGATCACCGGCGCAGGCGCGTCAGTTGGTGAATCGGCCAGTCCAAAAGCCAGCGCCAGGTCCACCTGATGGCCATTGCACAACACCGCCTGCGCCATGGCATCGGCCAGACGCGTGCGCAAGTGGTTCACCCATGTGCGCTCGTGTGCCACCAAAACAATAGCAAACATGCCGCCAGAGATATGGGCTAGCACGGGTTTTGATGTAAGAATTTTGGCTGGTTCGAAAACCGTGTCCTGCGCCAGCACCGCCGTGGCGCGTCGCGCAAGCTCCTGAATCAGGATATCGCCGGCGGTAAAGCCAAGCGTTTCATTGATGGTTTTAAGCCGCGACAAATCGAACAAAAGCAAGCTGTTGTAGACCGGCAAGACAGGCTGCGCTGCACCCGCCTGAAGCAAAAAAGTGCGGTTCGGCAAGCCAGTCAAAGGGTCATGAAAGGCCTGGTGGCGCAACTTGTGCTCGTGCATCACCACCGCATCGGTCATGGTGTTGAGCGCTTGAGCAACGCGGTCAATTTCCTGGGCGCTGCTCGGCGGCACACGGCTGGCGTAATCACCCTGGGCAATGCGCTGCGCCGCTACCTCCAGTTGTGCCAGCGGTTTGACCACACTTTGCGCTGTGCCAATGCCGAGCCAGATGGCCAGCACCAACGACAGCCCGCCCAAGGCCGACCCCCAAAGAACCACTTGGTCAAACCACACCTGGGTTTGCTCAACCTGGGACTCGATGCGCTCGCGTTCGCGCTGGATCAAGGCGTTGGACTCGGTCAGCATGTCCTTGAGCGCCGGGTTAACACGCGCAATGAGCAGGCGCCTTGCCTCAGGCAAGTCGTCGCCTTCGATCTCGTCGGCTGTGGCAATGAAAGCAGCGGCATAAACGGCGCGGTATGCAATCAGCCGCTGAAGGGTGGCGTCTTGCAGCGGGTCCATCAAATCGCTGCCGAGCAACTTGATGATGTCGTCGATGCGGAGGTTGCGGGCATCCACATCGGCATACGCCATGACCCGGCTTTCACGTGGCGCATTCATCAGCCGGATGAGCGCAATGCCAACGCCCTCGGTTTGCAGCGACAGGGACTGAACCCGCAGCAGGCGCGGCAGGTCGTTCGTTGCAAAACGCTGATTCAGGTTGGCCATGGTGTTGCCGTGGTTGACGGCCTTGCCCAAGATCACAACGATGAGCGCGACCATCAGGCCAAAGCCCAGCGCCAGCCGCCAACTGATGCGCCGGGGCCACAGGGCGGCAATCGAAGGGATTTTCATGGGTCAGCGCGCACCGGGTGGTGCCAGAAAGCGACGGTTCACCCATGGTAGCAGCAGGGCATCCAGGCTCCACTTGCCGGAACCAAATACAGCCAGACCGGCCAGCAACACGCCCCAGGTCATGTGTTGTTGCAAGGCGGCGGGCGCAATCTCAGCCAGCGACAGCACCGCCACCACATTCATCACCGACAGGCCGAGCGCGCCAAAGCGTCCGCCCAAGCCCAGCAACAACAGCACCGGCAAGGCCAGCTCACCGCCGGTGCCCATGACGGCGGCCACGTCGGGGGGCAGCAACGGCACATGGTATTCATCACGAAACAGCGCCCGCGTGGTGTCCCAGTCGCGCAGCTTGGTCAGCCCCGACTTGAAAAACGCCTCGGCCACGTAACCACGCGCCAGCAACGCCGCCAATGGCTGCAGTTGGTCGAGTCGACGGTTGAGCCAGTAAAACAAGCCAAAAAAGCGGCCCCAAAAACCTGCTTGAAATGTTGTCTGGGACTGGGATGAAACGGGTGAAACGGGGGGTTCCATGATGAGGGGCTCCTTAAGGGACGTGAACGATACCGAGGTACCTGTTTACATCAGTGCGACTGCCACGCATCCGTCACAAGCGATCGCAGCGTGGCAATCCATGCGCTGGACTTCCTGGATTGCCGCGTCGCTGGCGCTCCTCGCAATGACGAGTGAGTGGTACTTTTGGAATTGCCACATCCTTAAGTCGTGAAGCTTGTCGCTGTTGGCTGTGCTGTGGCTGCGTGCACACCCAGCAGCAAGCCGCTTTGCACGGCTTGAGGCAGCCAGGCCGCAATGTCAAGTTCGGTGGCCTGGCTTAGCGCCGCGCCCAGGGTTTGGCCTG
>JBBQZI010000135.1:0-8991 GCA_038207855.1 Burkholderiales bacterium
CAACGATTCAATCGTCAGCTCATGGGCCGCCTCCGGGTCCATGCCAAATAAAAAGGGTCGCGCCAGCGCGTAGGGGATAAGAGCCATTGGATAATTCCTGAAGTCAAACCGATCAACCCACCGGATTTTCCCCGATGACACTAGCTCAAAACTCAAGTCCCACTGTTTTATCTCAAGACGACCTCAAAACGCTGGTGGGCCAAGCTGCACTGCGCTACGTGGTGCCCGGCGAAATTGTCGGGGTCGGCACCGGCTCCACCGTTAACAAGTTCATTGAGGCGTTGGCCAGCATCAAGGATCAGATCAAGGGCGCGGTATCGAGTTCAGTGGCCAGTACTGAACGGCTGCAGGCACTGGGCATCACGGTGTTTGATTGCAACGATGTGACTGAGCTGTCGGTCTACATTGACGGCGCTGATGAAATCGACCACAGCGGTTTCATGATCAAAGGCGGTGGTGCCGCGTTGACGCGTGAAAAAATTGTGGCGGCGCAATCGCGCCAGTTTGTTTGCATTGCCGATGACTCCAAGCTGGTGCAATGCTTGGGTAAATTTCCGCTGCCAGTCGAAGTGATTCCGATGGCGGCGCAGCGCATCAAGCGGCAGTTTGAGTCGATGGGCGCACAGGTGACGCTGCGCTTGAAAGCCGGCGTGCCGCTGGTGACCGACAACGGACAGCATATTCTGGATGTGACGGGCTTGCAGATTGCCGATCCGCTCGGCTTCGAATCAAAAGTCAACCAGTGGCCCGGTGTGGTAACTGTTGGCGTATTTGCCAATCAAAAGGCGCAGGTTTGCTTGCTGGGTAGCGCCAGCGGTGTCAAAACCCTCACGTTTTGATCGCCAATCAATCTGAACTTGTGCCAAGCCTTTTGTGGCTACCCGTATGCACCCGGAGGACCAATGGACCCACGAGTTCGTATCAAATGGCTCTTATTGTGAACCAATTTAGCCCCCACAATGCTGTTGAATAGCCCGACCCGACATCTCTGCCCTGTCGGGCTAAGGAGTAAGAAATGACTGACAAAAAGACGATGACCTTCAACGATCTTGAGCAATGGCTCAACGAGCGCCGGGTGACCGAGGTGGAGTGCTTGGTGCCTGACTTGACCGGTGTGGCGCGCGGCAAGATTTTGCCGCGTGGCAAGTTCACCGAAGACCGTGGCATGCGCTTGCCGCAAGCGGTTGTGGCCATGGGTGTGACCGGTGAGTTCCCAGAGAGCGGCCCTTATTTTGATGTGGTTGACCCAACCGACAAGGACATGCAGTTGCGCCCAGACCCGTCTACCGTGCGCATTGTTCCGTGGGCGACTGACCCCACCGCCCAGGTCATTCATGATTGTTTTGACCATGCCGGCAAGCTGGTGCCGTATGCACCGCGCAGTGTGTTGCGCCGGGTCTGTGACTTGTTTGCCGCCGAAGGCTTGCAGCCAATCGTGGCCCCCGAGCTTGAGTTTTATCTGACGGCGCGCAACACCGACCCGGACATTCCGCTACGCGCACCAGTCGGGCGCAGTGGTCGCGCTGAAACCTCGCGGCAGGCCTACAGCATTGACGCGGTGAATGAATTCGACCCCTTGTTTGAAGACATCTACGACTACGCCGACAAAATGGAGTTGAACGTCGACACCCTGATCCATGAAGTCGGTGCCGGTCAGATGGAAATCAACTTTTTTCACAACCAGCCTTTGGGTCTGGCTGATGAGGTTTTTTTGTTCAAGCGCACCGTGCGTGAGGCAGCGCTGCGCCACGACATGTATGCCACCTTCATGGCCAAGCCAATTGCCGGCGAGCCGGGTAGTGCCATGCATGTGCACCAGAGCATTTTGAATGTGGTCACCGGCAAAAATATTTTCAGCAATGAAGACGGCAGTCCGTCCGAGGCCTTCATGCATTACATCGGTGGCTTGCAGCGCTACATTCCGGCGGCCATGGCGCTGGCGGCACCTTATGTCAATAGCTACCGCCGTTTGTCGCGCAACACCGCGGCGCCCATCAATATCGAGTGGGGCTATGACAACCGCACCTGCGGCATTCGTTCACCGATCTCGTCGCCGGCCGCCCGAAGAGTTGAAAACCGCGTGATCGGTGCCGATGCCAATCCCTACATCGCCATGGCCATGACGCTGGCCTGCGGTTACCTGGGCCTGAAAAACAAAATCAAACCGAAGAACGAAATGAAGGGCGATGCCTATTTGGCACCCTATTCATTGCCGCGCAGTTTGGGCGAATCACTGGACTGGTTACGCCGCGAGTCTGATCTGCATGACGTGCTGGGCAAAGAGTTCATCACCGTCTATTCAGAGATCAAGGAGCTTGAATCGAACGAGTTCATGAAGGTGATTTCGCCTTGGGAGCGTGAGCATTTGCTATTACATGTATAGCTGCTTACGCAGTATTTATAAGGGCTAGAGCCTTATTTTGTTAATAAAAGGATGAGATTTATGAATGCCATCACCAGCCAGTCACAGTTGTCGACCAAAGAGCTTCAGACGCTCGACAGTGCGCACTTTATTCACCCCTTTACCGATCACGGCGACTTAGCCACCCGTGGCGCGCGTGTGATTACCAAGGCCGATGGCATTTACATCTGGGACTCGGAAGGCGAGAAGCTGCTGGATGCCATGAGTGGACTATGGTGCGTCAATGTCGGCTATGGTCGCAAGGCATTGGCCGAGGCGGCCTACCAGCAGATGATGACGCTGCCGTTTTACAACAGCTTTTTCCAGACCACCAACGAGCCGGCCGTCAAGCTGGCAGCCCGGCTGGCGGCTTTGGCACCGACGGTGGGTGACCGCAGTTTTGAGCACGTGTTTTATTCCTCCAGTGGCTCTGAGAGCAATGACTCCAACGTGCGCATGGTGCGTCGGTATTGGGACTTGCTGGGCCAGCCGCAGCGCAAAGTCATCATCAGCCGCCAAAACGCCTACCACGGTAGCACCATGGCGGGTGCCTCGCTGGGTGGCATGAGCGGTATGCATGCGCAGGGCGATTTGCCGATTCCCAACATCACACACATTGAGCAGCCCTACTTTTTTGAAAATGGCCTGCCCGGTGAAAGTTCCGATGATTTTGGTCTGCGTGCCGCTGGCTGGCTGGAAGAAAAAATTCTCGCCGTCGGGCCCGACAAGGTGGCGGCCTTCATTGCCGAACCGGTTCAAGGTGCGGGCGGTGTGATCATTCCACCGGCGACCTATTGGCCAGAAATCCAGCGCATTGTCGATAAATACGGCATCTTGCTGATCAGCGACGAGGTGATTTGTGCCTTTGGCCGCTTGGGACACTGGTTTGCCTATGAAAAGTTTGGCTACAAACCCGATCTGATCACCTTTGCCAAGGGCATAACCAGTGGCTACATCCCGCTCGGTGGGGTGATGGTGGGCAACCGGGTGGCCAAGGTGTTGATCGAGCAAGGCGGTGAGTTCAACCACGGCTATACCTACAGCGGGCACCCGGTGTCTTGTGCGGTGGCGCTGGCCAATCTGGACATCATGCAGGCGGAAAACCTGGTGTCTCGCGTCAAGGACGATATTGGCCCGTATCTGGCGCAATGTTTTGCCACACTCAGCGACCATCCGTTGGTTGGGTTGTCCGAAACCTGCGGGTTCGCGGCTGGTCTGGTGCTGGTCAAGAACAAGCAGACACGCGAAATGTTCAACGCCGATGACGCGGTGGGCATGCTGTGCCGGGGCCATTGCTTCAGCAACGGTCTGATCATGCGCGCTGTGGGTGATCGCATGATCATTGCGCCACCGCTGATCATGACGCATGCCGATATCGACGAAATGATGCGCTTGATTCGACTGGCGCTTGACCTGACGCACACCGAATTGCTGCAAAAAGGTCTGCTGTAGTCGTTTGCCTGAATTGCTTTGTGGTCTGATTATTGCTAGGCTATAAGCTGGAGTTCTCTTCAATTTCTTTCACCTATCTGGAGTGGTTGTTTATGTCTAAAAAGTACCTTTGGTCGTTTGCGCTGTCAGCGCTGGTTTTGGCCGCTTGTGGCAAAAAAGAAGAGCCGCCAGCACCTGTGGCCGCTCCGGCACCAGTTGCCAGTGCAGCAGCATCTGCACCGGTGGCGAACGCCGAAGAGAAGTTGCTCAACATCTACAACTGGCCCGACTATGTGCCTGAAGGCATGATTGCAGCGTTTGAAAAAGAAACCGGCATCAAGGTCAATTACGACACCTTTGAGACCAACGAAGCGCTGCACGCCAAGCTGGTGGCTGGCAACACGGGTTATGACATCGTGGTGCCCGGATCGGTGTTTGCCAAGCCGCAAATCGAAGGTGGTTTGTTGCAAGAGTTGGACAAGAAGAAAATTCCTAACCTGAGCAACCTCGATCCCGCCATCATGGCAACCTTGGCGCAAAAAACCGATCCTGACAACAAGCATTTGGTGCCTTGGGCATGGGGCTTTACCACGGTCGGCCTGAATGTCACCAAGGCCAAGAAGGCGCTGGGCAACTTGCCCATGCCAGAAAACGCCTGGGATTTGGTGTTCGACCCCAAATACACCAGCAAGCTCAAATCTTGCGGTATCGCCTACCTGGATTCACCAACTGAAATCATCCCGGTGGCACTGCACTACATTGGCAAAGATGCTTACTCCAACGATCCCGCTGATTACAAGCTGGCTTCTGCCATGCTGGCCAAGGTGCGCAAAGATGTGCGCATCTTCAGCTCAACCATGATTGACGATATTGCTGGCGGCAAGGCTTGCGTGGCGATTGGCTGGTCAGGTGACATCAACATTGCGGCCAATCGCGCCAAAGAGAACAAGTCAAAAGACGAAATTGTCTCGCTGCTGCCCAGCACTGGTGCGCTGATTTTCTTTGACACCATGGCGCTGACAAAAGATGCCAAGCATCCGAACAATGCCCATGCCTTCATCGACTTTTATTTGCGTGCAGAGAATGCCGCAAGGATGGCCAACGAGATGAATTACCCGACCGCCAACAAGGCTGCCATGGACAAAATCAAGCCCGAAATTGCTGGCAATAAATCAATCTTTGTTGAGGCTGACTATTTTGCCAAGATGATCCCACCAAGCAGCTTCAGTAATGAGGCGCGCGAAGCCATGGCTAACGCCTACAACAGCTTTAAAAAAGGTAAATAAAAACCGGCGGTGTTAACGCCAAGGGCTGTTTGTACGACAAGTATGACCAGCCCTTTTTATTGTCCGTATTGAATATTTCCGCGCAAAGGTTCACGCATGGCTGACACCGACACAAAAGACAACTATCTGGTCACCGAAAAATTGGTCAAACGCTTTGATGAGGCGGTGGCGGTCGATGAGGTCAACCTGTCCATTCGGCAGGGCGAGATTTTTGCCTTGCTCGGCAGCTCCGGTTGTGGCAAATCAACCCTGTTGCGCATGCTGGCAGGCTTTGAGACACCGACCTCGGGGCGCATCTTGCTCGGCGGCAAGGATGTCGCCAAGTTGGCACCTCACGAGCGGCCCTTCAACATGATGTTTCAGTCCTACGCACTGTTTCCGCATCTGGATATCTGGGAAAACATCGCTTTTGGTCTCAAGCGCGAAGGCCTGCCAGCAGCTGATGTCAAGCAACGTGTCGGTGAAATGCTCGATTTGGTGCAGCTCGGCACCTACGCCAAGCGCAAGCCGCATCAGTTGTCGGGCGGGCAGCAGCAGCGCGTGGCGCTGGCGCGCAGTCTGGCCAAAAAGCCCAAGGTGCTGTTGCTGGACGAACCACTGGGCGCACTGGACAAAAAACTGCGCGAGCAAACCCAGTTTGAACTGGTCAACATCATCGAAAAAGTCGGTGTGACCTGCGTCATGGTGACGCACGATCAGGAAGAAGCCATGACCATGGCCGGGCGCATCGCCGTGATGAGCAAAGGGCGGGTTTTGCAAGTTGGTTCGCCTGAAGAGGTTTATGAGCATCCGGGCAACCGCTTTGTCGCGGACTTCATTGGCAATGTCAATTTGTTTGATGGCAAGCTCAGTTTGGACGAGCCGGACCGTTGTGCCGTTGAGACCAGTATTGGTGAAATTCAGGTCGGTCACGGGGTCAGTGGTGCGCTCAATATGCCAGTGACGATTGCGGTGCGGCCAGAAAAAATCGAGATCAGCAAGGAGCGTCCGCAGGCCGATCACAACGTGTTCACCGGCCGCGTCAAAGAGATTGCTTATTTTGGTTCGTACAACACCTTCATCGTCAAGGCCAGTGATGGCACGCGGGTCAAGATCACCGAGGCCAACACCTCACGCCACGAGCTCAGCCAAATCACCTGGGAAGACGACATCTACTTCTGGTGGAGCGACCGCGCCGGTGTGGTGTTGCGCGACTAAGGAAGCAGCATGGCTCAAATGACGTTCAAAATGCCCGGCAGACGCTTTGTGGTTGGCGTGCCGTATGTCTGGCTGCTGGCTTTTTTTCTGGTGCCATTTTTGATTCTGCTGTACATCAGCTTTGTGGACATGGCCAACGACATCTCGCCGTTCAAGCCCATCTGGGATTCTGAAACCGGCTTGCTCAAGCTCAAATACGAAAACTACGGGTCTATTTTTCGCACGGGTGATGGCAGCGGCTTGTTCAACACGATTTACATCGAAGCCTATGTGCGCTCGATCTGGTATGCGCTTTGTACCGCAGTGTTGTGCCTGCTGATTGGCTATCCGTTTTCGTATTTCATTGCACGCGCCAAGCCCAGCGTGCGCCCGGCATTGCTGATGATGGTAATGCTGCCGTTCTGGACCTCTTTTTTGCTGCGTGTCTACGCCTGGAAAGGCATTCTGGCTGACCAGGGCGTGCTCAACCGTCTGCTGATGAGCCTGGGCGTCATCAATGAGCCGATTCAGATGCTCTACACCAATGTGTCGATGCTGGTGGGCATGACTTATGTGTATCTGCCGTTCATGGTGTTGCCGCTGTATGCCAATCTGGTCAAGATGGATTTCCGCTTGTTGGAGGCCGCCTATGACTTGGGTGCCTCGCCATTCAAGGCGTTCTGGTTGGTGACGGTGCCGCTCTCAAAGGCCGGTGTCATCGCCGGCTTCATGCTGGTGTTTATTCCGTCGGTGGGTGAGTTTGTGATTCCGTCGCTGTTGGGCGGGCCGGAGAACATCATGATCGGGCGCGTGGTCTGGGACGAAATGTTTACCAGTAACAACTGGCCCCGTGCCTCTGCCCTGGCGGTCGTCATGATCGGGCTGATCGTCATCCCGCTGGCCATTTACTACCACTACACCGGCGATTCGGCGGAGCCGCGTAAATGAGGACGCTGCCATGAGTCATTTAGTCAATCGGTACTTTGGCAAAGCCTGGATGGGGCTGACGTTTTTGTTTTTGTATATGCCGCTATTTTTTATGGTGGTGTTTTCCTTCAACAGCACGCGTCAGGATGCCAAATTCACCGGCTTTTCGTTGCGCTGGTATGAAGCCTTGACGCGTGACACCAAGATCGTTGAAGGCTTTTGGTTGTCGATCAAAGTGGCTACTTTGGCCGGTGTGGCATCGGCCGTGCTCGCCACCTTTGCCGCTTTTGTGCTAGTGCGCTACCGCCGGTTTCCGGGTCGCACACTGTTCTCGGGCATGGTCAACGCACCGCTGGTGATGCCCGAGGTGGTGATTGGCTTGTCATTGTTGCTGCTGATGGTGGGCGTGCAAAACGCCTTTGGCTGGCCGCAACGTGGCATGTTGACGATTGTGCTCGGACACACGCTGCTGGGCATGGCCTATGGCATGGTGGTGGTGCAGTCGCGCTTGCTGGAGATGGATCGGGCTATTGAAGAGGCCGCCATGGACCTGGGGGCCAGGCCATTTCAGGTGTTCTTTTTGATCACCATGCCCAACATCTTGCAAGCCATTTTTGCCGCCTACCTGCTGGCGTTTACCTTGTCGTTTGACGACGTGGTGATTGCCGAGTTTTTGTCAGGGCCGGGCGTGAATACCTTGCCACAGGTGATTTTTGGCTATGCCAGGCGCGGCATCAATCCGACGATCTATGCGGCGGCCACCTTGCTGATTGTGTCGGTCACGGTGGTGGTGGTCGGCTACAGCGTCTGGGTGGCGCGCCAAACGCGCCGCCGTGAGCGTGAAATTGCGGCTGCCACGCGTGCTGAGACCGCGGCCTTGCAAGGCAGTTAACGCAGACTCCCCAATCGTAAATATTTAGAAAAGATCAAGATGACTGAACAAAAATTTGACGGCCGCGCTCTGATCAATGGCGCGCGGGTTGCGGCCCTTGACGGGCAAACCTTTGATTGCATTTCACCCGTGGATGGCCGCGTGTTGACTGCCGTTGCACGCTGCGGACAGGCTGACATTGACGCAGCAGTGACGGCCGGCCGCGCTGCATTTGAAGACAAGCGCTGGTGCGGGATGGCACCAGCTAAGCGCAAGCGCATCATGATCAAGTTCGCCGACCAGTTGTTGGCGCACGCCGATGAGTTGGCGCTGATGGAAACACTTGATATGGGCAAGCCCATTCAATATGCCCGTGCGGTCGATGTCAACAGCGCTGCCAATTGCATTCGCTGGTACGGCGAAGCGGTCGACAAAATTTACGACGAGATCGCACCGACACCCAGCACGGCACTGGCGCTGATTACCCGCGAGCCGATGGGTGTGGTGGGCGTTATCGTGCCGTGGAATTACCCGATGATCATGGCCGCCTGGAAGATTGCGCCGGCGCTGGCTGCTGGCAATTCGGTGGTCTTGAAGCCCAGCGAAAAGTCGCCATTGACCGCACTGCGCCTGGCCGAACTGGCGCTCGAAGCGGGCATTCCACCCGGTGTTTTCAACGTGGTACCGGGTTTTGGCCCGGAGGCGGGCTCGCCCTTGGCGCTGCACATGGATGTGGACTGCATCGCCTTCACCGGCTCCACTCGCGTGGGTAAGCAGATTCATGTGATGGCCGGTCAAAGCAATTTGAAGCGTGCCTGGACCGAGCTCGGCGGCAAGTCGCCCAACATCGTGTTTGCCGATTGCCCTGATCTGGACAAGGCGGTTGAAGCCGCGGTGGG
>JBBQZI010000136.1:0-8900 GCA_038207855.1 Burkholderiales bacterium
TGTCCTCCGGCAGTACCAGTGGCGAGGAACCCTTTACCGGGCAACTCAGCGGGATCATCAACAACGGCCGCATCAGCGGGCAATGGTCCGCACAGGGTGCAGACCCGAATGACAAACGGTCCGGTAGCTGGAAGGCCAGCAGGTAGCGGCCAAAGAAACATCACCCTGCGCGCCAAAGTCAGACCGCGCAGCCGTGTAAGCGCTCATCGCAAATAAGCTGCACCGCCTGCAGGCGGGCAATGTCGATTTTTCGCCGTTTATGATTGGGGTGCTCACGGCGATGGGCGCGGCCCAGTGGCCGCTACACAACGACTTACTCTCTTCAAGGAACACCATGACATTCATTCCCCGCACCTTGTCCGGCCTCATTTGCGCTGCCAGTCTGGTCTTTGGCCTGCCTGCGCTGGCGGCCGAAAAGGTCAATATTGGCGTGGTCACCGGCCCGACTTTCGTCCACACCCTGGCGGCCAACAAGTTCAAGGAAGCGGTTGACAAAGCCTTGCCCGGCAAATATGACGTGGTGGTACACCACTCCGCCGCGCTGGGTAGCGAAACCCAGGTGCTGCAGCAGTTGCAGTTGGGCACCGTGCAGATGAGCGTCTGCACCACCGGCCCGATCGAAGCCTTTGTGCCTGAGATCAAAGCGCTGGAAATGCCTTTCCTGTTCAGCTCCTATGAAGCCACCGACAAGGTGCTTGACGGCCCGATCGGGCAAGACCTGCTCAAGCGCTTTGACAAAGCCGGCCTGGTCGGTATGCATTTTCTGGACAACGGTTTTCGCAATGTGACCAACTCCAAGCAAGCCGTCAAGAGCCCGGATGACCTCAAGGGTATGAAAATCCGCACCATGGAGTCGCCTACCCACCTGGCCATCTGGCGTGCCATTGGTGCCAACCCCACGCCGATGGCCTGGCCCATTACCACCCAACTGCAGCAAGGCGTGCTTGATGGGCAGGAAAACCCGGTGTCGGTGATCTCGGCGGCCAAGCTCAATGAAGCCGGTCAGAAATACCTCTCAATGACCCGCCACGTGTATTCGGCGCTGGTATTTGTCGGCAGCAAGGCCTTCATGGATACGCTGCCCGCGGCCGACCGCAAGGTCTTTATGGATGCAGCAGCGACTGCATCGTTGGCCGGACGCAAGTTTGTGCGTGACAACGAAGCCAGTCAATTGGCGGCCCTGAAAGCCGCTGGCATGCAGGTGGTTGAGACCCCCGACCTGGCCGCGTTCCGCGCCAAGACCGAGCCGGTTTACGCCAGCTTGACCGGCGACACCAAGAAAATCGTCGACGACATTCGCAAGACCGCCAAGTAAATCGCCACCGGCGATAGCGGGCTGGCGCGCAGACTGCTGCGCGCCAGCTCGGCCTGTACACCACTCATGAATTTTCATCACCGTCTGCTGGCCGCCAGCGACCGCGTCAACCACTGGGTCGAGCAGGCCCTGCTGCTGGCAGGGGTCGCTATCTCGTTGATCTTGTTCGCCCAAGTGCTGGCACGCTACTCGGGTCACTCGCTCAGTTGGTCGGAAGAAATTGGCCGCTACCTGCTGGTGGCCACCACTTTTTTGGGTGCCACAGTGGCCTACAAGCGCGCGCATTTCATCGGTCTGGCGGGCTTTGGCGCACGCTTTGGCACCACGGTTGAGCAGATCATCGTGCGTTCACTGCAGCTGCTCACGCTGGGCTGCTTTGGGCTGATCACCTGGTACGGCATCCTCTATACGCTCAAGACTTGGGACCAAACCTCCACCGCGGTGCAGATGCCGATGTCGCTGCCAATTGCCGTTTTGCCCTTGTCGGGCGGTATTTTTCTGCTACATATTTTGACTGATCTAACCCGCCGCAATAGCGCAAGCAGCGCCGCTGAGGATGACGCGCCATGATCATCCTTCTGCTGTTCGGGCTGATGTTCATGCTGATGGCGCTGGGCCTGCCGATTGCCCTGTCGATTGGTTTGCCGGCGATTGGCCTGATCGTCACACCGGGCGTTTTTCCGGCCACCGCCAGCCTGGCTGCACTGGGGCAAACCATTGTCCAACAGCTTTTTTCAGGCGTGGACTCGTTCGACCTGCTGGCCGTGCCGCTGTTCATGATTGCCGGTGCGCTGATGGAAACGGGCGGCATCTCGCGCCGGTTGATTGATTTTTGCAATAGCTTGGTCGGCTGGGCGCATGGCGGACTGGCCGCTGCCGCCATCGTGGCTTCGATGATCATCGCCGGCATTTCGGGCTCGGCGGCGGCCGACACGGCGGCGATTGGCGCAGTGGTGATTCCGGCCATGATCCGTCAAGGCTACCCAGCCGCCTTTGCCGCAGCGGTGGTGGCCGCAGGCGGTGCCATCGGGGTGATCATTCCGCCGTCGATTCCGATGGTGATTTTTGGTTTCATGACCAACATTTCGACCTCGCAACTGTTTGCTGGCGGCATGCTGGTGGGTGCGCTGCTGGGGCTGAGCTTCATGGCGGTGGCGGTCTGGATTTCGTGGCGCAAGGGCTATGGGCAGCGGGCACCGTTTCGCTGGGTCGAGGTGGTGCGCACCGGTCGCGCCGCGGCCTGGTCGCTGGGCGCGCCGGTGGTGGTGCTGGGCGGCATTCTGAGCGGCATCGTGACCGTCACCGAGGCGGCTGCGCTGGCGGTGTTTTACGCGCTGCTGGTTGGCACGCTGGTCAACCGCGAGCTGGCCTGGAAAGATTTGCCCCGACTCATCATCAAATCACAAGTGGCGGCCGGCGGCATTTTGTTCATCATCGCCATGGCGAAGATTTTTGGCTGGCTGCTGGCCATGCAGCAAGGTGCCCGACTGCTTGACGTGTTTGTCAACTCGCTGTCACTGCCACCCATCGGCCTGTTGCTGCTGGTGATGGCGCTGCTGCTGGTGGTGGGCTGCGTGATGGAAACCACTGCGGCCCTGCTGTTGATGGTGCCGGTGCTGGCGCTGCTGACCCCGCAGATGATGGTTGACCCGGTGCACTTTGGCGTGCTGGTGGTGGTCAACCTGGCGATTGGCATGATGACCCCGCCGGTTGGCATTTGCCTGTTTGTGAGTTGCGGCATTGCCGGTGTCTCGCTCGGGAAAATATCGCGTGCGGTGCTGCCGCTGGCGGCTGTCGCCATGCTCGACTTGCTGATTGCAGCCCTCTGGCCGCCGCTGACGATGTGGCTGCCGACGCTGTTTTACCGCTGATCCCCGGCCACCCATCACGGCAATAAAAAATCACCACAATTGCCAAAACAATAGCTACCTACGCAGGCTACATAGGGGCTACAGGCCAATTTAGCTTATATTTTTCTACCAAGACCCGTGCCCGCCAAACTTTCCCGTATGCCCCTCGCTCCACTCCATGCCGTAGCCCGCCTGCGCGCCGAGCGCTTGGCACGCAGCGCCAAACCCTTTCTGGCGCGCGGCGGTCAGCACGGTGAGCGCTGCCCCGGTTGCCGCCTGATTCCCAGCCACTGCCTGTGCACCCTGCGGCCGGCTGTGCCGACGCACGCCGGGGTGTGCTTGCTGATGGCCGACATCGAGCCGCTCAAACCCAGCAACACCGGCTGGCTGATTGCCGATGTGGTGGCCAGCACCTTTGCCTTTGGCTGGGCGCGCACCGTGGTGGACCCTGCGCTGCTGGTCCTGCTCAATGATGCGCAATGGCAGCCCTATCTGGTGTTTCCCGGAGAGTTTGTTGATCCCGTGCGGGTGGTGACCGGCTTGCTGCCCAAACCAACCGATGTGAGAGCTGATGTGGCGCGCCAGAGGCAAGCCAAGCGCCCTTTGTTTATTTTGCTGGATGCCACCTGGCCCGAGGCGCGCAAGATGTTCCGCAAAAGCCCCTATCTGAACCACTTGCCCGTGCTCAGCCTGCAGCCCGACCAGTTGTCGCGCTACCGCTTGCGCCGCTCCCGGCGCGACGACCACTTTTGCACCTCCGAGGTTGCCGCCTTGTGTCTGGACTTGGCCGGCGAGCACCATGCCGCGCAAACACTGGAGGCGTACCTGGATGTGTTCACCCATCACTACCTGCAAGCCAAAAACCAATTGCCAGCCAACCTGACGGATGCGGCGCACCTGCGTTTGCGCAGCTTGGTTTTGGTAGCAGACTAACTGCTGGGCACCGACACACGCCGTTACATCTGAAACACTTTTCCGGTCACCTTCTCCGGCGGGCTGCGCGTTATATAGCTAAGCTTACTCAATCAGTTTTTAACCGGAAAATCAAATGGAAATCAAACAATCGCTGAACCGCATCCACCCCTTGGTGGCTGTCGCTGCTGTGTCTGTCACACTGGTCAGCCTGCTGGGTATCGCCGCCATTTCTGGCGTGTTGCCCAATTCCCAAGCCAAAGCGGCAGAAGCCGCGCGTCTGGCAGCCCAGACCGCTCCCGTTGCCGCCATCACCGCACCTGCCCAGCCAGGTGTGACCCCCAAAGCTGCTGCAATTCACCGACCGGCGCAGCAAGCACAAACTGCCCAGGCACCGGCGCACCCACAACCGGCACCTGTTGCACACAACAGTGCCATCGGCATTGGTGTCGGCGCGGTGGTAGGCGGACTGTTGGGCAACCAGGTTGGCGGCGGCACTGGCAAAACGCTGGCCACCATTGCTGGCGCAGTCGGTGGCGGCTATGTTGGCAATGAAATCGCCAAGAAAAATCAATAAACTTCTGCAAAAGTCCGGCAAACCGGGCTTGAGCTGACTCAAGTTCTACGCGGCAGGGCTGGTTAAGCGGGCACAATCCCCCTCATGAAACCACCTTCCAGACTGCAACCCCTTCTTGAAGAAGGCCTGATCGACACGGTGGTGCGCCAGCTCATGAGCGGCAAAGAGGCCATGGTGTTTGTGGTGCGTTGCACGCATGACGGCATCAGTGAGACGCGCTGCGCCAAGATCTACAAAGAAGCCACCCACCGCAGCTTTCGCCAGGCGGTCGACTACACCGAAAACCGCAAGGTAAAAAACTCGCGCTCGGCCCGCGCTATGGCCAATGGCAGCAAGTTTGGCCGCCAGGTGCAAGAAGCCGCCTGGCAAAGCGCCGAGGTGGACGCGCTCTACCGCCTGGCCGCTGCTGGCGTGCGAGTGCCAAAACCCTACAACTTTTGCGATGGCGTGCTGCTAATGGAGCTGGTAACCGATGCCAATGGCGACGCGGCACCGCGCTTGAACGACGTGGCCTTTAGCGCTGAACAAGCCCGCAGCCACCACGCCACCTTGATTGGCGAAGTGGTGCGCATGCTGTGCGCCGGGGTGGTTCATGGCGATTTATCGGAGTTCAACATCCTGCTGGCCAACGCCGGTGAGGGCCCGGACTTCCCGGTGATCATTGACCTGCCCCAGGCGGTCGATGCGGCTGGTAACAACCATGCCCAGCGCATGCTGCTGCGCGATGTGGGCAACCTGCGTGATTTCTTTGGCCAGTTTGCGCCCGAATTGCTTAGCACTGACTTTGGGCCCGAAATCTGGAGCCTGTACCAAGCCGGCTTGCTCAGCAATGACAGCGTGCTGACCGGCCGCTATCAGCGCACCAAGGCGGATGTCGATCTGGGCAGCGTGATGCGTGAAATTGACGATGCCCGCGCGGAGGATGCCGCGCGCCGGCTGCGCATGGCGCAACCAGCAGGGTAATGCCAGGCCACAGTCGCTACATATTTAATAGCTACTGACGCATATCGCACAAGGGCTAGATGCCTAAAAACCTTAAGGCCTAAGCCAATCCAGCACGCGCTGAAGCACATCCAGATCAAGGTCCAGCGTGCGCACCGCACCCTGATTGGCAAACTCGTCATACATCCAGTCACCATGCAGTTGTGCCACACCTGCGGGCGGTGCTGCTTCATTGGGTGACTTGCCAGCCAGCGCTACGCGCATGAAATCAGTCCAGATCGGCAACGCCAGGGTGGCACCAAACTCGCGACTGCCGAGCGACTGGGGCTCGTCAAATCCCATCCAGGCCACCGCCGTGGTAGTGCCGCTGTAGCCAGCAAACCAGCCATCAAAGGCATCGCTGCTGGTGCCGGTTTTGCCAAACAAGTCTGGCCGCCCCAATTGCTTGGTGGCGGCAGCCCCGGTGCCTGAGACGGTGACCTCATGCAGCAGGCTGCCGGTTACAAACGCGTTGCGCGCATCGAGCACCCGGGCGCTTTCCTGGGCCACGGCCACCGGCTTGGCCTCAAACAGCACGGTCCCATGGGTGTCGACCACTTTTTGAATCAGGTACGGATTGACCTGAAAACCGCCATTGGCAAACACCGAATAGGCCCCGGCCATTTGCAGCGGTGTGACCGACCCGGTGCCCAGCGCCAACGTGTAGTTGACCGGCTGCTTGGCCGCATCAAAGCCAAAGCGTGGCAAAAAGTCGTGCGCATACTGCGGCGTGATGGCGCGCAGCAAGCGCACCGCTGCCACGTTTTTGGACTGTGCCAGCGCGGTGCGCAGGGTGATGGCACCGTCATAGACACCATCGTCGTTTTGCGGGGTCCAGGGCTGACCGCCGGTCTCCAGCGCGGTCAGCGTCAAGGGCGCATCGTTAACCAGCGTGGCCGGTGAAAAGCCTTTTTCAAGCGCGGCCGAATAGATGAAGGGCTTCATCGCCGAGCCCGGCTGGCGCCAGGCTTGCGTGACATGGTTGAACTGGCTGGCATTGAAGTCAAAGCCCCCCACCAGCGCACGGTAGGCACCGGTCTGGTTGTTCAGTGCAACAAACGCCGCGCCCACATTGGGCAGCTGGGTAATGCTCCAGCGGCCTTGGGCATCTTGCTGCACCCGGATCACCGCGCCAGCTGCGAGCTTGATGGCTGCCGGCGCTTTGGCGGCAAGGGCGGCGGCGGCCGTGCGCAAACCGGCACCGCTGAGTTCAATTTCATCGCCATTGACCAGCACCGCGCGGACCCGCTTGGGTGTCACGGCAATGGCCACAGCCGACAATATCTTGTCGCTGGCCGGGTGCTTTTGCAACGTGGCTTCAATCAGCTTTTGCCGCTCAGTGGCGTTGCCGGGTAATGCCACGAAAGCCTCGGGGCCACGGTAACCATGGCGCTGGTCGTAGGCCAGCACGTTGCGCCGCACCGCCTCATAGGCCGCATCCTGCTCGGCACTGACCAAGGTGGTGGTGACATTGATGCCGCGCGTATAGGTCTCTTCTTTGAACTGGGCGTACAGAGTTAGGCGCACCATCTCGGCCACATATTGGGCATGGCTGTTGAAGCTCTGCCCCTCCGGGCGCACGCGGATGTTTTCCTGCAAGGCGTGTTTGTATTGCGGCTCGGTGATGTAACCCAGATCAAGCATGCGCTTCAGGACGAGGTGCTGGCGCGCTGCCGCACGTTTGGGGTTCACCACCGGATTGATGGCACTGGGCGCTTGCGGCAAGCCCGCCAGCATGGCCGCCTGGGCAATGGTGACGTCTTTGAGCGGCTTGCCAAAATAGACCCGCGCTGCGCTGCTGAAACCATAGGCGCGCTGACCCAGATAGACCTGGTTCATGTAGAGCTCCAGGATTTGATCCTTGGTCAGCGTCCGCTCAATTTTGTAGGCCAGCATCACCTCGGTGAGCTTGCGTGAAAACAACTTTTCGCGGGTCAGAAAAAAGTCGCGCGCCACCTGCATGGTGATGGTCGAGGCGCCTTGTTTGAGGCCACCGGTCAGGTCGGCCAGCACGGCTCGTGCCACGCCTTTGAAGTCAACCCCGCCGTGCTCGTAAAAGCGTGAGTCCTCAATCGCCAGTAAGGCCTGTTTCTGGATCAGCGGGATGTCCTTGATGGCCACGAAGTCACGCCGCTCCTGACCAAACTCCCCAATCAACACGTTGTCGCTGGTGTAAATGCGCAGCGGCATCTTGGGTTTATAGTCCACCAGCGCATCAAGCTCAGGCAAATCCAGCGGCGAGGCGGCGCTGGCAAAAGGCATGGCAAGCGCCCATACCAGCATCAAGCGGGAGATAAAAATGGCAAATTTAGTCATCAAGGTCAAGCTGTTCAACGCTGCCAAAATGGGCAGCGGCAAGTCAGCCAGGTGGAACAAAACAACCCGACATTGTCGCTTGCATGGCCCGACCCATCATGAAGTCCGTGTAAATGGGGCTTTGGAAACGGTAACTTTTCGTATCATTGCAGCCACCTGAGCGCGAAGTGTTCTGTGCTCTGCCACACAGACCAAAGAGCTTGGGGTGACCACAATCGCACGACAGGCTACCCTTATCAACCCCCCTTGAGGAGATTTCCATGAATGCAAGCAAAATCATCGCCATGCTGCTGATCGCCGGCGGCGCACTCGGCCTGATTTACGGTGGCTTCAGCTACACAAAGGACACCAGCAGCGTCGAGCTCGGGCCGCTGCACTTGCAGGTCAGCGAAAAGCAGCGCGTCAACATCCCGCTGTGGGCCGGCATTGGGGCGATTGTCGGCGGTGTGCTGATTTTGCTGACAGCGCGCAAGCCGTGATGGCTTGACTGGAGCGCAAAAAAGGCCCATGCTGCCTTGCAGCATGAGCCCTGAGTTGACACTTCAGGGTGTTGCTTGTAGCTTATTTGGCAACCACGCGCACCATTTCCAGGCACTTGTTGGAAGAGCCCCACTCGTTGTCGTACCAGGCGATCAGTTTCACAAAGGTGCCGTCCAGCGCGATGCTGGCATCGGCATCAAACACCGATGTGCGGGTCTCACCACGGAAGTCTGTGGCCACCACTTTTTCATCGGTGTAGCCCAGCACGCCCTTCATGGCACCTTCGCTTTGGGCTTTGACTTCAGCGCAAATTTCAGCCATGGTGGCCGAGGTGTTGAGCTCCACTGTCAGGTCAACCACCGACACGTCTGATGTTGGCACCCGAAACGACATGCCGGTGAGCTTTTTGTTCAGCTCAGGAATGACCACGCCCACCGCCTTGGCAGCGCCGGTGCTGGAAGGGATGATG
>JBBQZI010000137.1:0-8858 GCA_038207855.1 Burkholderiales bacterium
GTGGCAAAGACAGCACCCATGGCGATGTAGCTGGGGCTTAACGCGTCGGCGCGCAGCATTTCGGCATAGCCGTGGCTGCTGATGCCAAGGCGCAGGCCAGCCTGGCGAATGGCGCCAAGGTCGGCGCTGTCAAGGTCCTCCTGGCCCAAATGCACGCCATAAGCACCGCCCTCAATGGCGGCCTGCCAGTGGTCATTGATAAACAGCAGGGTGTTGCTGCCCTTGACGGCATCGACTGCCGCGCGGGTTTCATGCGCAATGGCTGCCACATCGTTCGACTTGAAACGCAGTTGCACCGTGGGCACCCCCGCGTGCGCCATGCGGCCCACCCAGGCCGCATCGGGCAACACCGCATACAGGCCGAGTTGATGCGGGCAGGGTGCAAACGCATCCACGCGCGGCCAGGGTTGCAGGCCGAAGTCTGCGGGCTCGGTCGGCCAGGCGTGCGCATCAAAATGGCCGGTGCGCCGGGTTTGCGCTTGCCAGGCGCGGGCGATGCAATCGGCATCGGTTTCGATAAAGTTCAGCGCTTGGCAGGCCCGCAGCGCGGCTTGTCGGACGGTTTCCGAAAGCTTGTCAGTTGCTTCTGAAAAAATAGCGGTCTGCGCAGTATCCGTAAGGGCTAGAAGGCTAAAAATCCTTGAATCAGAACCCTCCTGCAGGGCCACGTCAGCGTGCGTGGCAACGATGGCCTGCGCCATGCTCGGGATCGTTTGTTGTCCGTCAACGCGGGTGGTTGTGGCTGTCATGGTGTGCTTGGTTTTTCAGTGTGTGCGGGCGTGCGGTGGCGGTGTTGACTGGGCTCAGGTCTGATGCCAAAACGGCGTTCCCAGTACGGGCGTGCTGGGCTGGGCGGCTTGTTGCTCGGTCATGGTGCCAGCCAAAAATGCATCGCGCCCGGCTTGGGTCGCTTGGGCAAAAGCACCCGCCATGCGCACCGGGTCTTGCGCCAGTGCCACCGCGGTGTTGAGCAGCACACCGTCAAAGCCCCATTCCATCACTTGGGCAGCGTGCGATGGCAGGCCCAGTCCGGCATCCACGATCATCGGTACGTTCAAACGCTCGCGTAAGGTGCGCAAGGCGTACGGGTTGATCGGGCCTTTGCCGGTACCAATCGGTGCCGCCCACGGCATGATGGCTTGGCAGCCGACATCAACCAGCCGTTGGCACAGCACCAAGTCATCGGTGCAGTAGGGCAGCACCTTGAAACCGTCTTTGATCAGGCGGCCAGCCGCCTCGACCAGGTTCAGTGTGTCGGGCTGCAAGGTGTAGTCGTCACCGATGAGCTCAAGCTTGATCCAGGGCGTGTCAAACACCTCGCGCGCCATCTGCGCGGTGGCGATCACTTCAGCGATGCTGTGGCAACCGGCGGTGTTGGGCAAAATCGGCACCGCCAACGCCTGCAGCATGTGCCAGAAGTGGTTGGGCGCATCGCCTGATTGCAGGTTTTGCCGGCGCAGCGAGGCCGTCAGCATCGCCGGTTGGGCCAGCCGCACCGCCGCTTGCAACACGGCGGGAGACGGGTAACGCGAGGTTCCCAGCAGCAGGCGGCTGGGGAAGTGCTGGCCATACAAGACCAAGGCATCGGTGGGGCTGGAAGTCATGGTGTTTTTATAGATGTTATTGGCATGTAGCGCCCGTTGAATAAGCGCATACTGCTATTGTTTTTGAATTATTTCGTCAGCTTTATGAGGTCAAAATTGGGTGTTGACGATCAAGCTGTGCGCACGTATTATGTGCAAATGTTTAAAAAGGATTCGTCATATGAATATCACGCTTTCGGTGGATGAGCAAGTCGCGCAGCGGGCGCGCGAAGCGGCGCAGAAAATGGGAAAAAGCCTGAATCAGGTCGTTCGTGACTATCTGGAGCAGTTGGCCGGAAGTGCGCGGCGCGAGCAACTCTGGAGTCAGTTCGAGGCGCGTTGCACCGAGTCGCAGGCCCAACTGGGTGACTGGAAATTCAATCGAGATGAGACGAACGAGCGGTAATGGCGGTGCGTACATTTATCGATACCAATGTCTTGATCTATGCTGAGGCCAGTGATGCGCCCGTCAAACAACGGGTGGCGCTGGACTTGCTCAAGCAGCATTTTTTAGGCGCAACGGGCGTGCTTTCAACCCAGGTTTTGCAGGAGTACTGCAACATCGCCATCAAAAAGCTCAAGCTGCCGGCGCAGCACATTCGGGCACAACTGGCGTTGTACGAGCAGTTCGAACTGGTCTTGGTGACCCCCGTCATGATCCATGCTGCGCTTGATTTGCACCAAACCCGCAGCGTTGCATTTTTCGATGCCATCATCCTGGCCGCCGCGCAGACCGCAGGGTGTGCCGTGGTGCTGAGCGAAGACATGAATGCGGGCGAAATGGTGGGCGGCGTTCGCATCGTCAATCCCTTTGCGCCAGGCATCAGCCCCCCGTGACCGGTGCAATCAGGTCGATGCGGTCATCGGCTTGTAGCGCGGTTTGGGCGTAGTGGGTTTTGGGGACGAACTGCAGATTGATCGCTGCGGCAAAGGGCGGCTGAGGCTGTTGCCGGGCAATCAGGTCAGCCAGCGTGGCCCCAGCGGGCAGTTGCACGGCGCTTTGGTTGACCAGGATGGTGATCATTTCGCTATTCATTGTGTAGCTGCTTGCGCAGGATTGGTAGGGGCTGCAGCCTGATTTACCTTTAAACTGAAGGACTCGGCCAAGGGCGAGCTACCGGCGGCCATCAGCTCCATCACCACGTCAAGCAGCGCTGGCGCAATCAGGTAGCCGTGGCGGTACAGGCCGTTGATTTGCAGGGTGCGCGGCCCCAGCCAGCGAATGGCTGGCAGGTTATCGGGCAAGGCCGGACGGCACTGCGCGACCAGCTCCACAATGCGCGCTTCACCGAAACCGCTGTCGACCGTGTAGGCGGCGCTGAGCAGCTCCAAGGCTGAGCGCACGCTGACCGGTGAGGTGTCATTCGACTCGATTTCGGTGGCCCCCACCAAAAAGTAGCCATCCTGTTTGGGCGCGATGTAGATCGGGTAACGCGGGTGCAGCAGCCGGGTCGGGCGGCTTAATGTCACGTTGGGCGCATGCAGCGTGATGATCTCGCCGCGCACCCCGCGCAAGCCCGGACATTGCGGCTGCGCACCCAGGCCACGGCAATCAAATACCCAATCCGTTTGCCCCGACGGGCCGACTGCAAAGTCATCCGGCGCGCGTGGGCTGTGCCAGTGCAGCGTGACCTGCAAGCGTTGCAATTGCGTCAGCATGGCCGCCAGCAACTGGTGGTTGTCCAACTGCCCTTCGCCGGGCAAATACAAACTCTGGCTGAAGTGCGCGCCCAGGCTGGGCTCCAGCGCGCTCAAGCCTGCGGCATCCAGCGCCTGCGCTTTGGGCAGGGTGGGCAGGCGTTGCGCGGTGGCCTCCAGCTGGCGGCCAAAGCGGCTGGCCTCGGCACTGTCTTGGCGGTGCCACACCACCATCGTTCCCTGTTGCTGAAAGAAAACCGGTGCATCCAGTTGGGCAATCACTTGCGGCCAGCGCTTGAGGCTGTGCAAGCCCATGTGCACCACCGGGTCTTCAGCCACGGCTGATTCAGCCAGCGGTGCCAACATGGCTGCGGCGGCACGGGCAGCAGAGTTCAGTGCATCGGGTCCACCTGCGTCAAATAGCGCCAGTGTGTGGCCTAAGCGCGCCAACTGGCAGGCCAGCAGCCGACCCATCAGGCCGGCTCCCAAAATGACGATGTTCATGCCCGGATGGCCGTCAGCATCGGACGCGCCGCATTGCGCGTCGCCAAGGCCAGCGTGAAGGTCAGGGCCAGCGTTGGCAGGGTGGCACCCCACTGCGGGGCGAATTGAGCCAGCAGGTGGTAGACGGCGATGCCCGCTAGCCACAACGCCGCTGCGGTCCAGTTCACTTGGCGCGCAGGCCGAGCAAAGTCAGCCTGACCGATGCCAAGCCGACCCAGAATCACGCCATACAACGGCACAAAAATCGAACTGAGCATCAGCAAAAAAGGCTCCAGGCTGTGCATTGGCAGCAGCAGCGCCAGCACGGTGCAAACCCCCGCCAAGCCGACGCCCCATTGGCGAATCGTCCAACGGCTCAGGATGCTGTGGCCAGACACCGCGCTGGAGTACACGTCGCCATACGCATTGTCGATCTCGTCCACCAGAATCAGGCTCAGTGCCAGCAAGCCGCCTTGCGCCAGCAGCAATGCCATCACCAGATCGGTGCCCGGCGCTGCTACGCTAACTACCATCACACCGAGCGCATAACACCAGATGTTGGCAATGGCGTAGCCAATCCAGGTGCCGCTCATGGCGCTGCGAGCGCTTTTGCCGTGGCGCGCGTAGTCGGCTACCAGCGGCAGCCAGGATATTGGCATGGCAATCACCAGGTCCATCGCCGACAACATGCCCATGCTGCCATCGCCCGTGCGAGCCCAAAAGGCGGCCAGCCCTTGCGCCTGCAATTTGCCACCAAACTGCCAGGTCAACCACAACAGCGACGCGACCACCAGCGGCAGGCCAATGCGGCTGATAAGTTTGCGCACCAGTTTGGTCATGGAACCCGCCAGCAGCAGCATCAGCACGCCGCCCCACAGCAAGGTGGTGAGAACCATGCCGCTGGTGCCCTCGAGCCCCAGTCCGAAAGACTGTTTGCCAATGGCGGCCGTGCCGTCGCGCATGATGACCAGTTCAAAAGTAGTCCAGCCGATCAATTGCGCCATGTTCAGCAGCACCGGCAGTTTGGCAAAGCTGCTGCCAAAAGTGGTATGCATCAGCCCGGCGCTCGACAGGCCGCTGGCGCAACCCAGTCGCGCTGTCCAGGCCAGCAAGCCGGCACCGGTCAGCGAGCCCAGCACAATCGCCAGCGCGGCGTCGCGGCTGCCGACTGCGGGCACCAAGTAGGCGCCAACCTGCATCACCAGCAGGCCAACACCTAGACTGAACCATAGGGATGCGTGGTCGTGCCAGTTGAATACCCGTTCGGCTGGGGTTACCGGCGAGAGCGCCGAGTTACTGGAATTGGAAACGTGTGAAATTGCCATCTGTTTGCTCCATGCAAAAAGTTGGCAGGTCGGCAACGGCTTGAGCGGGAGAACCGTTGCCAGAGAAGGCGGCAACGCCCGTGATCAGACCAGCTTCCCTGCGCGAGGATTACCTCAATCAGGTTCAAAGGGACTTTCTCAGTCGGCCTGCAGTTTGAATTGCTGGTCAACACCCCTAGCGTGTGCGCCAAAACTTCGGCGCGGGGTGGATTCTACTGAATTGGGAAAACGCCCAGTCGCCGCTGCAACAGCTCGCTGCTGGTGGTGTACTGCAGGGCGCTGGATTGCTCGGGTCGAAGCCGTGCGGCAGCCGCCAGGGCAGCCAGTGTGGCTTCGTGAAAGCCACTCAAAATCAGTTTCCTTTTGCCCGGGTAGGTGATGATGTCGCCGACGGCAAAGATGTCGGGCTCGCTGGTGGCGAAGGTTTCGAGATTGACGCTGAGTTGTTTGCGCTCCATCGCCAGCCCCCAGTCGGCGATTGGCCCGAGCTTGGGGCTGATGCCTTGGCAAACCAGCAGCAGGTCCAGTGGCAAGGTCAAATTTTGATCATCCGGTTGCGTGACGATCACATCGGTCAGGGCTTCAGCGGGGCCAGTACCGGCCGATTTGATACCCGTGATTTGGCCAACGACAAAACTGATTTGACCGGTCTCACGCAGCGCGGCAAAGCGCGTCAAATCATCCGGGCTGGCGTTCAGCACGTCGCGTCGGTGTACCAGCGTGACATTGTGGGCCTGATGCGCTCCAGGGCTTGCCAGTGCGATAGCGCTGCTCACGGCGACATCCTCGCCACCCACAATCACCACGCTTTTACCGGCAAATATTTCTGGCCGATTGGCCCGATAAAACAGTTGGCGACCCAAAAAAGCGGCCAGGCCGTCAATTTTGAGTTCTTTGGGCACGAAAGCGCCAACGCCTGCGGCAATGAATACCGTACGCGCTAAAAACGTCTGGTGGGATTGATTGTTGACGCTGGTGGTGACTTGCCAGCGGCCACTGCTTTGGCGCTCCAGCGCACTGACTTGCTGGCCAAAATGAAAGCTTGGCGAGAACGGTGCAATTTGCGCTAACAAGTTTTGCGTCAGTTCACGCCCGGTGCAACTCGGTGCCCCGGGGATGTCGTAAATTGGTTTGTCGGGGTAGAGCTCGACGCATTGACCACCGGGCTCTTCGAGCACGTCAACAAGGTGCGCGGCAATGCCTTGCAGCCCAAGTTCAAAGGCGACCCACAGCCCGACGGGCCCCGCGCCAATGACGAGCGCGTCGGTTTCGGTCATGGCAGCCTTGAGATCAGCGCTCTAGCAGCGGCAGTTTGCCGGTTTTGTCTTTCCACTCTTCGGCTTCAGGCAGGGCAGCTTTGCGCTTGGTGATGGGTTTCCAGTTGGGCAGTTTGGCCAACTCAGCGTTGAGTTTGGTCATGTGGCGCTGGTCTTTTGGCACATCTTCTTCGGCGTAGATGGCGTTGACAGGGCACTCGGGAATGCACACGGCGCAATCAATGCACTCATCGGGATCGATGGTCAAAAAATTTGGGCCTTCCAGAAAGCAGTCGACGGGGCAAACATCGACGCAGTCGGTGTACTTGCATTTGATACAGGCTTCGGTGACGGTATGTGTCATGGTGGAATTTCTTCAGTTGGGCTCAAAAGCGTGATTTTATTGGGTTTACCAATCCGGGTCACAGAGCATAGCGCCAGCGGCTGCAATGTGCCTTGACTTGTGTCAATTGATGAGTACTGCCCCAGCCGTTTTGTGCGATGCCGTGTCCACCAGCACCAAAGACCCCAGCACGCGCGACTGCGCAAACGGGCGGGCCGCAATCGGTTCTTGCAACAGCAACTCGATGTGGCCAATGGCATTGGCTGGCAGGGCGTCGGCGTTTTCTTCGGCCAGCGTGTTGATGTCAAGCCGGTGCACGATGCGTTTGACCCGGGCCTTGGCCCAGCGGTGACCATGCAAAGCCCAATAAGTGCGCCCGGCAATCAGGGGTTCGTCGTCCATCCAGGCGACCGTGCCATTGAGTTCGCGGCTGGGTGGCAGGCTGGTGGCGGCTGCGGGTGTGTCGAAATCGTCAGCACCGGCGGTGCTGGTGCTGGCGCTTTCAACGGCCAGCAACCAGTCGCCGCGCGACACATCAACCTCGCGGTCCAGCACAATGCCAGCGCTGTGCCCGGCATCTACTGCACCTGGCTTGCGGGTATGGCCTAGCACTTGGGCTACGGTGGCGGTTTGACCGCTTGGCAACACTTTGACAAGCTGACCGATTTGCGCCTGACCCGTGGCGACCCGACCCCAGAATACGCGCCGGCCTTGCGAGGTGTCGGCCGAAGATGAGGCCAGTTTCTCGACCCATTGCACCGGAAAAGCCAATGGCAATGCAGCATCGGCTGGAGTGACCGGCAGTAGTTCCAAAATATCGAGCAGGCTCGGGCCGGTATAGCCGCACCAGCCTTCAGCCGCATCCACCACGTTGTGGCCTTTGAGGGCAGAAATCGGCACGATGGTGGCGATCTCAATCCCGGCCGCCAACGCAAATTCTTCGAGCGCCGCGCGAATGTTGGTGAAAGCCAGCGTTGCTTGTCCGGCAGTCTCGGGCTTGGCCGCATCTTCCAGCGCGTCAAGCTTGTTGACGGCAAAGACGATGCTGGGCACGCGCAGCAAGTTGGCCAGCAGTGAATGACGGCGCGTTTGCGGCAGCAGTTCCAGGCCAGGGTTTTGCCATTGGAGCTTGGTGGCATCGACCAGCACCACGGCGGCATCGGCGCTGCTGGCGGCGGTGACCATGTTGCGGGTGTATTGTTCGTGGCCGGGCGCGTCGCCAATGATGAATTTGCGGGTGGCAGTGTTGAAGTAGCGGTAAGCCACGTCGATGGTGATGCCTTGCTCGCGCTCAGCGCTCAGGCCGTCGGTGAACTGCGCCAAGTCGGCCTCGCCGCTTTTGCTGACGTTGGCGAGTTGGTCTTGCAGCACGCTTTTGCTGTCGATCAGCAGGCGGCCAATCAGCGTGCTCTTGCCGTCATCTACGCTGCCGCAGGTGATGAATTTGAGTGCTGCTTGATGGTCGTTTTGGCCTGTAGAGCTTATGGATTGTGCGTGAGTAGCTATTAAATTTGTAGTTTTCATGATTGCAGTCTTGTTGTTTGTTGCTTAACGTGAAATGCCGGTTTCTGATGCTCGTGTCGTCTTTATCTGAAGCGCGTAATGGTTATGTGGTTTTAACCCGCGGCGCGCATTGGGTGTCTGACTCCGCAAATGTCCCCCGGTTTGGGGTCAGCCCCAAACCTCCTCCTTGATTTCGCTGCGTCACACACCCAACGCACGCCGCTAGCTGCGGTGACTGGCATTGTTCGGTTCATTTCATCCATAGCGGTAGGCGTGGTGATTGGGTTATGTGACCGGGCTTTGGGGTGAAAGGCGCGCGCCTAAAGCTGATGGCGAACTGATGTATTAATTTCGCGTGTGTTTTCACCCCAAAACCGCATGCACATGACCCAGTCGCCGCGCCGGATTCAACGTGAAGCCTTGAGCCCAAAAGGGACTTTCTTCTTTTGCGGTCATGACAGTTAAAAGTACCCGTCCTTCTTGCGCTTCTCCATCGAAGCCTCAGAAGTTTTGTCATCCATGCGGGTGGCACCGCGTTCGCTCACATCGGCCACCAGCGTTTCAAGCACGATGTCATCTGCTGTTGCGGCCAAGCTTTCGACCGGGCAGGTGCAGGTGATGTCGCCCACGGTACGAAAACGCACGTCGCGCGACTCAACGGTTTCACCGGGTTTGGCTGGTGTCAGCGAGGTGATGGGCACCAGCAAACCTTTGCGCTCGACCACCT
>JBBQZI010000138.1:0-8820 GCA_038207855.1 Burkholderiales bacterium
TCAACGAATTCACGGTGCAAGCCAAAGTCTTGCACCATGCGCAAGACCTGCTGGCTCAGGTTGTTTTGGTCAGGGTAATAGGCCCGATAGGTGGGGCGGCTCTCGGCCTCGCTGTTTTCAATGTATTCGGTGCTGACCGCCGGGCGGATGAAAATAAAGTCGTTCTGAAAGTAGCTGCGGTGCAGGATTTTGGTGGTGACGGAGTTGAAAAACGTCTCGGCCAGCTCCGGTTGATGGTGGTCCACCAGCAAGCCGATGTAGTGCAGCTTGACCTGATGCCAGATGTCCATCGGCTGCTGGTCGGCCTTGAATTCGCGCTCCAGGCGCATCGAGCACTCACGCACGCGCAGGTCGTAAAACTCGATGCGATCACGCGCCGCACGTTGTTGGGCGTGCCAGTCAGCGGTTTCAAACCGGTGCTTGGCGCGCGCTGACTCGGTACGAAACAAGCGGTAATGGCGGTTGAAACCATCCATCAGCGCTTTGGCGATGTCATAGGCGATGCTGGAGTCAAGGCGGGTTGGAAACATGCTTGGTCTCGTTGAATCAGGCGCTCATGGCCGGAAAAGGGTAGCGCTTAAAGGCATTTTGAAAAACCGGCATCACCTCGTGGCTCCCCTGCATCGTGACCCCCAAATCTTTCACCAAGCCGTCCGCCAGCCCATAGCACCAGCCATGCACCGCCACTTTTTGCCCGCGCGCCCAGGCATCTTGCAACACATTGGTCAGCGCGACATTGCCAACCTGTTCAATCACATTCATCTCACACAAGGTGTCTTGTTGCTCGGCCGGTGTCAAATGGTCAAGCCGTTTGCGGTGGCGCAGTTTGACATCATGCACGTGGCGCAGCCAGTTATCAGCCAGCCCGACCCGCGTGCCACGCAGCGCCGCCAGCACACCGCCGCAGCTGTAGTGGCCAACCACCATAATGTGCTCGACCTTGAGATGATCGACGGCGAACTGGATGACCGACAGCGCATTCAAATCCGAGTGCACCACCACATTGGCGATATTGCGGTGTACAAATATCTCACCCGGGTCAAGCCCGGTGATTTCGTTGGCTGGCACGCGGCTATCGGCGCAGCCAATCCACAGGTACTTGGGGTTTTGCTGTTGGGCCAGCTTGGCAAAAAAGCCGGGGCGTTGCAGCTCCATGCGATCGGCCCAACTGCGATTGTTGTCCAGCAGGTGTTGAAGTGAGTACATGGTTCTGGATCTCTAGTGGGTTGGACGCGAAGTTCAGCAGGTCTCGGCAAACAGTTCCCGGCCAATCAACATGCGGCGAATTTCTGAGGTGCCCGCGCCAATTTCATACAGCTTGGCATCGCGCCACAGCCGCCCCAGTGGGTATTCGTTGATGTAGCCATTGCCGCCAAAAATTTGCACCCCCTCGCCGGCCATCCAGGTGGCCTTTTCAGCACACCACAGAATGACGCTGGCGCAGTCTTTGCGCACTTGACGCACGTGATCGGTGCCCAACAAATCCAGATTTTTGGCCACCGTGTAGGCGAACGAACGTCCTGCCTGCAACACCGTGTACATGTCGGCCACTTTGCCCTGAATCAGCTGAAACTCGCCAATGCTCTGACCGAACTGCTTGCGGTCGTGAATATAAGGAATCACGTTGTCCATGACGCTTTGCATGATGCCCAACGGGCCACCCGTGAGCACGGCGCGCTCGTAGTCCAAGCCGCTCATGAGCACCTTGGCACCCATGTTGAGTCCGCCCAGAATCTGCGATTCGGGCACTTCAACGTTGTTGAAGACCAGTTCGCCAGTGGAGCTACCGCGCATGCCCAGTTTGTCGAGCTTTTGCGCGATGCTGAATCCGGGCATGCCTTTTTCGATCAGAAAAGCGGTGACACCGCGTGCGCCCAATTCGGGCTCGGTCTTGGCGTAGACCACCAGCGTGTCGGCATCCGGGCCATTGGTGATCCAGAACTTGCTGCCATTGAGCAGGTAGTAGCCGCCTTTGTCTTGCGCCTTGAGCTTCATGCTGATGACATCGCTGCCAGCGCCCGACTCGCTCATCGCCAGCGCACCGACATGCTCGCCGGTGACCAGCTTGGGCAGGTATTTGGCGCGCTGCTCGGGCGTGCCGTTGCGCCTGATCTGGTTCACGCACAGGTTGCTGTGCGCACCGTAGCTCAAGCCCACCGAGGCACTGGCGCGGCTGATTTCTTCCATCGCAATCATGTGCGCCAGGTAGCCCATGTTGGCACCGCCGTATTCCTCACCCACGGTAATCCCCAGCACGCCCAAAGCGCCCATTTTTTGCCACAAGTCCATCGGAAACTGGTCGTTGCGATCGAGCTCGGCGGCGCGTGGCGCGATCTCGGCTTGGGCAAAGTCATGCACTGCATCGCGCAATGCGTCAATGTCTTCACCGAGTTGAAAGTTGAGTCCGGGCAGGTTTGTCATGAATATCTCCTTAATTGAATTGGATTGGGTTATTTGAGAAAACTAATTCGGCAGAAATTTTGTCCGGGGACTTGCTACGCAAGGCCTTTGCCAGCAGCGCTTTGGCCTCACGCTGGTGCACTTTGAGTTCGTCCATATTGGCTTGCAGGTCAAGCATCTGCGCTTCAAGCTGCTGCTGGTGCTCAGCCAGCACCAGCAAAAATTTTTCAAATTGCGCCACCGTGTCGCGCGGGCTGTCATACATATCGATGATGTCCTTGGCCTCGGTCAGGCTCAGGCCCAGCCGCTTGGCACGCAGTGTCAGCTTGAGCCGCGTGCGGTCGCGCCCGCTGTAAACGCGCGAGCGCCCAGCCGGGCCGCTGCGTGCAGGCTGCAGCAGCCCCATGTCTTCATAAAAGCGGATGGCGCGGGTGGTCAGATCAAACTCTTTGGCCAGGTCGCTGATGCTATAGGTATGTGACATGAAAAGGGGTTGACAAATAATCTGCCGGGATTGACGTTGACGTAAACGTCAATTATGAAGCAAAACTTGATCTGATTTTGCACCAGCATATGGGCACCATTGCAGCAACGATCAACGCTGCCAAAATACCGACGGCAAACGTCACTACGCTGCCAGTCGTGCCGCTACGTGAATCGTCGATCACCGCCAGCGCGGCGTTGTCTCGTCTTTGAGTTGCTGGCGCAGTTGCGCATAGTCGGGCACCACCGTGCGCACGGTGTCCCAGAAACGCGGGCTGTGGTCCATCACGCGCAAGTGGGCCAGTTCGTGCGCCACCACGTAGTCCAGCACCGATAGTTTGAAATGCACCAGCCGCCAGTTCAGCCGGATGGAGCCATCGGTCTTGGCACTGCCCCAGCGCGTGCCGGCATTGCTGAGTGCCAGCTTTTTCCACTGCACGCCCAACAGCGGCGCAAAGTGGTCAAGGCGCTGCTGAAAAAGTTGCTTGGCCTGGCGCATCAGCCAGGCCTGCACCACGTCGCGGATTTGCTCAGACGTGGCGCTATGGGCCAGGCTGATGTGCAAGGTGGCACCGGCGTGGGCAGCCGATTCAAGCAGCTCAGCACCCGCCGCGCCAAAGCGGTGTTGCGGATCAAGTTTGAGCGTGATGGTTTGCCCCAGAAACGGCAGCGTGGCACCGTCGCGCCAGTCAATCACGTGCGCGGCCAGGCGCGCATGACGCTCCCGCGTTTCTTGCAGTTTTCGCAAAATCCAGGGTGCTTTGGCGTGCAGCGCTGCGTCCACCTCGCGCAATGCCAGCCACTTGGGTGCGCGCACCGCCAAGCCATCGGGCCCGACGCTAAAGCCAATGCTGCGGCGCTGGCCGCGCTTGAATTCATAAGCCACCAGCGCATCACCCAGGCGCAACTCGCGGCTGGCGCGGGGATGGCGAAAGTGCATCTGGGCCAGCACCGTCACAGATACCGCTTCAGGGGGCGCATCAGCTGCTGTTTCGGACAACGGATTAGCTCTGTTTTTTATAGCTATCTGCGCAGGATTCACCTGGTCTACAGGCTGATTTGACTCAAATAAATCGAGCGTAAACCGCAACAGGGGGTGCATGGTATTCAGGTCAGCCGCGGTTTAAGGGTAAGCCTCGGGGTCGATGCGGCGCATCTCAGCCTCGATCCAGGCCTGCACTTCACGCATCAGCGCTTTCGGGTCGCGTCCTGCGCTGGGTATGGCGGGACCAATGGACACCCGCACCACGCCGCCTGATTTGACAAAGCCCGCACGTGGCCAGCAGCGCGCAGTGGCCACGGCAATCGGAATCACCGGCGCACCCGTCTCCACCGCCAGCCGCGTGCCAGCGGTCTGGTAGGTGCCCGCCTCGCCGCGCGGGATGCGCGTTCCCTCGGGAAACATGATGACCCAGGTGCCTTGCGCGAGCAGCCGACGGCCCTGCTCGATGACGTGTTTCATGGCGGCGGTGCGGGATTCCCGGTCAATGTGAATCATGTCCATGCGCGCCATTGACCAGCCAAAAAACGGTATTTTCAACAGTTCACGCTTGAACACAAAGGCCAGCGGGTGCGGCATGATGGTGGGCAACCAAAGCGTCTCCAGCGTCGACTGGTGTTTGGACAGCAGCACCGCGGCGCTGGTCTTGCCAATCGGCAGATTGTCGAAGCCCTGCACCTCCATGCGCACGCCCAGAATAACGCGCGTGCCCCACATCACCACGCGAAACCAGTTCACCGCCGTCCACCAGGCGTTAGAGCGCGGTGGCAACAGCGAAGCCGCCAACACCGCCAGCGTCCACGGCACGACGGTGATCACGATCCAGACCATGTGCAAAATTGAACGAATCATTGAAATAATAAAGCTTTCAGGGCTCTAGCCCTTATAAACAGTGCGCGAACAACTATAAATTAAATAGCAAAAACCAGCATCATCAGATTTTGGCTGCAACGGCTGCATCTTCGCGCGTCAGCAAAAACTCGGCAAATGCCGCCAAGTCTGCATGAACCAGCGTGCTTGGCGGAAAGGCCTCGGGCAGGCTGCGGCCCTGGTACGCTGCGCCTTTGCCGGTCAACACCAAATGCAGCTCGCAACCGACCGAATCAGCTGCCACCAGGTCACGCGCCGAATCACCCACCGACGGAATACCTTTGAGATCCATGCTGTAGCGGTCGGAAATTTGCTCAAACAAACCGCCCGCGGGTTTGCGGCAATGGCAGTCTTCGCCGGGCGCGTGCGGGCAATAAAAAATGGCATCAATGCGCCCACCGATCGCGGCCAGCTGTTGGTGCAACTTGGCATGGATGTCGTTCAAGTCTGACACCTCAAACAGGCCGCGCCCCAAACCGGACTGATTGGAGGCCAGCACCACGTGCCAGCCGGCGTGGTTGAGCCGGGCAATGGCCTCCAGCGCACCAGGCAGTGGGTGCCATTCGTCAGCCGACTTGATGTACTCGTCGCTGTCGTGGTTGATGGTGCCATCGCGGTCCAGAATGACCAGTTTGATAGGTGTCATGCGGCGGGCCCGGTCAAGCTGCCAGCCGCGACAGATCGGCCACGCGGTTCATGGCTTGATGCAAGGTTTTGAGCAACCCGAGCCGGTTCAGACGAACATCAGTGGCCTCGGCGTTAACCATGACCCCGTCAAAGAAAGCGTCAACCGGTGCCCGCAACGCGGCCAGCGTTTGCAGTGCGGCGGTGTAGTCGCCCGCTTCAAACTGCAGAGCGGCCTGCGGCAACACCGGCTGCATCGCCGCGTACAGGGCAATTTCAGCAGGCTCTTGCAGCAACAGCTGGCTGACATGGGCATCCGCGTCATCGGCTTTTTTGAGGATGTTGCCGATACGCTTGTTGGCCGCCGCCAGCGCGGGCGCTTCGGGCAAAGCGGCAAAAGCCCGCACTGCCGTCAGGCGCTTGGGAATGTCGCCCAGGCGCTGGGGACGCAGCGCCAGCACCGCATCCACTTCGAGCGTGCTGTAGCCCTGCTCGCGCAGGGTGCCGGCGAGGCGGTCAAAGATGAAGTCAATCAGCGCCGTGCTGGCATCGGTAATTTTGTCGCCAAAGGCCGGCTGGGCTGCCAGCACCAGGGCGTTCAAATCCAGCGGCAAATCTTTTTCAATCAGCATGCGAATCACCCCCAGCGCATGGCGGCGCAGGGCAAACGGGTCTTTGTCGCCGGTCGGCAAGTTGCCAATGCCGAACATGCCGACCAGGGTTTCGAGCTTGTCGGCCAGCGCCACCACCACGCCGACCGGGTTGCGCGGCAACTCATCCCCGGCAAAGCGCGGTTTGTAGTGGTCTTCAATGGCCTGGGCGATGGTTTTTGTCAAGCCATCGTGGCGCGCGTAATAGCCGCCCATGATGCCTTGCAGCTCGGGAAACTCACCCACCATGTCGGTCAGCAAATCGGTCTTGGCCAGGCGGGCGGCGGTGCGCACGGCTGCCGGGTCAACGGCTGATACATCCAGCAAAGCGGCAATGGCTTGTGCAATGGCGCACACCCGTGCCATGCGCTCGCCCTGCGTGCCCAGCTTGTTGTGGTAGACCACCTTGTCAAGCCCGGCCACGCGCGACTCCAAGGTTTTCTTGCGATCCTGATCAAAGAAGAATTTGGCATCGCTGAGCCGTGGGCGCACCACGCGCTCATTGCCGCCAATCACGGCACTCGGGTCGGCCGGGCTGATGTTGCTGACGACCAGAAACTGATGGGTCAGCTTGCCATGGGTATCGAGCAACGGAAAGTACTTCTGATTGGCCTTCATGGTCAAAATCAGGCACTCTTGCGGCACTTCAAGAAACTGCTCTTCAAACGCACAGGTCAGCACATTCGGGCGCTCGACCAGGGCGGTGACCTCGTCCAGCAAGGCCTCATCGAGCAGCACCTCAAAGCCCGGGCCCAGCCGCTCGGCGGCCTGCGCCAGTTGCTGCACGATGGCAAAGCGCCGGTCGTTGAAGCTGGCGATCACCGCGCCATCGGTCAACAAAGTTTGCGCATATTGGTCGGCATCGGCAATCAGCACCGGCGACTTGTCCGCCTCAAAGCGGTGGCCTTGGGTGGTGTTGCCCGATGTCAGCCCTAGCACCTTGACGGGCACCACGGTGCTGCCGTGCAGGGCCACCAGGCCATGCGCCGGACGCACAAAATTCACGCTGGTCCAGCCTGGCAGCTCGCAATCGGACTCCAGTTGGTAGCTCATGACTTTCGGGATCGGCAACTTGGTCAGCGCTTCATCCAGCGCTTTTTGCAAACCCACATCCAGCGTGGCACCGTTTGCCAGGCTGTCGTAAAACAGCGCATCGGCCTTACCGTCAGGGGCTTTGCGTAAACCGGCCACGGCAAATACCGGGTCGGACACGTCCACACCCAGCGCTTGCAGTTTCTTCAGCAAGGCCGGCGTGGCCGTGCCATCAGCCGTCAGGCCCACGCTCACCGGCATGAGCTTTTGCTGTACCGCGCGGTCGGCGGCTTTGCGGCAAACCTGCGTGATGTGCGCCGCCAGCCGGCGCGGCGAGGCAAACGGCGTGACCACCGAGTCAGCGGTCGCCAGCCCTTGCGCGCGCAACTGCTCAGCCAGTTGGTTGGCAAACGCCTCACCGAGCTTTTTCAAAGCCTTGGGTGGCAGCTCTTCAACAAACAGTTCAACGAGTAGATTTTGAGTAGTCATGGTTATGCTTTCTTGGCCATCTGCGCCACCCACTCGCGCGGGGCCATCGGGAAGCCCAGTCGCTCGCGGCTCTCGTAATAGCTTTGCGCCACACCACGCGCCAGCGTGCGGATGCGCCCGATGTAGGCGGCGCGCTCGGTCACGGAAATCGCTCCCCGGGCATCCAGCAAATTAAAGCTGTGGGCGCATTTCAGCACTTGCTCGTAAGCGGGTAGCGCAAGCTGCGCCTCCATCAAATGTTTGGCCTGCTTTTCATGCGCGGTAAAGGCGGTGAACAAAAAGTCGGCATCGCTGTGCTCGAAGTTGTAGGTCGACTGCTCGACCTCGTTTTGTTTGTAGACATCGCCATAGGTCAGCTTTTTGCCGTCGGGCGACTCGGTCCAGGTCAGGTTGTAGACGTTGTCCACGCCCTGCAGGTACATTGCCAGGCGCTCCAGACCGTAGGTGATTTCACCGGTGATGGGGCGGCAGTCAATGCCGCCAACCTGTTGAAAGTAAGTGAACTGCGTCACTTCCATGCCGTTGAGCCAGACTTCCCAGCCCAGGCCCCAGGCCCCGAGCGTGGGGTTTTCCCAGTCATCCTCGACAAAACGAATGTCGTTTTTTTTCAGGTCAAAGCCCAGCGCTTCGAGGGAACCCAGGTACAGCTCCAGAATGTTGCTCGGGGCGGGCTTCAACACCACCTGGTATTGGTAATAGTGCTGCAAGCGGTTCGGGTTCTCGCCATAGCGGCCGTCTTTCGGGCGGCGGCTCGGCTGCACGTAGGCGCACTTCCAGGGCTCTGGCCCAAGCGCTCTCAAAAATGTAGCCGTATGCGACGTACCCGCGCCGACTTCCATGTCATAGGGTTGCAACAGCGCGCAGCCCTGGGCATCCCAGTAGGACTGCAGTTTCAAAATGATTTGCTGAAAGGTCAACATAGTCGGTGGGGCTGCAGGCCAATGCCGCCCTGATTAATAACGCACGCAACAAATGGCGTGCACGCAGATGATTTTACGGGCTGGAATGCACCACCTGCATTCGCTGGGCGGGCGTGACAGGCCAGAAAATCATCGCCACGCCAGGGCGCCTGTCAAATCGTGGAAAATTGGCGGTTATGACCCAATCCACTCCCCGCCCCCCACTGCCCGACCACCTGTCCGCCGATGCGCGCAGCCCTTTTCACGTTGCAGCCGTGTTTGAACATGACATTGGCATTCGATTCAATGACATTGAGCGCTCGGATGTCGAGGAATACTGCCTCAGCGAAGGCTGGGTCAAGGTGCCCGCAGG
>JBBQZI010000139.1:0-8815 GCA_038207855.1 Burkholderiales bacterium
GGGTCGCAAAAATCAAGTTTGATCTGCATGCGCGCTCAAGCCATCGGCGGTCAGCAGCAACACCCGGTCTGCCCGCGCCGCTGCCGCTTTGGAGTGCGTCACCAGCACCATGGCCGCGCCATGCGCGCGCGTCTGGCTGACCAGTGCATCCATTACTTTGTCGGCAGTGCGTGGGTCCAGGTTGCCGGTCGGCTCGTCGGCCAGCAGCAGCATCGGGCGATGGATCAGCGCGCGGGCAATCGCCACGCGCTGCAACTGGCCGCCGCTAAGCTGTTGCGGCAGGCGTTCGCCCAAGCCGCCCAGGCCCACTTCAGTCAGCATGGCTTGCACCCGGGCATCGTCATGCTGGCCCAGCAGCATCAGCGGCAGCGCTACGTTTTGCGTCACGCTCAGGTGCGGCAGCACGTGAAATGCCTGAAACACAAAGCCGGTTTTTTCGCGCCGCAGCCGCGCCAATTGGTCGTCGCTCAAGCTGCCAAGGTCAAGCCCGTCGAGCCTGACCGAGCCGTCGTTCCAGCTGTCAAGCCCGGCCATGCAGTTGAGCAGCGTTGACTTGCCGACGCCCGACTCGCCCACGATGGCGACAAATTCACCGGGTGCGACTGTTAATGAGACATGGCTGAATACCGGTACGTCGCCGTAGCGCTTGCTCAAGTGGGTGATGATCAGGCTCATGGGGAGGAGGAAAGATAGGGACGAGGCATGTTAACTGCGGATCACCGGGCCGGCGGTGCTGTGATAAAGGCCAGGTCACGATTCCACGTGATATTGGCCAGCATTTTGGCTTGATGCCAGGTATGGCGATCAGTTTTGAAGTGGAAGGCGATCACATTGCGCTGCGCCCGGCGCCAGCGGTGCGACAGGCAAGCGCTTGAGTACCCAGCAGACTTCCGCCAAAACCACCAGACTGATGAAGCCCGGCTGGGCAGGTGTGAGGGTGTTGTCAATCAAACTTGAATTGTTTTTGTGTTCCACTTGCCACATGTCGATCCATAAAGCCACGCCTGCGATAGTCGCGGCCCTGTTATTTGGTGCCAGCACACCGCTTGCAAAAATCCTGACCATTGATGTCCCGCCATTGCTTCTTGCTGGGCTGTTGTACCTTGGAAGTGGCTTGGGACTTGTGGTGCTGCTGTTGGCACGGCGCATCAAGGAACGGGCGAGTCATCAAACCGTGTCGCGCCTGCATATTCCACGTCAGGAATTGCTTTGGTTGGCGGGGGCAATCGTTGCGGGGGGAATGCTGGGCCCGGTGCTGCTGATGCTTGGCCTGACCCAGACATCCGGTGCCAGTGCCTCGTTACTTCTCAACGTCGAAGGGGTGCTGACTGCGCTGATTGCCTGGGTCGTGTTCAAGGAGAATGCCGACCGCCATATCGTTGCAGGCATGGCTTTTATCGTTCTGGGTGGCGTTCTGCTGTCTTGGCAGCCTGGAGGCTTGGCGCTGTCATCCGGCGCTTTGATGATTGTGGGGGCCTGTTTGTGTTGGGCGGTGGACAACAACCTCACTCGCAAGGTGTCCACAAATGATGCGATGCTGGTCGCTTGTCTGAAGGGCTTGCTGGCTGGTGCCTGCAACACTGGCTTGGCCATCTTCAATGGCGCTTCGTTGCCAGAACTGAACTCAATAGTTGGCAGTCTGCTTATTGGTTTTTTTGGCTATGGGCTGAGCTTGACCCTCTTTGTTGTGGCGCTCAGAACCTTGGGCACCGCCAGAACTGGCGCTTACTTCTCAGTGGCACCGCTGTTTGGTGTCGCTATTTCCTTGTTGCTGTGGCCAGAGATGCCGGGTGCAGCGTTTTGGCTTGCCTCCATTCTGATGGGAGTGGGGGTCTGGCTGCACGTAAGTGAGCGGCATGTTCATGAGCATACCCATGACGAACAGGATCACAGCCATCAGCATCGCCACGATGAACACCACCAGCACCGCCATGACTTTGCCTGGAATGGCCAGGAGCCGCACGCTCACGGGCATCATCACCCGAGACTCATGCACGAACACACACATGACCCAGACATCCATCACCGACACTTGCATTCGCATCCACACTGAATAGGCCCATGATCGGTAGCCAGCCCAATGACCGCCGCGCATCGCACACCGGCCATCGTCAAACGTGATGATCAGAATATCAAGTTCGTTGACCCCAGTTATAAAACCCATCGGCCAGCGCCAGCTTGAGACGTGACGGATGGTGGTGAGGGCAAACGCTTGAAAATGGAATCACTTCGGCAAAATCATGCTTGCCTATCGCACTGTGCCCTTGTCAAAGCTCACCGTATGCGTGCAGCCATGGGCAAGAGTCAGTTCAGAGATCAATAAATCTGTCATCGGCCAGTACCGTGACGCCAACGCAGTCAGATTTCCAATGGTTGCAAACATTGTGGTGGCCAGCACATGACTGTTGTGCTTGGAGTGGTTCACCCCACCCGACAGCCGTTGCCGACCAGGAGCAGTCTGTCAGCCCTGCGCTCTAAAGCGGTCAGTCCGGGCAGATGTGTGGCAGACTGTGATGATGAATTGCGGCGCCCTGAACGAATGGTGCGCCGACATGCCGCTGAACGAGGCGGCGCTCTGCGTAGGCCCGCGTTGATTCAGCGGTTTCTTCTGCCGGCGGGCGCCAATGTGGCGGTGCTTCCGCTTTTGCTGGGTCGAGCATTGAGGGCGTTTGCCGACGGTTTTGTCGCGGTCCTCTTGCCGGCGTACCTGCTGGCGCTGGGCTTTGGAACCTGGGAAGTGGGCCTTCTCGCCACTGCGACGCTATTCGGGTCCGCACTGGCGACACTGGTTGTCGGAGCTTGGGGGCATCGTTTCCATCACCATCGGTTGCTGTCCTTCGCGGCAGCAGTCATGGCAGCCACCGGGTTCGCATTCGCTGGCGGGTCGGCATTCTGGCCACTGCTCTTCATCGCTTTCGTCGGCACGCTCAATCCGAGTTCTGGCGACGTCAGCCTGTTCCTGCCGCTTGAACACGCTCGACTGGCCGAAGCGGCCCAAGGCGAGGCGCGAACTTCACTCTTTGCCCGCTACAGTCTTCTGGGCGCATTGTTCGCAGCATTTGGCGCCTTGGCTGCAGGGATTCCTGATGGGCTTGTCAACTGGACGGGCGCAACCAAACTCGATGCCCTGCGCGCGATGTTCGGCCTTTACGGTGGCATCGGTTGTACTGTCTGGCTGCTTTATCGCCGTCTGCCGGTTACGTTTGAGGAAGAGCGAAAACTGCCTACGCCTCTCGGTCCGTCACGCGGCATCGTTTTTCGACTCTCGGCCTTGTTTTCAGTAGATTCGTTTGCCGGCGGATTGGTGGTCAATTCATTGTTGGCGCTTTGGCTCTTTGAGCGCTTTCATCTTTCACTTGCTGGCGCTGGTTCGTTCTTCTTCTGGTCTGGCCTGTGCTCGGCAGCCTCACAACTTGCGGCGCCGAAGCTGGCCAAGCGGATTGGCCTACTCAACACGATGGTGTTCACGCACATTCCGGCAAGTCTTTGCCTGATAGCCGCTGCCTTCGTTCCAAATCTGGAAATCGCTCTCGGGCTGTTGATTATTCGCTCGCTGCTGTCTCAAATGGACGTCCCCGCGCGCGCGGCATTCGTCATGGCTGTGGTAACCCCGGCGGAGCGGGCAGCGGCCGCCAGCTTCACCAATGTACCGCGTAGTCTGGCCTCTGCCGCAGGCCCGACACTGGGTGGTGCATTGTTCGCTGCGGGTTTGTTTGCGGTTCCATTGGTGGCCTGCGGGGTGCTCAAGATTAGCTATGACTTGGCACTTTGGAGAGCGTTCCGGAAGGTCAGCACTGCTTCAGACTGATTGCGGCTCAGGTTCAGAGGCTGGTTCAAGCTGCTTGACGAATGCATCTTCTGTCTGGCAAGGGGTTCAGCTCAAAAATAGGGTCAGAAGTGACTCTTGAGCCAGGCCTGGGCCGTGCCAATCACGACCAAAGCGCGCAGTTTCAAAAGCGCCATCGTGTCGCCGGCTTCGGGCTCTGCAGGGCCACAGCGCGGGTCAGAGCGTTGCAGTGCACCGGTCATCTTGTGGTCAATGGGGATGGCCTCGCAGTTGTGACCGGTTTCGCAGATGAAGTCCCATGGCTCGCGGGCTGGTACGTGACAGGCAAAGCAATTTTTGCCAAAGCGATTGTTCACCTCGGCAAAACCACGCTTGCCAATCCTGGTGCCTTTGTCATCAACTTCCAACTCAAAGAACTCCCAGTCTCCGGTGGCAGGGTTAAAGCCCGTCTCGCGCTTGACCATCACCTCCGTCGGAACCAGTTGCACCACCGAGCCGGGCGGGTAGACGGCGCCTTTGGGTGAATTGGCGGCAGCCAATGTTCCCGCTTTGTTGCCCAGCAAATTGTCCACAAAGAAATGGCGCACTGGCAGCATCATGCGCATGCACTGAAAGCTGTTGTCACTGATGTTGACCACTGCCGTCGCGGGCGCGCTGGGGGTAGCTGCTGTCGGGGGTTCATGTGTCGCAGCGCCAGCCGCCATAGCCATACTCAGGCCGATGGAAGCAGTGATTCTCTGGAGCGTGCGCGCCCATGTCGTAGGGAGGGCGCCAGCGGCGTAGGCAAGGGTACGGGCCATGGTTGCCTTTCGGTTGGTCGGTTGCAGGCGACGAAAAGTGTTTGGCGGGTAATTTTACCGATTGGACACCGCGGACGCTCTCAAGCGGCACTAAGCAAAATGCCGCAGAGGGCGGTGAATTCAAACATAGCTCTTTCTTAAGCCGCCAACAGCGTCTTAGGTCCCGGACCAACAAGGGCCGTTGCCGACCAGTTGAGGTCGCTCAAATTGGCTCGTTGTATCTCGGGAAACCACCAGTTTTGTAAGGGCCAGAGGTCAATACCAGAGTGCAATGCCGCGCCTTTTTCGACCAGTTTTATCCGTCACTTGACAGTACCATAACCGCCAAAAAAAAGTGGAGCGGGCAGTCGGTAGGGTCTAAACTCCATTGCCTTCGATTAACCCGACTGAGCCCCCTATTGGCTATAAGTACGCCCTCATGACGAAATTGCGTTTATCTGAAAATATTGACATCGATGAAGATGCTGTATTAGAGGAGCGACTCCGCCAAACCCTGAGCCAGGCCATTACAACGCAGCGTACTGCACCGCTCGGGTTGGCGTTGGTTACCTTGTTTTGTTGGGGGCGTGTCCCGTTTTTTGCGATTTCCCTTTGGGTGACGTGTTTTGCCCTGGCGCTGGTCATCACTCTGGTCGGTCTGAATGCCCTTAAAAAGCGACTTAAAGAGGCGGTCTGGGTCGTCCCGAGGTATGCCTTGATTGTTGGCTTGGACGGCCTTGCATGGGGTCTTGTTTCTGTCACTCTAATGGGGTACGACGCAATGCTTGACCCCTGGCTAGCAACGATACTTTGTGGTGTGGCGGCAGTGAACGCGCCAGTACACATCAAGTTTATGCGCGCCTACGGCATGCAACTTCTTGGCATCTGGATTCCCACCGCAATTCACACGCTCCAGCATTTTAGAGAGCCCGAAATGTTGAACCTGCTGGTGGGTATGACCCTGTTTCTGACACTCATCTTTTTCTACATGCGTGGCTTGGGAGTGGCGGTCAACAGTCAGGTTGCATTGATGCTCAAAAACGAAACATTGACTGAACAGCTAAAGGCAGCGCTTACCAGTGTTACGCATGACGCTGAAACCGACGCTTTGACTGGTGTTTCTAACCGACGTTCACTTGTATCCACAATTCAACAGTTAATTCAGCGCGCGCAGACGCATGGAGAACCATTCGCGTTGCTTATGCTTGATATTGACCACTTCAAAATGGTTAACGACAGGTACGGGCATAACGTCGGTGACGAAGCTTTGAAGGCATTTGCCCAACGCGTCGCGCTTGCGTTGCGTCCGACAGACATGCTGACGCGGCTGGGGGGTGAGGAGTTCGTTGTGGTCGTCCCCAGTGCTTCACTGGAAGCCGCCAGAGTCGTGGCACAACGTGTATGCGCGGCTGTCTCAGCCACTCCCTTGTTAACGGAACCCATCCTGTCCATCACGGTGTCGATAGGTGTGGCTGCATGGGAGAAAGCAATGACCCTTGAAGCATTGCTTGAGTCTGCTGATCGGGTGTTATATTGTGCGAAAAAACAAGGAAGAAATCGAGTCTGCGATACCCTTGAATTGGACTGTATATAGCGTTCAGTGAACCCGCTCATGGACCTCGGTGCGACCCAAATCAAAAGTTGACTGACTGCATCTTTTTCCATCACTAAATTTGCTTAAGCTCGTTATCGAACTTGGCGGTCAGACTCACAATGCCCGCTTTGTGCCAGATTCCATCGGCGATACCGGCCAAGGCGGCAGTCTCTTGCCGACCAGTTGCGGTCTGTCGGAACAGTTCTCCATTGCGGACACTCGAAGTTGGAACACATTGCATTCCGAACGTCCTCTAGAGCTGCAAACCTAGTGGATGGGTGGTTCTTGCTGTTGCGAAATATGCCTTGCCAAATCCATTCGGTCATGAAGAATTCTTAGAACTTCAATCGTTCGAATCCCCATAACTCTGAATACCAAGAAATGGCTGGCCTTGCGTTTGTGCCTTGCCGCATGCAGCGTAAAAATGCCGGGGCCAATTTCTTCTCGGTCTTTCACCCCAATTGTTTCTGGGCCTTCTTCACGCAAGGCATCAATAGCCAGCCCTAAAGTTTCCGCATAAACCTCAGCCTGCAAGGACCCGAAGTCCTGAGCGCTGCGTTTGGTGATTTCCTGATAATCTCGTTCGGACGCTGCGACGAGTCGAACCGTCCATGCGCTAGTCATGCGCTCGCAATTGCGTTGGTTGCAAGGGATTTCAGGTGACTCGTGAGCGATTCCGAAGAACTAAAGTCGGTATACCTGCCTGCCGCGCTATCCGTCAAGCCCACTTGGACCGCAGCTTTGAGCGCCAGAAGGCGTAAAGAATCCTCGGACTCCCGCCTCTCAACGAGGCGCAATCCCTCGCGCAAGACCTCGCTCGCGTTTTGGTAGCGCCCACCGGCGACCAAATTCTCAACCAGAGCAGCTTGGTGCTCGGTCAGTACCACATTACGTGTTGGCATTAAACCCTCCGAAATTCACTTATGGCATAGTATGCCAACTTAAACGACGTGTCAAATCGGTCTAACCACCCTCACTTTGGCGAGCATCCCACCAAAATCGCCATTTCATCAACACGCTACTGCGCCAGGTAAATGTTGAACGTCCGGTATTTCAGTTTTGCTACTACCGCTATGGGCCCGTAGCGGGTATAGACCGAACCAAAGTGTAGGTCGACTTGCTGCCAAGTCTCAACTTTCACCAAGTCCCCGCGAATATCAAGTCATGGTCATAACCCACTAGTCGGCTGGCCGGCCATCGTCAAACCTGATGATCAGAACATCAGGTTTGTTGACGCCATTTACAAAACTCATCCGCCAGCGCCAAAACCTGTGCCAATGCATCCGGCGCATCACACGCCACCACGCGCCGCTCGGGCATGCTGCGCAGCCAGGTGATTTGGCGCTTGGCGAGCTGGCGGGTGGCAGCGATGCCCTTGTCGCGCAGCTCGGCTAGCGGCATCGCACAGGCTGCGCGACCGGCTTCAAACGCCGCCAATGCATCAAGATAGTCCCACGCCTGGCGGTAGCCGACGCAGCGCATGGCGGGTAAATCGGGGTGCAGGTCGCCACGGGCACGTAAGGCTTTCACTTCATCGAGAAAACCGTCGGCCAGCATGGCATCAAAGCGCTGGGCAATGCGCTGGTGCAGCCAGGCGCGATCAGCAGGCTCCAGCGAGATCAGCATGGATGCATTTTTAATACTTACATCATTTTGGTCTCTAGCCCCCGTATTACCTGCGTGAGCAGCTATTGATTTTGTAGTATGAAAGTTGGCCAATGGCAAGCCTGTGAGGCGGTAAACCTCCAGCGCGCGGGCAATACGTTGCGAGTCTGCCGGAGCCAGGCGGGCAGCAGTTACCGGGTCGACCAAGGCCAGCTCGGCATGCAGCGCGGGCCAGCCTTTTTGGGCGGCTTCAAGCTCAATGACAGCGCGCACCGCCGGGTCTGCCTTGGGCATGTCGTCCAGGCCGTCGCGCAGCGCCCTGAAATACAGCATGGTGCCGCCCACCAGCAGCGGCAATTTGCCGCGCGCCGTAATGCTGTGAATGAGGGCGCGCGCGTCTGCCACAAACTCGGCGGCGCTGTAGGCGCTCTGCGGGTCGCGGAGGTTGATCAAGTGATGCGGCACCTGCGCCAGTTCCGCCGCGCTCGGCTTGGCCGTGCCGATGTCCATGCCACGGTAAACCAGCGCTGAGTCAACGCTGATGATCTCTACCGCGTGGCGCTGCGCAATCGCCAGCGCGGCGGCTGTTTTGCCTGAGGCGGTGGGACCGGCAATCGCCAGGTAGCGGGGCAGGGCCGGTTGTGCAGCTTGAGTTGTCATGATAGTGGCCTTGGTTGTGGCGTGATGTGATGGCCCGGCTCGCCATGGCGTTGCACCAGCGTCCAGGCCGCCAGCGCAATCAACACACTCCAGAACCAGATGCCCAGGGTCAGCGGCAAGACGGTGCCGTCCATGTGCGTGCCGAGCCAGCCGCCCATGGCAAAGGCGGTGGTCATCATCAAAAAACCGTTCATCGCCGAAGCCGCACCGGCGGCCTGCGGGAAGGGTCCGACGGCACCGCTCTGGCTGCAGGGCTGGTGAATGCCGTGGCCGATCATGAATAAAACCTGCGGCAGCATGATGCTGGCAACACTGATATGGCCGGCCAGCGTCAGCAGCGCCATCAGCGTGCCCCCGGTCACTGACAAGCCACCTGCCAGCGCCACTGCC
>JBBQZI010000140.1:0-8617 GCA_038207855.1 Burkholderiales bacterium
CGCCAAATTGCTGCGCCTGGCCAACAGTGCCCAGTTTGGTCTGCAGCGCGGGGTCGGGTCGATTGATGAGGCGATTCAGCTGATCGGCATGGCCCAGATCCGCAGCTTGTCGGTCGGTGCCTGCATGAGCGGCGCTTTTCCAGCATTGCCCGGCCTCAACAAACAAGAATTTTGGCGTGCCAGCATGGCCTGCGCGGGCTACGCACAGTGGCTGGCAGACGCACTGGAGATGGACAGCCAGCAGGCTTGGCTGACTGGCATGATGCTGCGACTGGGTGAATTGCTGATTGCCCAGGCCGACCCCAAAGCACTTGCTGAAATTGAGAAACTGCCGCACCTGCCCGGTGGCCGCTGGGAGCGCGAGAAACGCCTGATCGGTTTTTCTGAAGGTCAGATCACGGCAGAACTGGCGCGCCGCTGGCATTTTCCAATGCAGATCGTGCAAGCGCTGGAGCGTTCGTTTGACCCGCTGGTGGAGCAGGCTTACTCACGGCTCGGTGCCGTGATCAATCTGGCCGGCCTGCTGGCCGACATGCCCGATGCCAGCGAAGATGCGATTGACCAGTTGCCGCCCGATGTGATTCAAAAGCTCGGGCTTGATGTGGCCTGGATGAAAACCAACTTGCCCGCCGCCGACAGCTTCGTCAGCGTGGCCTGAGCGCATGAAAACCGCCAACATTGAGGCTTTTTTTGCCACGCTGCAAGCTGCCAATCCACACCCCAAAACCGAGCTGGAATATGCCAGCGCGTTTGAGTTGTTGTGCGCGGTACTGCTGTCGGCGCAAGCCACCGATGTCAGCGTCAACAAGGCCACCCGCAGACTTTTCGAAGTGGCCAACACACCGCAAAAAATGCTCGCCTTGGGCCTGCAAGGGCTGGAAGGTCACATCAAGACCATCGGCCTGTACCACAGCAAAGCGCGCCACCTGCTGCAAACCTGCCAAATGCTGATGGACTTGCACGCCAGCCAAGTGCCGCACAGCCGCGAGGCGCTGGAGGCTTTGCCGGGCGTGGGCCGCAAGACCGCCAATGTGGTCCTCAATGTGGCTTTTGGCGAGCCCACCATGGCCGTCGATACGCATATTTTCAGGCTCGCCAACCGCACCGGCTTAGGCCCAGGCAAAACCCCCTTGGCGGTTGAGCAACAATTGCTCAAGCGCATACCCAAAAAATACTTGCAGCACGCCCACCACTGGCTGATTTTGCATGGTCGCTACGTCTGCCTGGCGCGCAGCCCGCGCTGCTGGGACTGTGCGTTGACGGCGTATTGCGACTATCAACCCAAAACAACCAATCCAAAGGCAAGCGCATGAGTGAGCAGATTCAGACTCCTTTTCCGGAGGTAGCGGCCTTTATGCGGCAGGCGGAATGGCCTGTCATGTCGGAGGTCGGACAGGCCTTGATCCGCACCTTCGCTGACGAAAATGCCGACAAGCACAGCATTGGGCTGATCATCAGCAAAGACCCGGCGCTAACCGCCAACCTGCTGCGCATGGCCAACAGTGCCATGTTTGGCATGTCACACCAGGTCTCAACCCTTGACCAAGCCATCAGCATTGTGGGGATTTCACTGATTCGCACCCGCGCGCTGGCGCTGTGCATGGGCCGCATGACAAACCTGCCGGCCGGACTGGACCGCATCACGTTCTGGCGTTACTGCATGTTGTGCGCCGGCTATGCGCAGTGGATCGCTAGCCAGTGCGGTGTTGACCCACAGCAGGCTTGGCTGGTCGGCATGATGCTGCGTCTGGGCGAGGTCACCTTAGGCCGGATCAAGCCCATGGCGATTGTGCGCATCGAAGCCCAGCCGATCGAACCTGGTGAGCGCTGGACGCGCGAGCGCCAGCAGACGGGGTTTGATGAAGGTCAGATCACCGCCGAGCTGGCCGCCCACTGGGATTTTCCCGGCATGTTGGTGCAGGGATTGCGTGACGCGGCTCAGCCTTTGGCCAGCGCGAATTTGTTCAGACTGTCGGCCGTGCTGCACTTGGCGGCGCGCCTGGCTGACCAGGGTGCAATCACGCAAAGCACGCTTGAGGCGCTTCCGTTGATGGTTTTGGTGGTACTGAAACTCGATTTGGCTGCCTTGGCCTGCGCCCCGCCTGATGCTGACCAACTGTCTGATATTTCAATGTTCATCAACTGATTTACACACTGCGGACTGGCCTGCGATCAGTCGGCAAAATTCACCAAACCCCGGCGCTTGCGCTGGCCACTGACCGGCACGGTCGATTTGACGCACCCCTTGGGCAAGCAGATGTGCCGCGCGAATCACCCCGGCGTGCGTGATCCAGACCTGGGCTTGCGCCAACTGCCGCGACTGCCCTGACGGCAGCACCGGCGCTGGCATGTCGTCCCACACAGCGGCCACACGCTGCATGAATTCGGCGACGCTCTCGGCACCACCAAAGCGGTGCTGCCAAAAATCAGCGGTCCAGTCGTCGTAGGCCGCTTTGGGGATTTTGTCCCACGGCTGCCCTTCATGGCTGCCAAAATTCATCTCGGCCAGGCGCGCATCGGTTTTATACGTTAAATCAGGCCGTAGCCCTTGTACTGATTGCGCGAGCAGCTCACATCTTTGTAGCGGAGAGCAGATCACCTGGACACCTTGCGGCAATACTTGCGCCAATGCCGATGCGGCCTGCAGCGTGGCGAACGGGTCGGCTGCCACGTCCAGCGCGCCATAGCAAATTCCCGCCGCCATCAGCGGTTGCGCATGGCGCACCAGCCACAGGTTCACCGGCTTAACCCCAAAGCCAGGCCCAGATAAAACGCCAATTCACAGACCTGCTGTGTAGCACCCAGACAGTCGCCGGTGAAGCCGCCAAGCCGCCGCCAAAACCAGCGCGTCATCCAGGACCAAGCGATGGCAGATACCGCCAGCGCAGCCAGCAAGGCCTGCAACAAATCCATCGGCGAGATGCCAATCGCTATAACATCAGTAGCTCCTTGCGCATATAGCAAAAGGGCTAGAGCCATAAAACACCATATAAAACCAGCCAGCAGGCTGGTCCCGCTGATCTGGTCAGCCAGCGGTTTGGATTTGGAGCCAGCCGCATCACCCACATGGGGCAACAGCCGAATCGTCAGCAGCGGCCAAGTGCGCGACACCACATGCGCGGCAAACAGCGCCGCGCACATCAGCGCCGCGCTGACATCACCCAGCAACGCCAGCAACGCCACTTTGGTCAAGAGCGCCAGCACCACGGCAATGGCACCAAAAGCACCGACGCGCGAGTCTTTCATGATCTCCAGCGCGCGATCCTTGGCATAGCTGCCACCCAGTCCATCGGCGACATCGGCCAGGCCGTCTTCGTGAAAGGCACCGGTGATCATCACTGACAACACGGTACCCAGTGCCGCCACCAGCAGCGATGCTGATGCAGTGGCGGGCAAGCCCATGAACAGCAGCGCGCTGAACCCCGCCACCAGTGCCCCCACCAACACCCCTACGCCGGGAAAATGCCCCGCGCTGGCGCGCAGCATGGCGTGGTTGAAGCCGACCCAGTCGGCCAAGCGCCCGGTGATGGGGATGCGGGTGAAAAACTGGATGGCTAGCAGGTAGTGGCGGATGAAGTTCATGGAGTGAATTTTGTCATTGCGAGGAGCGTGAAAGCATTGGGGTCAGAGCACGAGTTTTGGGGGCGGCTGTTGGCAAGCTCACCAGCCAGCAGCCAAAATCGTGATCTGACCCCAAAGCCGATGCAGCACATCACGCGCTTCGCCTTTTTGAAATCGCCCTGACCTCCGCACTGCCTACATCCTTACGCTGTTGGTGCGCGATAGTCTTCAATGGAAAGCCCGATGGCAAAAAAATCCACCCATTCTGGCCATTTTTTTGCGCACATCATTCAAAGGAAAAATCGTTTCAAAATTTGGCAATTTGGGTGTTCAACATTTGGCTGACTATTGCTGTCAGGGTCGTGGGCTGGGCATAGATTGGGGGCGATTTCAAAAAGCGAAGCGTATGAGCCCCCGGTCTGTGCCCTGCCTGCGACCCGGGTTAAGCCCAAGAACTCCCCCATTGCACCCAGCAACCAAGTTCACGCACCAACCGACGCAACCTCAGCCTTCTCCGACACCCCGGCCGACTCAAAACTGGCCATCTCGCGCAGCATGGCGCACGCCGCTTGCAGCAGCGGCCAAGCCAGCGCGGCGCCTGAGCCTTCACCCAGACGCAGGCCCAAATCCAGCAAGGCTTGCACACCCAAATGTTGCAACATGAACTCGTGACCACGCTCGCCTGAGCGGTGGGCAAACACGCAACGCTGCAGCACCAGCGGCTGCAGCGCGTGCGCCACCAGTACCGCGCTGCTGGCAATGAAGCCGTCGACCACCATCACGCGCCGCTCGTGCGCAGCTTGCAACACAGCACCGACCATGGTGGCAATCTCGAAACCGCCAAATGCAGCCAAGGCATCCAGCGGCGATTGGGCATCCGAGTGGCGTGCCAGCACGGCGCGCAGCACAGCGGTTTTGCGCTGCACCGCGGGTGCATCCAGGCCGGTTCCGGCACCGGTACACACATCGATGTCGAGTCCGGCCAGACGCGCCAGCAGCAGCGACGCGGCCGAGGTGTTGCCAATGCCCATTTCCCCCAGCAGCAGCGCATTACCCGGCAAATTTTTGACGATGTCCCTACCGTTTTGCAGTGCCTGCTGGCATTGCGCAGTGCTCATGGCCGGGCCGTTGAGCGAATCTGCCGTGCCGCTGTCACCACCTGCCACCTTGCGCACCAGCAAACCGGCGCGCTGTACGCCGCTTGGCAGGCCCGCCAGAAAATCATGGTTGACCCCGCAATCCACCACCGTCAGCGCAATGCCGCTGAAGCGCGAAAACACACTGACCGCCGCACCACCGGACAAAAAATTCTCCACCATCTGCCAGCTCACGTCGCTGGGATAAGCCGACACACCGTGCTGGGTGATGCCGTGGTCGCCAGCAAACACCACCATTTGCGGCTGATCGAGTACCGGGCTTGTAGTGCCCAGAATTTCACCGATGGTCAGCGCGAGTGTTTCGAGGCGCCCAAGCGAGCCGAGCGGTTTGGTTTTCTGGTCGATCTTGTGCTGCAGCGCCTGCGTGAAGGCGGCGCTGCGAATGTCGGCAAGTTGGGGCAAAGTTTGGTTCATAAAAAAATTAAGGTTACAAAATGGGTTACTGGCATATTTGGGCGCTAGCCCCCGTCTTGCTTTCGTTGGCAACTATCAAATTCATATCGTTAAACAAGAACACCAGACGGGATAGCTGCTGCGGGTACACCGTAAACCATGGGCGCGTTACGGTTCAAAAGGAGCAGCTCCAGCGCCTGTTGCAGCGCGCCGAAGCTGATGCGCTCCTGCTCCAGACGCAGCTTTTGGCCCAGGCGGTTGTCACGCAGGTCGTTGTACAGGCTGAGTTCGTCCGGGCTCAGGCGTGGCAGGTCGCGCAGCACGGGTTGCGGCTCGCTGCCCCACTGGTTGGGGTGCGCCAGCAAGGTGGCGCGGTCCATCAGCAACGACTGGGCGTGGGGAAAGTGCGCGCGCAACTGGTCCAGAATGGCCAGCCCGTGGGTGTCAATGTCGCCCCAATAGTGCAGTGGGCAGCGCTGCAGCCAGCGGGCCTGCGCCAATGCGTCAAACCCGTAACCAGCTCCAAAAATCACCACACTACCCGGCACTGGCGGGAATGCCAGAAAGTTGACTTCGTTCTCGGTCATGAACACGTGCTGCACCGGACAGTCCAGCCGCTCAAAATCAGCCTGGGTCAGCGTGATGTCCTGATCGGCTGCGCTGGGCTGATCGATCACTTCACCTGATGGGAGGGTTGATACCAGTCCGCCCGAGCCCGCACCGATGTGCAGCAGCCGCAATGTCGGGTCGAGCACGCGCAGACGAACGCGCAGCGGCTTGTCTTTGAAGCCATAACGGCGACAAAACTGGCTCAAACCGTTGGCAGTGGGGTCAGTGGCCGATGGCGGCAGAGCCAAATCGAGCAACTCGGCCAGCACAGCGCGGTAGGTTTCCAGAAACTTGCTGTCCACACCGGGCAGATCCACCTGGCGCAGGTAGACGCCGGGTCTCGGACGGGCTTGCAACCAGGCCACCACGGCCAGCAGGCGCGTCCAGGCATCTGTCACCTCCAGCGCCAACAACGGGCGCTTTTTTAGCCACGGCAACAAGGCGGCGTTTTGCGCTCGGGTTGCGGCCACCAGATCCGCAAAACGCGCGGCCTCGCGGGTTTTGCCGATCAGCGACAAAGCATCATCCAAGTTGTCAAGCCAGACCGCGTCCGGCAGCGCGCACAAGCCCAACACGCGGTGACGAAACTCGCGCAGTTCCAGGCGCACTTTGGGCGTGGTGCGCAGCGCACTGATCCAGTCGCGCACCGCCTCAAAGCGTTCCGTCAGCTCTTGTGAACTCGGGCCGGTCAGGCGCAAACGCCGTGGCTCGAACAGCGCGCCGTCCACCAAAGGGCGCAGCAAATCGCCCTTGTCCCAGAGTTTTTGCACCTGAGTGCGCAGGTCTTTGGCTGTCGTCCAACTCATGTGGGTGAGCCCCGATCTGGCCCCTTCCCGCCTTCGAGCGGCTGAGATGGTGGCTTGGTTTTTGATCGTTTCATCAGGTGTAACGCATTGGGGTCAGAGCACGAGTTTTGGGGTGGGCTGGTAGCAAGCACGGCTGCTGTCAGCCAAAATCGTGGTCTGACCCCAAAGCCGCTGATCCAGCTCATGGCGGGGCTCTCAAACGGCTCATCCAGCACCAAAGGGCGCAGCAAGTCGCCTTTGTCCCAGAGTTTTTGCACCTGAGTGCGCAGGTCTTTGGCTGTGGTCCAACTCATGGCTGGGGTTCCGGCCATACGAGTTCGAGGTTGACCACTTTGCCTGGTTCAGTTGCTTTTTCGGTGTTGTTTGATTTATTTTTAATAGCTACTAGCGCTTGTTCTATAAGGGCTTGGGGCTGATTTAATGACTCAATTCGGTCACGCTCAACACGGTAGTCGGCCATGCTCAGGTTGCGCACCTTGGAGTCGCGCCCCTCTTCGTTGTGGACAAAACCGACGTTTGACACAAACGGCTCGATGATGTGGATTTTTTGCAGCGGCGTGACGATCAGCAGTTGCAAATTGAGCTGCGCAAACAGCTTGAGGCCGTATTGCGCTGACTCGTCCGAGCCCCGGCCAAAGGCCTCGTCAATCACCACAAACCTGAAACTGCGCGAGCGCGCCTCGCCCCACACCAGCCCAAATTGGTAGGCCAGGCTGGCCGCCAAAATGGTGTAGGCGAGCTTTTCCTTTTGCCCGCCAGACTTGCCGCCCGAATCTGAATAATGCTCGTGCTCGCGGCCGTCTTCGCGCCAGCGCTCGCTGGCGGCAAACACAAACCAGTTGCGCACGTCGGTCACCTTATGGGTCCAGCGCCGGTCTTGCTCGCCCTGGCCTTCGCGCCCGCGCAGCCGCGAGATGATGGCTTTGACCTGCAAAAACTTGGCCTCGGAATACTGGCCATCATCATGGTCCGCAGCGCCCGACACGGCGCCGTCCAGGCAATGGCGCAGCTCGGTCTGAAAGTCGCGCACCTCGGCATCCGGCGTGGGCTGGGCTTCGAGCACGATGAAGCGCCCGGGGTTGTAGTCAATTTGCGTGAGCGACTGGTTGATGCGCTCAATGCGTTCCTTGATGGTTTCACGCTCTTTGCTGAGCTGGGCGCTGAACTGCGCCACCTGGTTGATGGTGTTCTGATTCAGCAGTTCTTTGAACTTGGCCTCAAATTTGGGCAGATCATCGAGCTGCAGCTGCTTGAGCAGCGCCCGAAATTCCCCGGCGGCCGCCACCGACACATCGGCCTCCTGGCTGGCCAGCGGGTAACGGTGGCGAAAACTGCGCATCGCATCGATGATTTTTTCGACCAGCTTGCGGGCTTTGGCATCGTTGGCGTCGATGGACTTTTGCAGGCTCTCGCGCAGGTCTTGCTGGCGGTTGTCGCATGATTCCAGGGTGATGGGCTGTTTGGCCAGCAACTTATTTTGCAAGTCTGCAATCTTTATATCAAATTGGCCTGTAGCCCTTTCTGAATAAGCGCCAGTAGCTCCTGAATCAATAGTAACTGAAACGCCCAACAGCGCCAGCGTGTGCTGCTGCAGCGCCGTCGCATCAGTGATTTTTTGCTCCACCTTGGCGCGCCGGTCGCGTTGCGCCAGCAAGGCGTTGTCGGTGACGGTTTGCAGGGTTTCCAGCGCGGCCAGGCGCTGGGTGAGCGTTTGCAAAATATCGCTGGCCGCCTCCAACTGGGCACGTTCATCCTGCAGCGCGGCCACCTCGCGCGCGGGCAAGCCCCAATCGAGCTCGCGGTAGTCGCGGTATTCCACCAGCTTGGCCAGCGCGCTCAGACGCTCGTTGATGCCTTTGAGCTGTGCCTGTGCCTCACTGATGTGCTTGGCGAGTTGCGCCAACGCCGCTTCCAGCACACGGCGCTTGCTCTGTAGCGCGGCCAGTTTGGCGGCGTTGCTCCAGCCCAGCACATAGCGGCCGCGGTCGTCCAGGCGGTGGCGGTCGTCTTTTTCGTGGCGCTCACCCCCGGCCTTGATCTGCCCAGCGCGGGTGATGGCTTTGAGCTCACGGCGAAACTGCTCTTGGGTGG
>JBBQZI010000141.1:0-8476 GCA_038207855.1 Burkholderiales bacterium
CACCTGCAGCGCTTCTGCAATCGTTTTGCGCCGGACATCTGCCGGCATTTCATGCAGCAGAAAAAATATCACCACAGCATCATGGCTGGCATCGGCGAACTGCAGGTTGGTGGCATCTTGTTGCAGGATGCTGACCTGGCGCTGGTCCTGGAGCTTGGCGTGCATGTTTTTGATGTGCACGGGCGCGACATCGATCACATTCAAATGCCCCTGGGGCCCAAGTCGGCGCACCAAGTGTTCGGTGAAATTGCCATACACGCAGGCCACTTGCAGCACGTTGCCGTTGATAACTTCGCCCATTTCCTGCAGAGCCAGATCGCGCAGCTGTGAGAAATTGCCCCACAAAATCAGGTTCACCAGCCATTGGCGCTCAAACACGCGCACGGCATTGGGATGCGTGTAGGCCCACCAATAGGTTTTTTCAAGATATTCGGGAACGATGACAGCGGCGCAGGGGACAACGCTGCTCGCCAAAGGGGTGTCGAACTGGATGCCGTCCGATTTGTCAAAAATCATGCAGGAACCTTGCTTGAGGCATGTCACTTGCTAAGCAAGACGACAAAATTGATATGGGTTAATGTTAACCGAAACGGTTTATGTTGTGATCGCTTGGTTTGCAGACCACGTGCGCCAAGGTGTTCACGTTGCTTTTGGGTTTTCCGCTCAAAGGAAACGCTTTCATTGATTTAAATCAAAAGAAAGGAGTCGAACAATTTTTCTGAGCAACGCAGCGCACCCGGTTAATGCCAAGTTTTAGTTGAGTTTTAAAAATTTTTATAGAGTATTACCATGAACCAAAATCAAGTTTCCCATCTGTTTCGTGTCTTTTTGGCTGTTGGTTTGACCAGTGGCGCAATGGCAGTACAGGCCCAAGCAGTTGATGTTGCGGCTGCCGAACAACTGATAACAGCGAGCAAGTGCAGCAAATGCCATTCGGTCGACAAACAAAAAGATGGTCCGTCGTTCAAAAAAACGGCCGCCAAGTACAAAGACAAAGCCGATGCAGAAGCCAAGTTGTTCACGCACGTGACGACCGGCCCGATGATTGAGATTGATGGTGCCAAAGAAGAGCACACCAAAGTCAAGTCCAAGGATGAGGTGGCAATCAAGAATCTGGTTCGTTACATCTTGTCACGCTGAGCCGCTACTGAACCGGAGTATTTCAGATGTCAACAATTATTGGCACCTTGCGTCGGCGTTGGAAGCTGACGCTGGGTTTGCTGGTGGCGCTGTTTCTTTTCTCGGTGTCAGTGGGTATTGCTGGTGCGTATGTATTGGCTTACACCAGCACGGAAAAATTTTGCGTCAGCTGCCATGAAATGTCATACAACTACGCCGAGTACAAGGGTACGATTCATGACACCAACCGCACGGGTGTGCGCGCTATCTGTACCAATTGCCACGTGCCGCACGAACCAGGGCCGCTGGTGTGGGCCAAGATCAAGGCCAGCAAGGACGTGTTTTACACCTATATTTCACCATCCATTGACACCAAAGAAAAGTTTGAAGCCAAGCGTGCAGTGATGGCCCATCGGGTCTGGAAAGACATGAAAGAAAGTGATTCAGAAACCTGCCGCAGTTGCCACCGTGCCGACAAGATGAGTGTGGAGTTGCAGTCTGCCAAGGCACAGGCACGGCACACCAAGGGTAAAGCTGAAGGCAAAACCTGCATCGATTGCCATTTCGGTATTGCGCACCACGAACCTGAAGGACCGGGTCCAGCCGAATTGTTTGGCAATGCAGCGGTCAAGCCGTAAGCGTTGTTTACGGACTCAAGCGGCCAGCTGCCCACAGCACCTGGTTGACGACCGTTTGCACGCCGCTGCGCTGGCTGTCTGATTGCAGCTGACCTTGGCTGTCGAACGCCGTTGCCGCCTGGCCTAGGGCGAACTGCTGCGGTGCCAACCAGCATTGCAGGTTGAGCAGCAGGGGCGCCAAATGGCCAAGCGAGCGCAAACCACCGAGTCCGCCGGGAGATGCGGCCATCATGCCGACTACTTTGCCGGCAAAGGGCTTGAGGCCATTCGTCCAGTCAGGATCCGCCTTGACCGGGCTGGAGGCCCAATCGATCGTGTTTTTGAGTAGCGCGGTATAGCTGCCGTTGTATTCGGGCGAACAGATGATCCAGGCCGGGTTCTCGAACATCAGCTGTTTGAGGCGAATCACATCGGGCGGTGTTCCCTGCGCTTCCAAGTCTGCGCTGTACAGCGGGATGTCCAGGCTGGCAAGCTCAAGGTGGGTAACTTGGGCACCGGCCGCGCGGGCCATGTCAGCCGCAACGTGTGCCAGTTGCCGGTTGTAAGACTGTTGCCGGGTGCTGCCCGCAAAGACAAGTAATTTCATAGAGTGTTTTTCCGATGGGTCATTTGTGCAGGACTTTAGCCACCGGGTTGTGGCGCAGTCGGAAGGCGTCGGGCATGCCCGAGCCCAACAGTGGGCGCAGGTACATGCGAAAAGCATCTGTCACATCAGTGCCGCTGGCAGCAATGAACTCGTCTTCCATGACGCGCGTTTTGCCAGCTACCGAGCTGAGGGGCAGCAGTTCGTAGTCGACCGAATAAAAGCCGGTGCGCTTTATTGTTACCGACCCGTCCTGTTTGCCCCACATGGCGAATTGAACAGCCTTTTCACCAACTTCACGGGCTTCGCGCTGGTCCACATCACTGACGCAGCCAATGAATGAACGCTGCATATAGCCAAAGGTGTCACCGCGAACGCGACTGATCTTGAGCTTGGACTTGATTTCTTCGCACAACAAATCAGCCAACGCGCCGTTGCCAGATAGTTGCACGTTGCCATGTGCATCGTGTTCCATTTCTTTGGCTAGCAGGGCCGCAATCGGTGTGCCGGAGGCATCGTGAATGCCTTCGGAGACGGCAATCACGCAGCGACCGTAGCGCGCATAGGTGGCTTTGACATCGGCCAGGAATTTTTCCAGCACAAACGTGCGCTCAGGCAGATAGATCAGGTGCGGACCATCATCCGGAAACTTCTTGCCCAAGGCCGAAGCGGCGGTTAAAAATCCGGCGTGGCGACCCATCACCACGCCGACGTAAACACCGGGTAGTGCCGCGTTGTCTAGGTTGGCTCCGGCAAACGCTTGTGCAACGAAGCGTGCCGCGGACGGAAAGCCTGGTGTGTGGTCGTTGCCGACCAGGTCGTTGTCAATGGTTTTCGGGATGTGAATACAGCGCAGATCGTAGTTGGCGGCACTGGCTTCTTCACTGACGATGCGCACGGTGTCGCTTGAATCATTACCACCAATGTAGAAAAAATGCCCGATCTTGTGTGCCTGCAGCACCTTGAATATCTCGTGGCAATAGTTGGCATCGGGCTTGTCGCGCGTCGAGCCCAGGGCGCTGGATGGCGTGTTGGCGACCAGTTCCAGGTTGTGGCTGGTTTCCTGGGTGAGATCAACGAAGTTTTCGTCGATGATGCCGCGCACCCCGTGCAACGCGCCGTAGATGTGGCCAATCTGGCCGAAACGACGCGCCTCCAGCGCGACACCAACCAGCGATTGGTTGATGACGGCAGTGGGGCCGCCACCTTGGGCGACGAGTATTTTTCCGGATGCCATGGGTAGTGTCCTGAGTGGTTTTTGAATGAAAACAGTGAACATGATTGTGCCTGCTTTGAGTGGCGCTCTCGGGCCGTACTGTGAATGTTAGTGGCGGGCCTGAGTGGCCGCAGCAGGGCATGGTGGAAGGGGCCCCGCCGATTTCTGGGGCTTTGACAGTATGAGACGGGGCCCCTTCCACCATGCCCTGCCACCACAGAGATTGCCCGGTTTCGGTAAAATCCCCCCTTCTTTCTGCAGCACTGGGCGAGCGCTGTTTCTCCTTGTCGCCCCCTTTCGATTGACCACCATGCTTTATCCACAACATTTCGACGTGATCGTCGTCGGCGGCGGCCATGCCGGTACTGAAGCCGCGCTGGCAGCGGCCCGCATGGGTTGCAAGACCTTGCTGCTGTCGCACAACATCGAAACCCTTGGGCAGATGAGCTGCAACCCTTCCATTGGCGGCATTGGCAAGGGCCATCTGGTCAAAGAGGTGGATGCGCTTGGCGGTGCCATGGCGCTGGCCACCGACGAGAGCGGCGTGCAGTTTCGCATTCTCAATTCCAGCAAAGGTCCGGCCGTGCGTGCCACCCGCGCCCAGGCGGACCGGATTTTGTACAAAGCGGCGATTCGCCATCGCCTGGAAAATCAGCCTAACTTGTGGTTGTTCCAACAGGCAGTGGATGACCTGATGGTTGAAGGTGATCGCGTGGTAGGTGCTGTTACCCAGGTTGGTATCAAGTTCAGATCGACCACCGTGGTGCTGACGGCCGGCACCTTTCTTGACGGCAAGGTGCATGTGGGCTTGAGCAGTCATGCAGCTGGGCGCGCGGGGGACCCGCCCGCAGTGTCTTTGAGTGCGCGTCTTAAAGAGCTAAAGCTGCCCCAGGGTCGCCTGAAAACCGGTACGCCGCCGCGCCTGGATGGCCGCTCAATCGATTTCAGTAAATGCCAGGAGCAACCGGGTGACGGCATGGCGCTACAGGGCGTGGCGGGTGCTGTGGGTGGTGTGCCTTGTGGTCAAGGTGTGCCGGTGTTCAGCTTCATGGGCCGGGTGGAGCAGCATCCGCGGCAAATGGCCTGCTGGATTACCCACACCAACGAGCGCACCCATGACATCATCCGCAGCGGTTTCGACCGCAGCCCCATGTTTACCGGCAAGATTGAAGGGATCGGGCCACGCTATTGCCCGAGTGTGGAAGACAAGATCAATCGTTTTGCCGACAAGGACAGCCACCAGATTTTTCTGGAGCCCGAGGGCTTGAGTACCCATGAGTACTACCCCAATGGCATCAGCACCAGCCTGCCGTTTGACATTCAGTATGAACTGGTCCGAAGCATGGTTGGCTTGGAAAATGCCCACATTTTGCGACCTGGCTACGCGATTGAATACGATTACTTTGACCCGCAGCAGCTCAAGCGCACGTTTGAAACACGTGCCATTGGAGGGTTGTTTTTTGCCGGACAAATCAATGGCACAACGGGCTACGAAGAGGCCGCAGCACAAGGCTTATTTGCGGGGGTAAATGCGGCATTGCAAGCGGGTGCCAAAAACGCTTGGAGTCAAGACATTTGGGTGCCTGCTCGCGATGAAGCTTACTTGGGTGTGCTGGTCGATGACCTGATTACCCAGGGCGTCACCGAGCCCTATCGCATGTTCACCAGTCGGGCGGAGTTCAGATTGCAGTTGCGTGAGGACAATGCCGATGTCCGCTTGACCGAGACCGGGCGGCAATTGGGTCTGGTAGACGATGCGCGCTGGAGTGCATTTTGTCGCAAACGCGATGCTGTTTCACGTGAAACAGAGCGTCTGCGTTCGATCTGGATCAGCCCGAAAAATCTCGAAGCCGCCGAGTCTGAGCGAGTTTTGGGTAAAGCCATTGAGCACGAGTACAACCTGGCGGAACTGCTGCGTCGTCCAGATGTGAATTACGCATCGCTGATGTCGTTGGATGGCGGCAAGTTCGTCGCGCCTGAATTGCTGGGCCATGTTTCACGTGAAACAGTCTTGCCAGAAGATGCTGTATTGGCCGCATCGGTGATTGAGCAGGTCGAAATTACAGCCAAATATGCTGGCTATATTGGCCGGCAAAAGGATGATGTGCTGCGCGCTGCCCACTTTGAAAACCTCAAGTTGCCGCAAGACCTGGACTATATGCAGGTGTCAGCTCTGAGCATCGAAGCGCGCCAAATGCTTAACCGGCACAAGCCGGAGACGCTGGGCATGGCATCGCGTATTTCTGGCATCACGCCAGCAGCAATTTCCTTGCTGATGGTGCATTTGAAAAAGACCAAGTTCCAGGGCTTCGCTCCGCAACGCGATGTGCGAGCGGTGATTGCTGACCAGGCTAGCAATCACCATGCGGTGACGTGATGCAGGCGCTCGAACCGCAATTGCGCAAAGGCTTGGCTGAGCTTGACTTGATGTTGGGCGATGCGCAGGTCGCTAATTTGCTGATCTACCTTGCCTTGATTGAGAAATGGACCAAGGTCTATAACTTGACGGCGGTGCGTGACCCGGTAGAAATGCTAACGCATCATCTGCTTGACAGCCTGGCTGTCATCAAGCCTTTGGGTCAGCAATTGCAGAAGCTGGAGGCGGACACTGCGGGGCATCATGCTGATCAAAATTCGGCTTTGGTGCGGCCGGTGCGCCTGCTTGATGTTGGCGCGGGTGCTGGCTTGCCGGGGGTGGTGATTGCTATTTGCTGTCCTGAGATCGTTGTGCATTGCGTTGATACCGTCGGCAAAAAAGCGGCTTTTATTCAGCAAGTGGCAGTGACATTGAAACTGTCAAATTTGCAGGGTATTCACGCCCGGGTGGAAAACTTGACCGACAAATACCAGGTGATCAGTTCCCGTGCATTTGCCTCCTTGCCTGATTTCAGCCGTTGGTCGGTCAATGCGCTGGCTGAACCCGGCATCTGGATGGCCATGAAAGGCAAGTACCCGTCTGACGAGATTGCTGCGTTGCCTGCATCGATCACGGTGTTTCACGTGGAACAATTAGCAGTTCCAGGGCTTGCTGCTGAACGCTGCATTGTCTGGATGGCCGCTGGCGGGGCAGAAAAGTCAATTCGGTAACGTAAACTCAGTCTTTGTGCCTGATGATATTTCGGGCTATTTCCCAGGAAGCCCAAGGAAAATCACCATGCTCGGCGTTACCGACTACGGCACGTTTGTTGTCACTATCATCGTATTTTTGCTGGTTCCAGGTCCTGGAAACCTGGCCTTGATCAACTCAACGGGCAAGGGTGGCATTCGTGGTGGCATCGCGGCTACCTTGGGTGTCATTGCGGGCGACCAGGTATTGATGTGGTCAGCCGTTGCCGGGGTGGCGGCCTTGCTCGCTGCCTACCCCAATGCATTTCAGGCGGTGCAGTGGCTGGGTGCGATTTATCTGGCTTGGTTGGGTGGAAAAATGCTATTGGCCAAGCCCGGTGCCGGACCTGTTCTGAATATCAAGCCACACCACTACCTGAATCAGGCATTGATGATCACCTTGCTCAATCCCAAGGCGATTTTGTTTTACATGGCATTTTTTCCATTGTTCGTTGATCCGGTGCGTCAGCAGGGGTTGATCACCTACGCCTTCATGGCTGCGACCATTGCGGTGTTGACATTTTTTTATGGATTGACGTCGACCTTATTGACCTATTTTCTGGCCGCGAGAGTTCGCGCCAACCCCATGATTTCACGGGTGCTGGAAAAAGTTGCAGGTTTGTTTTTGATTGGCTTTGGTCTCAAGCTGGCAGTGTCACGCTAGCCTGGGTCTGGGTTGTTCCACGTGAAACATTGATTTTTCTATTTCCTTACCTTCCACACCATGGCCAAAATATTCTGTATTGCGAATCAAAAAGGTGGCGTTGGCAAAACTACCACCACGGTGAATCTGGCGGCTGGCCTAGCCAAAGTGGGGCAACGTGTTTTGATGGTTGACCTGGACCCCCAGGGAAACGCCACCATGGGCTCGGGTATTGACAAGCGCAAGCTTGAGCTCAGCGTGTACGACGTGCTGCTCGAATCCACCTCGGTGCGGGAGGCTCGCACACAAAGCCAGAAGCTGCTTGACGCCGGCTGCGGCTACGACATTCTGGGGGCCAACCGCGAGCTGGCCGGGGCTGAGGTCGAGATGGTCAGTCTGGAGCGGCGCGAAAAACGCCTGAAAGCCGCGCTGGCTGAAGTGGCTGCGGAGTACGATTTCATCCTGATCGACTGTCCGCCGAGCTTGTCGATGTTGACGCTTAACGGCCTGTGCTGCGCGAATGGCGTGATCGTGCCGATGCAGTGTGAATACTTTGCCCTTGAAGGCCTGGCTGATCTGGTCAACACCATCAAGCAAGTGCACGCCAATTTGAACAAAGACCTGGCCATCATCGGGCTGCTGCGGGTGATGTTTGACCCGCGCATTACCTTGCAGCAGCAAGTCAGCGAGCAGCTCAAGACGCGCTTTGGTGACAAGGTTTTCAACACCGTGATTCCGCGCAACGTGCGCCTGGCTGAAGCCCCCAGCTATGGGGTTCCGGGTGTGGTATTTGACCCCAATAGCAAGGGGGCGCTTGCCTTTGTGGCGTTTGCGCAAGAGATGGTCGACCGCATTGAAAAAATATAGCCAAATAGCCCTCTAGCCCTTATGCAATATGCGCAAGCAGCTCGCGAATTAATAGTTATGAAATCAAGCAACGTCCTCATTTTGCCGGGCTGGCAAGATTCCGGTCCGCAGCACTGGCAAAGCCGTTGGCAAGACCAGTTTGGCTACCAGCGTGTGGCGCAACACGACTGGCTGCGGCCACTGCGCGGCGACTGGATTGCCCGGCTTGAAGATGTGCTGTTGTCGGTCGAGCAGCCCGCCGTGCTGGTGGCGCACAGCTTGGGCTGCTTGCTGGTGGCGGCGTGGGCAGCGCATTCCCGCAACAC
>JBBQZI010000142.1:0-8471 GCA_038207855.1 Burkholderiales bacterium
GCCAAATTTAGTGTTTGGGTCTGGTCTCGATTTGAACGGCGAACGCCAAACTCTTGGTCTTTTGCGTCATCACGCCAAGGACTGCCATGCACCAAGGCAAGCTCGTGTTTTCCCAACTCATGGCCTTCCTGCCATTGAGCACCTTTCTCCGATGTGTAGCCGCGCATCGCGGCGAACACAAGGTCAAAGATATCTCTTGTCTGGATCAGTTCCTGGCCATGGCGTTTGCGCAGCTGACCTACCGCGAGTCCCTGCGCGACATCGAAGTGAGCCTGCGCGCCCAAGCCAAACGGCTGTACCACATGGGATTTCGCTGCCAAACAATTTCGCGCAACACGCTTGCCCATGCGAACGCCACACGGCCTTGGCAGATTTATGCCGACTTTGCGCAGCATCTGATTGGCATGGCTCGGCTGCTGTACGCCAAGGAGCCGCTGGGTATCGATCTGGATGCAACGGTTTACGCCTTCGACGCCACCACCATCGATTTGTGCCTGTCGCTGCACCCTTGGGCACCGTTTCGCTCGACCAAAGCCGCTGTTCGGATGCATACGCTGCTGGACTTGCACGGCAATATTCACAGTTTTATTCACATCACCGATGGCAAGACCCACGAGGTCAACGTGCTGGACGATTTGGCGCTGGAGAGCGGTGCGTTCTACCTGATGGATCGGGGCTATCTGGACTTTGGCCGCTTGTTCGTCATTCACCAGGCTCAGGCCTTCTTTGTGATTCGGGCCAAGAGCAATACAAAGTTCAGGCGACGTTATTCCCATACGGTCGATCGCGTTGGCACCAATGTGCTGTGCGATCAGACCGGCGTGCTTATGACGCTGCAGTCGAGCAAGGACTACCCCGCACCGATGCGCCGGGTAGTTGTCAAAGACGATGCCGGCAAGCGCCTGGTTTTCTTGACCAACAACTTCGCGCTCAAGCCCGAATTGATTGCCGCCTTGTACCGTCAGCGCTGGCAAGTGGAGTTGTTCTTCAAATGGATCAAGCAGCATTTGCGCATCAAGACGTTTTTTGGCACAAGCGAAAACGCCGTCAAGTCGCAAATCTGGATAGCCATTTGCACTTACGTGCTGATCTCCATCACAAAAAAACGCTTGCATCTTGACCATCACAGTTTGAATGAAATCCTACAAATCCTGAGTCTGACCATGTTTGAAACTATTCCAATAAATCAACTACTTACGCCAACCTCGATTGAGGAACTCGCGGAATCTGAGTCAAATCAGATCGCGCTCCTCTGAAAAACGTTGGGATACTACTGATATTAGATCAATCAACAATTGCAATCAATTAAACTTTAACTATCGCGCTCATAGGTTTGCAAGTGTGACGGCAATGACAACCCTTTATGCAGCCTGGCGTGCACCCACGCTTACAACTGGGACTTGAAATAGTTGAACGAATGCTTGAAGGCATCACGCAAGTTTTCCATTTCACCCACCATCGCTTCCCACTTGTCTTCACCGGCCGACCTCAACTTAGCGACTTCCCCGTTGGCCAGTTTGGCCTGATGGCGCAACTTGGCGAGTTCTTCCTGGTAGTTTTTCCGGGCATCTTCGGCTACGGTAGCGGCCTTGGCCTCGAGGGTGTCTATCTTGGCATTCAACGCGTCAAGTTCCAGCTTCATCTTTTCAACATATTCATCTCGTTTCGACATGGCGATACTCCTTGTTGACTGATCAGTCGTATCCATCGACATCCGATGGCCTAGGCCAACCAGTTCGTGTTCTTCAACACGTATCGCAAGCATGATCACAAACTGGTCTTAGCACTTGAGTTTTCTCAACTAACCGACCGTTTTGCATAGAGAGCCCGTCGCCGCGTCAAGTCAATGCCGCAAAGTCACTTCTAGCGGCGTTGTACCCGCGAATGACCGCAAGGTGAAGAAGTCTCTGGACTGAGTGTGCTTATGGCATGAATTGCGAGAAATACCTGTTATCTTGGCTGCAAGTACAAACTCGGCAGGTCCCGCTTCCCAATTGGGCTCGGTGCTTGTTGCAAACATGATCAGGGCGGCTCAGGTGGATCCCCAAAAATGAGGATGAAGTCGACGACACCTTTGGCAATCTTCGCGCCGATCTGCTTGCAATAAAGCTAAATGCCACCTCTGGCTGGCTTCCACAATGGAATAAAAGAACGATGAAATCCTTACGCCAGGACTGGCTATCCAATGTCCGAAACGACCTGCTGGCGGGTCTTGTCGTCGCGTTGGCCCTCATACCGGAGGCCATCGCTTTCTCGATCATCGCAGGTGTTGATCCGAAGGTTGGCCTTTACGCCTCGTTCAGCATCGCCACCATCATTGCCTTTACGGGTGGCCGCCCGGGCATGATCTCGGCGGCAACGGGCGCCATGGCGTTGGTTATGGTCATGCTGGTGAAAGAACACGGCCTGCAATACCTGTTAGCCGCCACGGTGTTAACCGGCCTGCTGCAAATCATCGCGGGTTGGCTCAAACTCGGCACCCTGATGCGCTTTGTCTCGCGCTCGGTCATCACCGGTTTCGTCAATGCGCTGGCCATTTTGATCTTTATGGCCCAACTGCCGGAACTCACAAATGTGAGCTGGCACGTTTACGCCATGACCGCAGCCGGTCTGGGCATCATCTACGGCTTTCCGTACATCACCAAGGCGGTGCCGTCGCCGCTGATTGCGATCGTGGTGCTGACGGCCGTGGCGCTAGTCCTCGGCCTCGACATCCGTACCGTGGGCGACATGGGTAGGTTGCCTGATAGTCTGCCGGTGTTCTTGCTGCCAGATGTGCCGCTAACGCTGGAAACTCTCAAAATTATTTTTCCGGTGTCGGCGACTTTGGCCGTGGTGGGTCTGTTGGAATCCATGATGACAGCTTCCATCGTTGATGACCTGACCGACTCCAACAGCAACAAGAACCGCGAATGCGTGGGTCAGGGTATCGCCAATATCGCCACCGGTTTCCTCGGTGGCATGGCGGGCTGCGCCATGATCGGCCAGTCGGTCATCAACGTGAAATCGGGTGGTCGTGGCCGGCTCTCGACGTTGGTCGCTGGGGTGTTTTTGCTGCTGATGGTGGTCTTCATCGGGGACTGGGTGGCGCGCATCCCGATGGCGGCACTGGTCGCCGTGATGATCATGGTGTCCATCGGCACCTTCAACTGGGCATCGATCCGCAACTTGCGGGAGCACCCCAAAAGTTCCAGCGTGGTGATGCTGGCCACCGTGGTGATGACGGTCGGTACGCATGACTTGGCCAAGGGCGTATTGGTTGGCGTGCTGCTCTCCGGTTTCTTCTTCGCTCACAAAGTGGGGCAGATTTTGCGCGTGACTTCACGTACCGAAGAGGAAGGCCGCGTGCGCAACTACACCATCACGGGACAAGTGTTCTTTGCCTCGTCGGAGCGTTTCATCAACGCCTTCGACTACAGGGAAGTGATCGAAAAAGTGCGCATCGATGTGAGCCGCGCGCACTTCTGGGACATTACCGCCATTAGTGCCTTGGACAAGGTGGTCATCAAGTTCCGACGCGAGGCTGCCGAGGTGGAAGTCATCGGTCTGAACGAAGCCAGCGCCACGCTGGTCGACAAATTTGCCGTTCATGACAAAGTCGATGCTGACGACATGCTGATTGGCCACTAACAGGAGAAGACGCATGAAGAAAGACAACAAAGTGTTGGCCTGCGTGGATCAATCCCACTTCGCAAACTATGTGGCTGACTATGCGGCGTGGGCCGCCCAACGCATGAATGCCCCGCTGGAGTTCCTGCACGTCATTGACCGGCATCCCGAACAAGGATCGGGGGAAGACCATAGTGGAGCCATCGGCATCGATGCCCAAGAGCACCTGCTGAACAAGCTATCGGCTGAGGACGAGGCTCGCACCAAGAATGTCCGCGAGCAAGGGCGCATTTTCCTGAACCGGCTGCGTGAGCGCGCCAGCTTGGCTGGTGCTGCGCAGGTGGATGTGCGCCAGCGTCACGGCGAACTGGAAGAAACCTTGGTGGAGCAACAAAACGATGTACGCCTGCTGGTATTGGGTCGCCGAGGCGAGGCTGCAACAACCACCCAGCGCGCACTTGGCAGCAACGTCGAGCGCGTGGTCCGCGCCCTGCACAAGCCCATCCTGACGGTGACGGAGGGCTTCAAGGCGCCGCAGCGGGTGATGATTGCCTTTGACGGTGGCATCGTCAGCCGACGCGGGGTTGAAATGCTCGCTGCCAGTCCCTTGTTTCGTGGCCTGCCGATCACCCTGCTGATGTCCGGCAAGGAAAGTCAGGACGCGCCCAAGCAGCTTGAATGGGCCAAGACCGCCTTGGAAGCCGCTGGCTTCGAGGTGACAGCGGCTTTGATCCCCGGTGAAGCCGAAAACATCATTGCCAAGACGGTCCAAGAGCAGGCTATCGACATGCTTGTTATGGGGGCCTTCAGTCACTCGCCGCTGCGTAGCCTGTTGTTCGGTAGCAAGACCGCCGATTTGCTGCGCTCATCCACGATCCCGACCCTATTATTGCGATAGTGCCGACTTCGGGCTTCAGTTCACGCTTTTACCAATTGGCTTCGCGCTCCGGCGTGGCACTGATTTTATGAATTGAAATGTCAGCCCCGTCGAATTCCTCCTCTTGACTCAGGCGCAGGCCCAAGGTGATTTTGAGCAATCCGTACACCAGCACGCTGCCTGTCACTGCCCAGGCTACCCCCATGGCGGTGCCAATCAGTTGTGCACTGAACGACACGCCGCCCAACCCGCCAAAACTCTTGCTGCCAAAAATACCGGCGGCGATACCGCCCCAGGTGCCGCATAGGCCATGTAGCGGCCAGACCCCCAGCACATCGTCAATCTTCCACTTGTTTTGCGTCAAGGTGAACATCGACACAAACAGCGCCCCGGCGACCGCGCCCACCACCAGTGCACCTATTGGGTGCATCACATCCGAGCCAGCGCACACCGCCACCAAGCCAGCCAGCGGGCCGTTGTGAACAAAACCGGGGTCATTCTTGCCGGCCACCAGCGCCGCCAGCGTGCCGCCGACCATTGCCATCAGTGAATTGACGGCCACCAAGCCCGAAATTTTGTCGAGAGTTTGCGCACTCATCACGTTAAAGCCGAACCAGCCCACGGTCAAAATCCAGGCGCCCAGCGCCAGAAACGGGATGCTTGATGGTGGATGCGCCGATATGCCGCCATCTTTGCGGTAGCGGTTGGCGCGTGCGCCCAGCAGCAGCACCGCAGGCAGCGCAATCCAGCCACCCACGGCGTGCACCACCACGCTGCCGGCAAAGTCGTGAAATTCGGCCCCGGTCAGGCCTTTCAGCCAGGCTTGCACACCAAAATGCTGGTTCCAGGCGATGCCTTCAAAAAATGGATAGATGAAGCCGACGATGACGGCCGTGGCAATCAGTTGTGGCCAAAAGCGTGCCCGCTCGGCAATGCCGCCTGAAATAATCGCCGGAATGGCCGCAGCAAAGGTCAGCAGGAAGAAAAACCTGACCAGCTCATAGCCGTTTTTCGCGGCGAGTTGCTCTGCGCCGACGAAAAAATGGGTGCCATAGGCCACGCCATAACCGACCAGAAAATACACCACGGTCGAGATTGAAAAATCCACCAGGATTTTGACCAACGCGTTGACTTGGTTTTTGCGACGCACGGTGCCGAGCTCCAAAAACGCAAAGCCAGCGTGCATGGCCAGCACCATAATGCCGCCGAGAAGAATGAACAAGGCATCAGCGCCCTGTTTTAGTGCTTCCATGAGAACCTCTTGGGATGAAATGAGTTGAATTGGTGCGTTTTGTCTGAATAAAGACCTGGCGCACCGGGATGAAGCAATAAACGCGCCAAATGTGCGCATAAAGACCTGATGAGCCCGCTAGGGCAATTTGTCATCAAGACATCATTTAGTCCTGTTTTAATAGCGCACTACGCAGGTAGATAAAGGGCTAGAGCCCTATTTGTTCAATATTTGCTTGTTCCGCTGCCTGGCGCCCTCGCTGCATGTTCACCGGAATCAGCAGCAGCAGACCGATGACAAACAAAACCGATGTGCTCAGAATGGCGGTGCGCTGGTTTCCATCGGTCAGCCAGGTGATGGCACCATAGCTGAGCGGCCCAAAAATACTTGCCAACCTGATGGCAAAGGTCCATAGGCCATAAAACTCGGCGATCTGGCGCTGCGGTGCCAGCACGCCAGCCATGGCCCGCCCAGCCGATTGGCTGCTGCCCATGCAAATGCCGGCAATCACGGCGGCGTACCAAAAGTCGCCCTTGGTCTTGCTCAGTGCGGCAATCACGCAAGTGGCAATCCAGCCCAGTAACGTGATGGCCAAAGCGGGTTTATGACCAATTCGATCCTGCAAGTAACCCCAGGCAAAGGCCCCGGCCATCGCGGCGATGTTGAGCACGAAGATCAGCACCATGGTTTCCTGTTGGACAAAACCAATTACCTGCTCGGCATAAATGGCGGCCAAGGAAATCGCCACCGCCACGCCAGCCTGATAGAACACCGCGCAGACCAGCAACCACATGAAATCCTCGAAACGACGGGCGTGACGCAAGGTGGTTTGCAAGCGCTGCCACGATGCACGGAAACCACCCTGATCCAACGCCAGCGCGCTGGGCTGGGCGTGCTCCTTGAGCAACGCAAACGTCACCAGCGAAGCCAATCCGTAGACGGCGGCTGTCAGCAGCATGGTGACCGGGACAAACTGCGCAGCCGCCATGCCGTGTGCCTGCGCCCAAATGACATACGCCAGGGATAAGCCCAAGGTCAACATGCCACCCAGATAGCCAAAACCCCAGCCCCAGCCACTGACCCGCCCGAGCGATGTGCTGCGCGCCAGTTCTGGCAGAAACGCCGCCGTGAGCGACTCGCCATAGGAATAAAAGCTGTTTGAAATCACGATCAGTACCATCGCCAAGGCTACCTGCCCTGGTCCGATCAAGGCCAGCGCCGCGGTGGACACCACGCAGCCGGCGGTGACGATCATCAGCAAACGTTTTTTGGCTGCCCGCAGGTCGGCATAAGCGCCCAGGCTGGGCATGGTCAGCATGACGATCGCATGCGACACGCTCAGTGCGGCGGTCCAGGCCAGTGTGGCCCAAGCGGCACCTTGGGCTACGCCGCCGACAAAGTACGCGGCAAATACCGCGGTGATGACGACCGTGGTGTACCCCGAGTTGGCGAAGTCGTACATGGCCCAGCCAAACACCTCGCGCTTGCGCACGCCCGGGTTGAGGTTATCTTGCGAAAAAATTGCCATAGTTGCTGTTTTGCCAATGTTAAAAAGTTGCCCGGTCGTGCGCAGTTTGCTGGTCCGAGTCAATCGCTTCGATGCCGATCAGCCAAACGCGCAAGTGGTCAAAAACCTGCTTTCTGGGTGCTTCTTCAGACAGGATCAGATCGTGCACGCCATCCGCAATGGCGATCACGTCAACGTGTTGCCCCAACCGCGGTGCCAGACGCTGCATGTCGGCCACATCCAGCACGATGTCGGTCGTCAGGGCCTGCTCGCTCCATTGCTTGGGCCAGGCGCTGCGCTGGGCATGCATGAGCAAAACCGGGCAGTCAATCGACAAACCGTGCGCCACTTCGCCATGGGCGCGGTGTATGGCGCCGAACCAGTCGGCATACACCGGAAACCCTTCAATCGGTTTCCATTGGGTGTTGTAGCGCCAATGACCCTGGTGATCGGCGTGCAGACTTTGCCCGTAGATCGAGCTTGGCGATGGAATCACCAACCCGGGAAGCCATCGGCCCAAGGCGGCCACCATGGGCTCCAAAATACGCTCCTGCCAAGCGGGCAGGTTCATGTCCAAAAATGGACTGTTCAAAAACAAGGCCTTGACGGCTGAGCGCGTCTGGCCACGGTGTGCGTGCAGTGCTGCCACCAGACCACCGGTGGAGTGGCCATTGACCAGCAGCCAGCCAATTTCTTCTTGGCGCTGCAGCAGCCCGATCGCCACGTCCAGGTCCTGCAGGTATTCATCGATGTCGCTGGCGTAATTGGGCCGTTGGTACGCTCGCAGGGACCGGCCATGGCGGCGCAGGTCCAACGCATAAAAGTGCAAGCCCACACGGTTGTAAAAGTCGGCCAAGTGAGTCTGAAAGAAATAGTCCACATAGCCATGCACATACAAAACCGCTTTTGTTGTGGGTTGCGGGCAGCGTCGGCGCACCAGCACCAGTTCGACCGGGCCGTCGGGGGGCTTAGGTCCGCTCAGCGTGGTTTGCTCAAAGCCGTCCAGTACGTCGGCAATCCAGAGTGTCTGATCCATCATGGTCCAGGGTAAGTTAAGCCGGAATTGTCCATGCATCGGATGACAACGGCGGCATTTTTACCAGCCGGATACGCGCCAGAGTGCATTGCTATACTGACAGCGCGCCGATTTGCCAGAATTGCGGGCGCTTAACAAGTTCCGCTAAAGATGCCTGCCAGCCCGGCCTTGCCTTTAGCGATTTAAGCCTTTATGGAAATGATCGCAACTC
>JBBQZI010000143.1:0-8361 GCA_038207855.1 Burkholderiales bacterium
TGTTGCAAGGTTTTGACGCGGGTACTGATTTCAACCAGGCCGGCCAGCGTGCTTTGCTTGTAAATGTCGCCCGCCAGGTAAACGGCAGAGCTGCTGTGTTGCTCGGTCAGGTCGGTGGTGGTGATCATGCCGGCGATGCGCGGGCCATCCATCACCGGCATGTGGTGGATGTTGTGGCGCGTCATCAGCAGCAAGGCTTCAAAGGCCGGGCTGTTGGCATGGACGGTCATCGGTGTCAGCGTGGCAATGTCAGACACCGGGCGGCTGATGTCCAGACCGTGCGCAACCACTCGGTTGCGCAGGTCACGGTCGGTCACCAAGCCAATCAGGCGCTCTTGTTCCACCAGCAGCACCGATGAGACGCGCAGGTCACGCATCAACATGGCGGTGGTTTGAATGCTGGTGTTGGGTGGCAGGGTGATGGGCTCGCGTTTAATGAGCGTCTTGATCGGCGTGCCGAGCAGGTTCACGGCTGATGCGGCATCGCCAGAATCGCCCAAGGCCAGGACATCCGACTTTTGCTGTGCCACCGAAGGGAAAAAATAATGCAGTGCAGGATGCTTCTGACACAGTTGCACCAATGTTGTTGGGCTCAACCAGACCACTTCACCGTCATCGATGGCGCTGGCTTGCCAGGTGGGCAGTTGTGGCAGTGGTGTGGCACCAAAGCCAAACATGGCCCCCTCACCCAGGCGCACCGACAGGCCCAGATCGGGGTCGCTGAGCAGCAGTTCGCCGCTAATGACCAGCCCCAGGCGTGTGGGCAGTTCGCCTTGGGTCAGCAGGATGCTGCCTGCCAAAGTTTGCTCGCGGGTGAAGTTTGCCGCCAGCGTGTCCAGGCCTTTGGCGTTGAGTTGGCCCCAAATCCGGTGCTTGGCCAAGAGCGGGGTCAAGGTGGTGGAATTTTTGGTTTTGCTGGGCATGGTGGTCGCCTTGAAGTTGGGTTCAGATGGTGCCCGCCTACAGCAGGTGGCCAAATTTAAGCACGCGCGTGGCGATCAGGGTTTCCACCAAAAAGCAAAGCAAGGCCAGCAAAAAGACGCTGATCCCCGATAAAAACAGAATGGTGGCGGTGCGCAGGATTTGAAATTCGGTGGTTTGGCCAAGAAAGAGCGCCATGATGGTCAAGCCAATCAGGAGCGCGCAAAAGGTCAGCAGGGCAATGCAGGTGTTGACCAGCTTGCCGCGCAGGCGCAATTGCCTGAGCTCCTTGCAGGCTGCGTCTCTTGCTTGGGTTGCGGGTGCCGCTTCAAGGCGATCTTCAAGCACGCGGGCCCGGTCAATGATGCGCGCCAGCCGACCGGCTACGGTGCCAATCATGCCGGCTACGGCGGTCAGTAAAAATACCGGGGCTACGGCAAGCTGTATGCCGTGGCTGACGGTGGTGATGTCGGTGGCAAAAAACATGGGTGCTCCAAGCGGGTAAGAGTTCCAATTGATCAACGATTGTCGCTGCGCCAACCGGCAACCGTTTGGCTTCTTCAGATGTTGACCAGGCGCCGCGTTCGGATCAAGGCGATCAGGCTGGTTGTTGCAACCGTCAGCAGTAGCGCGGGAAAACCCAGCGTGGGCGACCAGTCGATCAAGGCACCAGACGCGCCTGAGGCTACCAGACCGCCCAGGGTATAGGTCAGCACCAGCACGGCGGTGCTGTTGACCAGCGTGAGCCCCTTTTCGCGGGCGCCGATGTCCACCATGGCCAGGGTGTAGAGCACCCCACCAGCGGCCCCCCAGACCGCCACCACTGGCCAGACCAGCAGGTCTGCCTCGGCCAACCACGGCAAGAGCAGGGTCGACAGCAGGATCAAACCAGCAGCGCTCGCCATCAGCGTGCGCCGGCCTTGCGCGGGGTTGCTAAAGCGGTCGGCCAGCATGCCCGAAGGCAAGGCCATCAAGGTGCCGCCCGCACCACTGACCGCCACCAGCAAGGTTGCGGCACTGGCAGTCAAACCCAGGGACAACCCATAGAGCGGCAGGATGGAGGCCAGACCGAGCTCAAAAAAACCGCCCAGAAAGCCTGCCAGCATGATCACCGGGTGCGCCAGTACCGCCTGCCACAAACCGCGCAGGCCGACGCTGGCGCTGTGGCTGTCATGGTCGGGCGGCATGCGGGGGATCAACGCCGTCCAGGCCAGCCCGATGCCCAACAGCGCCACCACCAGCCACAAGGCCAGTTTGCTGTCTGGCCCGACCCAGGCCAGCAAGCTCGGGCCCACCACAAAGGTCAGTCCCACCATCGTGGCGTAAGTGCCGATGACCCGGCCAATTTTCCCGGGCGGGGCAAATTCGGCAATAAACGCCTCCGCCAGCACCCAGCGCAGGCCACCCGCCACACCGGCCAGCAGCTCCAAGACAAACCAGAGCCACAACACATCCGTGAGCATGAACCCGACGGCCGACACCACTGGCGCAGCCGATGCCAGCCACATCGCCTGACGTCGGCCAACATGGCGTATCAGTTGTGAGGCAAAAGGCGTGATGATGAAGATACCGGCCCAGGTAGTGGCGGCAAACAGCCCGGCCACGGTGGTGGAGACCTCGGCCTTCTTGAGCAGTAGCAACAGCAGTGGTGACAGCATGAAAATGCCGCAGAGCTGGAAGAAGGTTGAACCAAAGACACTCAGCAAACCGACCGATGAGCCTTGTGCCGACGCTGGCGTGCTGGCCTTGCCACAGCTTGCTTCGCCAGTCACGTCAGGGTGATCATTTGTCATCGGTGCTTGGGTCGCATGTTGCACGCGCCAGCAGGATGGCGCTGGCGACCTCGGCAAAGCCGGCACCGCGTTCGCCCTCGGTCACAAAGCGCGGCCAGTGCACCAAGTCGTTGGCGAAACGGCGAATGTTGGCGACGCCCACGCTGTGGGGGAAGTGCGCAAACATGAGCTGGTCGTTGGTCGAGTCGCCAACATAGACCCAAGCGTTGAGTTCATCGTCGAGGCTGCGGCCAAACAGCGTGCGCAGCATCCAGCGTGCGGCTTCGAGCTTGTTGTGGCTGCCGTACCAGCCATTGATGTGGATGCTGCTGACGGTGGCCTGCATGCCTTCGGACTGCATCAGGGACACCACCTGGGCGACTGTGTCAGGGTCTAAGTGAACGTGCTCGCTGTAGTCCACGGCGATGTCGGTTTCGCGCCCGGCTGCATCTTGCGACAGCGCGGTGCCAGGGATGGTCTGCAGGATGCGCTGCGCGACCTGCTGCATTTTCAGCGTGTTGATGGCCCGGCTGGCGGCATCAGAATAGTATATTTTTGATAGCTGCTCACGCTTATTACATAAGGGCTTAAGGCCTATTTTGCATATATTTTCTGGGGCGAAGGCAACCCCGCCGTTTTCGGCCACCATGGCATCAACCGGCCAGATGTTGGCAAAGGGCGCGCACCAGCCTACCGGTCGTCCGGTGATCGGAATCACGGCCAGGCCGGCGGCTTTCAGGTCAGCCAGCGCTTGCAGCGCATCAGGCGTGATGGTTTGGTGGGTGGTGAGGGTGTCGTCAATGTCGGTGAAGACCCCAATGATCTGGCGGCGCGCCTCCAGTGGCCACTGTGACAAGGGCAGCATCGGCGCAGACATGCTTAGCCCGCGCTTTGCAGCGCCAGTCCGGCGTGCTCACGCAGCGGGTGAAAGTGAATTTTGGGGAAGCGCTCTTGCGCCAGTCGCACGTCGTAGGGGCTGGTGCACAGGTAGGCCAGCGTTTCGGCGGCGTCGCGTGCCATGCGCTGCGGGTAGGCGTGGACGAAGTCTTTCAGCTCTTGGGGCGTGTTAGCGGTGATCCAGCGCGCGCCGGTGTACTGACTGCTTTCCAGCCGCACATCGGCATCGTATTCGCCTTTGAGACGGTGTTGCACCACTTCAAACTGCAGTTGCCCAATGGCGCCAAGCAGCATGTTGCCGCCCATCTCGGGGCGGAAAACCTGAATCGCGCCTTCTTCGCCCAACTGCGCCAGGCCTTGCTGGAGCTGCTTGGTGCGCAGCGGGTTTTTCAGAATCACCGTGCTGAACATTTCGGGCGCAAAAAACGGCAGGCCGGTGAACAGCAGGTTGACCGAGCCATCGGTGATGGTGTCGCCCAGTTGCACGCCGCCGTGGGTGGTAAAGCCGACGATATCGCCTGCGTAGGCTTCTTCAACCGCTTCGCGGCGCTGGCTCATGAAGGTAACCACGCTGGTTGGACGCAGCTCTTTGCCGGTGCGCATGACCTTGAGTTTCAGGCCCGGCGTGTACTTGCCCGAGGCGATGCGCACAAAGGCAATGCGGTCGCGGTGGTTGGCATCCATGTTGGCTTGCACCTTGAATACCACGCCCGAAAAAGCGTCGTCTTCAGGCTGCACGTGTTTGATGACCGGTTGCTTGTTGACGACAAACGAACTGGTACGCGGTCCCGGCGAAGGCGCCAGATCGACCAGCGCATCCAGCACCTCCATGACCCCAAAGTTGTTCACGCCCGAGCCAAAGAATACCGGGGTTTGCTTGCCGGCCAGAAAGGCTTCGCGGTCAAAGGTGGGCGAGGCACCGGTGGCGAGTTCCATGCTTTCCAGCGCGGTGTCCCATTCGTGACCAAAGCGCTTTTGCAAAGCCGCCGGGTCGCTCAGTGGCATGGCATCAAAGTCGTGCGGCAAGCGCTCGCTGCCCGACTCGAATACCGTCATCACTTGCGTGCGCAGGTTGATGATGCCGCCGAAGGTCTTACCTTGCCCGACTGGCCAAGTCATCGGCACGCAGGGCATGCCGAGTTCGCGTTCGACCTCGTCCAGAATGTCGAGCGGGTCGCGCACTTCGCGGTCCATTTTGTTGATGAACGTGATGATGGGTGTGTTGCGCTGGCGGCAAACCTCGATCAGGCGGCGGGTTTGCGACTCAACGCCGTTGGCCGCGTCGATCACCATCAGGGCCGAGTCCACCGCCGTCAGCACGCGGTAGGTATCTTCGCTGAAGTCTTTGTGGCCGGGCGTGTCAAGCAGGTTGATGACGTGGTCGCGGTAGACCATTTGCATCACGCTGGAGGCGACCGAGATGCCACGCTGTTTCTCAATCTCCATCCAGTCACTGGTGGCGTGGCGCGTGGCCTTGCGGGCTTTGACTGAACCGGCGATCTGGATCGCGCCCGAGAACAGCAACAGCTTTTCGGTCAGCGTGGTTTTACCCGCGTCGGGGTGGGAAATAATGGCGAAAGTGCGCCGGCGGCGGGTTTCAAAAGCGTAAGTCACAAAAATGGTCTCTGGTCTGGGTTGGAATGCGCAAAATTCTTCTGGTGTGTCATGTGCAAGCGGTGTGCGCAGACACGTTCTTTGCGCTACGTCAACGATGGGGTAACTAGGCATTTTATAGGGAGCCGTCAGTTGGTTAAAGCGGGGAATTGGTGCTAAATTCAAAGGGTCGCAGCTATCGAAGGCACTGTTTACCATGGCTATTTTGACAATCCCCACTGAGGCGTTTACCGGGCAACGTCCTGGCACCTCGGGTTTACGTAAAAAGGTGGCTGTGTTCACGCAGCCGATGTACCTGGAAAATTTTGTCCAGTCGCTGTTCGATGTGCTCAACGCCTCCGGTTCAGACGGGCCGGCTTTGCAGGGGCAAACACTGGTGCTGGGTGGCGACGGGCGTTACTACAACCGCACGGCGGTGCAGACCATTTTGAAGCTGGCAGCAGCCAACGGGGTAAAGCAGGTGCTGCTGGGGCAGGGTGGCATTCTGTCAACACCAGCGGTCAGCGCGGTGATTCGCCGCCGCCAAGCTTTTGGCGGCATCGTGCTGTCAGCCAGCCACAACCCCGGTGGGCCAGATGGCGACTTCGGCATCAAATACAACGCCAGCAACGGCGGCCCTGCCAACGAGACCCTGACTGAAGCGGTGTACGCACGCACGCAGGTGCTGCGCGAGGTACTGAGCAGCGATGCGCCCGACATCGCCCTTGACACCCTGGGGGTGCATTGGGTTGAGCAAATGCAGGTCGAGGTGATTGACCCGGTGGCGGATTACGCGGCCATCATGCGCTCTTTGTTCGACTTTGACATGTTGCGTGGCATGTTTGCCCAAGGCTTCACCATGCGTGTGGATGCCATGAATGCGGTCGGCGGCCCCTATGCCAAAGCCATTCTGGAGGGCGAACTGGGTGCGCCAAAGGGCACCGTGGTCAACGCCACGCCGTTGGAAGATTTTGGCGGCATGCATCCGGACCCGAACCCGGTCAATGCCGAAGACCTGATCCATCACATGATGCGCGCCGATGCGCCCGATTTTGGCGCGGCGATGGATGGCGATGCCGATCGCAACATGGTTCTGGGCCGCAATTTTGTCGTCACGCCTTCTGACAGCCTGGCGTTGATGACGGCACACGCGCGGCTGGTTCCTGGTTATCGCGATGGACTGCTAGGCGTGGCGCGTTCCATGCCTACCTCAGCAGCGGTGGACCGGGTGGCCAAGGCGCTGGGCATCGACTGTTTTGAGACGCCTACCGGCTGGAAGTTTTTTGGCAATTTGCTCGATGCCGGGCGCGTCACCCTGTGTGGTGAGGAGAGCTACGGCACGGGATCGAACCATGTGCGCGAAAAAGACGGGCTCTGGGCAATCCTGTTCTGGCTGAGCTTGCAGGGTGCCAGCGGTCGATCGGTGGAGTCGCTGGTGCGCGAGCACTGGCGCACCTATGGGCGCAACTACTACACACGGCACGATTACGAAGGGGTTCAGGTTGCCGCCGCCGATGCCCTGATGGCCGATCTGCGCAGCAGCCTGGCCAGCTTGCAGGGGCAGCGCTTTGGTGCGCGCACCCTCACATTGGCGGACGATTTTTCTTACACTGACCCGGTTGACGGGTCAGTGTCGGGCAAGCAGGGTGTGCGGCTGATCTTTGATGATGGTGCACGGGTGATCTTTCGCCTGTCAGGCACGGGCACCGAGGGCGCTACGCTGCGTTTGTATCTGGAGTGTTATGAGGCCAATCCAGCGCGTCAGGATGTGCCGGTACAGCAGGCGTTGGCCGACCTGGCGGCGCTGGCCGATAGCCTGGCTGGCATTGCCCAGCGCACCGGCATGTCTGGCCCGACAGTGGCCACCTAATTAAATAGTCATCTAAAGAGGAGTAAATCATCATGCACATCATCGAAAAGAGAGTCCCGGGAACCCATCAACTGGTGCGACACACGGTCGCTTTGGTGCTGGCGGGTGGGCGCGGTTCAAGACTCAAACAATTGACCGACTCACGCGCCAAACCGGCGGTGTATTTTGGCGGCAAGTTCCGCATCATCGACTTCACGCTGTCGAATTGCCTGAATTCAGGCATTCGACGCATGGCGGTGGTCACACAATACAAGTCGCATTCGCTGATGCGTCACCTGCAACGTGGCTGGAGTTTTCTGCGCGCCGAACTCAATGAAATGGTGGACTTGTTGCCGGCACAACAGCGCGCCGGTGAAGAGCACTGGTACCGGGGCACCGCCGATGCGATCTACCAAAACATCGACATCATCCGTTCCAGCAATCCGCAGTACATTGTTATCTTGGCGGGGGACCATGTTTACAAGATGGACTACTCCATCATGCTCAAAGACCACTTCATGCTGGGATCCGGCTGCACGGTAGGTTGCATCGAGGTGCCCCGCGCAGAAGCTTCGGCCTGCGGCGTGATGGCCATCGACGAATCGCGCAAAATCACGGCGTTTGTTGAAAAGCCAGCTGATCCGCCAGCCATGCCGGGTAACGATGCGGTGTCGCTGGCCAGCATGGGGATTTACATTTTTGATGCCGAATATCTCTACCAATTGCTGGAAGAAGACCTGGCTAACCCAGAGTCCGAGCATGATTTCGGTAAAAATGTCATTCCTCAAGCAGTAGTTCAAGGTCGGGCGATGGCGCATCCGTTTGGCATGTCTTGCGTATCGCGCATTGAGGATGCGGTGCCCTATTGGCGTGATGTCGGCACCATTGATGCATTTTGGGCGGCTAACCTCGACTTGGCATCGACTGTGCCAGAACTTGATATTTATGACACCGAGTGGCCGATCTGGACTTACCAGCGCCAGTTGCCGCCAGCCAAGTTCGTGCCTGATCACACGGGCCAAAATGGCGTTACCGTCAACACGCTGCTGTCTGGCGGTTGCATTGTGTCGGGCTCTTATGTGGCGCATTCGGTGCTGTTCTCTGAAGTGCGGGTGCATTCGTTTTGCCATATTGACCAGGCCGTGGTGCTGCCCGATGTGACGATCAATCGCCATTGCCGTCTCAGAAAGGTGGTGATTGACCGGGGCTGCGAGATTCCCGAGGGGCTGGTGGTGGGTGAAGACCCGCTGCTCGATGCACAGCGTTTTGAGCGCACCGAGGGCGGTGTGGTGCTGATCACCCGCGACATGCTGGATAAATTGAATTGAA
>JBBQZI010000144.1:0-8306 GCA_038207855.1 Burkholderiales bacterium
TCTTGTGCGTGGTGGGTCGGCAAGTCCAGCAGCAGGCATTGCTTGCCAAAGCGCTCGCGAATGTCGGCTACCAGCGCCGCCAGGTCGATGTTGTCGGTGTCAATCTTGTTGATGACCAGCATGCGGCACAGGCCGCGCTCACCGGCGGCGGCAAACATGCGCTCGGTCATGAGCTCAATGCCGGTTTGCGCGCTGATCACAATCAACGCGGTGTCAACCGCCGCCAGCGCACCCAGGGCCTGGCCAGCAAAGTCGGGGTAGCCGGGTGTGTCGATCAGGTAAATATGGGTGTCTGCGCTGTCCACCCTGACGAGGGCAGATTGCAATGAGTGCCCGAGTTGTTTTTCAACCGGATCAAAGTCGCAGACGGTGTTGCCTTTTTCAACCGAGCCACGGCTGGCGATGGCACCGGTGGCGGCCAGCAGACTTTCCGCCAAAGTGGTTTTACCAACTGAGCCATGCCCAAACACGGCTACCGAACGGATGCTTGTCGACAGGTTCTGGCTCATAAAAATCTCTTTTAATGATGAAGACGACCAAGTTTACGCTTGCCACTGAGTCGTTCTTGCGACCAGTGCGGTGCGGACGCGGTCTTGCCGGGCTGGCCAGTTGGGCGGCTATTTGTTCGTTGGCTTGCGGTTGACCAGCACAATGCCGGCTGCCACCAGCGTCAACGCCATGACCAAATCGGGCGTGACCGGCTCCTTTAGCCACCACGCACCAAACAGCAGGGTGAACACCGGGGTCAGGAAAACGAAGGCGGATATTTTGGTGGCCGGGTAACGTCCCAGCATCCACATCCAGGCCAGATAACTGGCGAAGGCCCCCACGACGGTTTGCAGCAGCAAGGAGGTGATGGCAAAGCCACTGAACTGGCCAACCCAGTGCTCACCCAGCGCCAGTGACAGCGCAGGCAACAGCAGCGCGCTGACCCCAATTTGGTAAAAAAGCAATTTTTCTGCTCTGATATTTGCCAGCCGGGTGCTGCGGATAACCACGGTGGTCAGCCCCCAAGCCAGGCCGGCTGTCAAAGCCAGTAAATCGCCCAGCCATTGCTGCGGCGCACTGCCTTGGCCGAGGCCGTCGCGCAGCGCAAACAGCACCGCAATAAAGGCCAGTGCCAGCCCGGCCCACTGCATCGGACGCAAGCGCTCGGCGGTGACCCACATTGGCAGTAGCACGGCGACCCAGAATGGCGCGGTGTACAAAAATACCGTCAAGCGTGATGCGGTTGTCAATTGCAAGCCCATGAACAGGCAGGAAAACTCGAATGCAAACAAGCTGCCGGCCAGCAGCCCGGCCTTCAAAGAGCCATCGCGCTGGAACAACGGCACTGCCCGCCAACGGCACCACAAGCCCAATAGCACGCAGGCACCCGCAAAGCGCAGCGCCGCCTGAAAGAGCGGTGGTACCTCGGCGAGGGTCGCTTTGACCAGCACTTGCTGGAAACCCCAGAACACGCAGCAAGCCAGCAGCAGGCTTATGGCAATGCCGTCCAGGTGGGCTTTATGGATAGTCGGCTGGACTCGGCTTGATGTGATCACAGCGGATGCTCGGCAAAAAATTTGCCGCCGTGGTACAGCAGCGGCGAGGCCCCGGCGCTGTGGCGGCAGTGCTCCACCTCGCCGACAAAAATGACATGATCGCCTTCGACATAGCGGCTGCGGTTGAAGCACTCGAAAGTGGCGACGCAGCCGGCCAGTAGGGGGGCGCCGCTGGCCCCTTCGGTAAACGCCACATCGGCAAAACGGTCGACACCGCGGGTTGCAAAGCGCTGCGCCAGCGCCTGTTGGTCGGCGGCCAAAATGTTGATGGCGTAATGCGAGCCGGTACTAAAGGCGTCAATGGAGCTGGCTGCCTTTGACAGGCTCCACAGCACCAGCGGAGGGTTCAGCGACACCGAATTGAACGAGTTGGCCGTCAAGCCAACCCATTGGCCATCGGGCGCGCGTGCCGTGACGATGGTGACACCGGTGGCAAACATGCCCAGTGCGGTGCGGAAATCGGTGCCAGAGAAATGGGGGGCTTGGGCGCGTGGGCGCAAAGTGGACAAGGTCATCCTGCGCAATTTACCCGATATTTAAGTCGTTTGAAGCGTGGCTCTGCGATAGCTCGTTGTAGAGGCATGGCATATTGAATCGGCACACCCGACTCAGGCTCCAGAATGTCCGGATGATAAATTCGTTTTTTATAGCAGGCTACGCAGGCTGTACGGGGGCTTGCGGTGGTTTTTTGTCTATAAATACTGAATGGCTCAATCGCGCTGTGTAATGCGGGCCGTATGTAGCAGCCGTGATGCACGCGACCAAACTATCTTGTAAAAATTAGGGTAAACCCTAGGATACGATTGCATTTGTTCAAATACAATGGTCTGGCAGTTCTTATTTAGCGATCAGAATAGCAAGCGAGTTCAGGAGCCCTGCGGGGCTCCTTTTTTTATGTCTGTTGGTGAGGCGGTTGGTGCGGCGGCACCTGCGGCAAACGCTGCAACTGCAAATGCGCCAGCGCGCCGTACAGTGGCACGCAGATCAGGCGCGACACACCACTGGCGATCATGGATGTGGCCATCAGGCTCAGTACCAGCGCATGACCATCGACCATCTCCATCACGATGATGAAAGCCGTCAGGGGAGCTTGCGTTACCGCTGCCAAAAAGCCCGCCATGCCCAAGGCGATTAGGGTGGGTGCGTTGGCGTAGCTGGTGAGTTGGGCAATGTCATTGCCCAAGGCTCCGCCAATTGACAAGGCGGGTGCGAAAAGGCCGCCCGGCACGCCGGACCAGGCCGTTATCCAGGTTGCCAGAAACTTCAACAAGACATACAGCGGAGCCGTGTCATTGTTGCCTTCCAGCATGGCGCGGCTGTGGGCATAGCCGGTGCCAAACGTTGCGCCGTGGCTGGCCAGCCCGATGATGGCCACTACCAAGCCGCAAAACGCGGCAAAGGCCACCGGAGCACGCTTGCGCCAGCGGCTTAGCCGATCCGAGTTTTCACCCCGGACCGAAATCAGCAAGACTCGGGCAAACAGTCCACCGGTGAGACCGCTTAAAACCGCCACAGCCAAGCCCGGCAATAACAAGGCCATGCTCAGGTTTTCGATCCGGATCACACCGAAATAAGTTGAGTTGCCATAGATCGAAATCGCGATCAGACCGCTCAGCACAATGGCGGTTAGCAATAAACCGTTGTTGCGCTGCTCCGGGCGACGTGACAACTCTTCAATGGCAAACATCACACCGCCTAGTGGCGTGTTGAAGGCCGCGGCAATGCCCGCAGCACCTCCGGCCAGCATCAGTCCGTGTTCTGACACTTGGGATTTGTTGGGTAAGTAGCGCCGCGCGTGGTGCATCACACCGGCCGCAATTTGCACCGATGGGCCCTCGCGCCCGAGCGACAAACCCGCCAGAATGCCCCAGGCGGTCATGGCCATTTTGGCTGCGCTGAGCTTTAGTGATACATACAAACTGCGTTGTTTGCTGCCCACCACACCCGCATCCAGCGCCGCCATGACCTGCGGAATGCCTGAGCCTGACGCGCCAATAACGTAGCGGCGCATCAGCCAGGCAATGGCTGCCGTGCACAGAGGTGTCCACAGCAGCGGTGCCCACCAGTAGCGCATTTGAAATTGCTCAAATACGCCAAAGGCCAGTTCAGTCATCCAGGTGAAAGCCACCACCGTCAGGCCGGCCAACGCGGCAAATGCCATCACGATGGCACGTCCGCTCCAAAGCCGCCAGTCATAAAGCTCGGTGCGAATTGCGGTGATGACCGCTGCGCTTTCTTTGTCAGGTCTCATAGGGTGTTGATCGCGAAGCAAAAGCTTGACGGTTCATATCTTTGTTTGTTCCGCATAAATACATTGAAGCAAATCAATTATATTTTGTTATATTGCTCGGCACCATTTGGTCAAGCTTTATTGGCCTTCACGGGATGCATAAAACGGGAGCTCAGCATGATGAAAATTGGTTTGGTTGGGTACGGCAAGGCTGGGCAAGCGGTGGCGCAAGTGCTGCATGAAGACCCGCGCTATGAATTGTGCTGGATTGTGCGCCAATCTGCCAAGGCTGGGCAAACCATGGCAGGCACCGACATTCCGATGGTCGCGCTGGCTGACCCCGACTGGGGGCCGTGGCTTGATGCGCACCCGGTGGATGCACTGGTTGATTTCTCGCAGCCTGAAAGTCTGCACAGCTATGGCGAGTCAATTCGCCAGCGCCACGTCATGCTGGTTAGTGCCATATCGGCCTACAGCCAGGCAGACCTTGATTACGCGCGCTCGCTGGGTAGCGACACCCGGGTCATGTGTTCACCCAACATCACGGTAGGCATCAATTTTTTGATCATGGCGGCCAAGTTGCTGCGTCAGATCGCGCCCTTTGCCGATGTGGAAATTTTGGAGCAACACTTTCGTGACAAGACCGAGGTGTCCGGCACTGCACGCAAGATTGCCACTGCGCTTGATGTCCAGAGTGAACGCATTACCTCGCTTCGTCTGGGCGGCATCATCGGGCACCATGAGGTGATTTTTGGATTTCCGTACCAGACGGTACGGCTGATTCATGACTCGATTGAGCGACGTGCCTTTGGCACCGGCGCGGCCTTTGCGCTAAGCCAGTTGGCTCCCTGTGGCAACGGTTTTTACAGCTTTGACGACCTGATGATGCGCATGGTGCGCCACGAACTGCTGGATGTCCCTGACAAAGGCTAATAATTACGGCTTAGAAGGCCCGAGCGGGTGTGCCGGTCTATGATGAGGGGCATTGCAGTCCTTCAAAGCCATTTATGTCGCGCGAATCGTCCCCAGAAATTTCGTCCTCTGTCCAGTGCGCCATCGTTTTGCGGCGCTTTCGCGTCGTTTTCAATTCGGTGCGCAGCCATTTCAAACAGATTGAAAAAACAGTTGGCCTTGGTGGTGCGCAGGTTTGGGGTTTAAGTGTGATTCGGGATCGACCCGGCATTGGCCTGGGCGATCTGGCGCGTGCGCTGGACGTGCACCAGTCGACGGCCAGTAACCTGGTCAAGAGCTTGCAGCAAAAGTTGCTGATCCGGATGGAAAAAGGTCAGACTGACAAACGCCATGTGCAGTTGTATGTGCTGCCGCCGGCGCTGGCGCTGCTGGCGCAAGTGCCTGGCCCGTTTGAAGGCGTATTGCCGGCTGCGCTGGAAAACTTGCCGGCAAAAACCCTTGGGCAACTGGACCACGATCTGGCCGCACTGATCAAGCTGCTGAAAGCGGACGAATCGGCTGGAAGCATTCCGCTGGCCCAACTGTAGGGCCACAAGCCGCTCAGACGCTGGGCACTACCCGGCTGTCAACGCTGGCCGGTTTGCGTGGGTCAGCAACCGTTCCAGGTCAGCGCATTCGATCGGACGTGAGATCAGGTAGCCCTGCAGCAGGGTGCAACCCATGGCCAGCAGCTGGTCTTTTTGGGCTTGCGTCTCAACGCCCTCAGAGACGATCGTGATGTCCATGCTGTGCCCCAGCGCAATGATGGCCTTGACGATGGCGGCCGAGCGCCGGTTGCTGGTCAGGTCATTGACGAAGGCTTTGTCAATTTTTAGCTCAGCCAGCGGCAGCATCTGGATGTAAGACATGGACGAGTAGCCGGTTCCAAAATCGTCAATCGAAAAGCTCAGGCCCATGGCGCACAGCTCTTGCATGCGGTCAATGACCAGTTGGGTGTCCTGCATGACGATGCCTTCGGTTACCTCCAGGCGCAGCAGCTCTGGGTTGGCACCGGTTTGGGCCAGTATCTGTGCCACACGGCTGACAAAATCCGGCTCGGAAAATTGTCGTGGGCTGACGTTGACGCTGAGCGTCAGGTGGTTAAGGGTCGGCTGATCGGCCCAACGAACCAGCGTCTCGCAGGCAGTGCGGATGACCCAATCGCCCATGGCAATAATGGCCCCGGAATCTTCGGCCAGCGGGATGAATTCCACGGGCGACACCAGCCCGTGTATCGGGTGGTGCCAGCGCATCAGGCACTCAGCCCCGACGGCTTCGTTGTGGGCACCTACCTGCAGCTGGAAAAGCAACCGGAGTTGTCCTTCGCGCAGCGCCAGATTCAGGTCGTTGCTCAGGGCTACCCGCTCACTCAGGGCTTGCTGTGCGCTTGGGTCATATTGCCGGATCAGGTTGCGCCCGTCCTGCTTGGACTTGTACATGGCCACATCGGCGCGCTTGAGCACTTCGGTCAGAGGCTCGTTGACCAGGCCAAACAGCGCCACGCCAATGTTGCCGCTGCAGGTGTAGCGCAGTGACTCGGTGCGATCAATCAAGTCGCCCCCGGCTACCAGGTCATAAGGCGACAACAGGGCGTGGTGAAGCGTCTCTGCCATGCTCATGGTTTGTGCCACGGCTGCAGCCTCGTTGCTTCCCAAGCCAGGCATCATCACGACAAACTCATCGCCGCCCAAACGTGCAGCCAAGTCGTTAGGGCCAAGCAGCAGCTGCAGACGTCGGGCAATCAGGCGCAGCAATTCATCGCCGACCATGTGGCCATGCGTGTCATTGAGGTTTTTGAAGTGGTCCATGTCAATGAACATGATGCCGGCCAGGCTGCCACTTGCCAGCGCCGTATCCAGGGCCACCTGCAGGTGCTCCAGGAACATAAGCCGGTTGGGCAACTGGGTCAGCGTGTCATAGTAGGCCAGTTGGCGGATATTGGCCTCGGCTATTTTGCGTTCGGCAATATTTTCAAAAGAACCGACAAAACCACTGACCCTGGCGTTGGCATCGAGAATTTGTGAAATGCTCACCATGCAGGGCACATCGTAGCCATCGCGGTGGCGGCAGATCAGCTCGCCGTGCCAACGGCCTTCTGACTGCACTGTTGCCCAAAGTTCGCGCATGCGACCTTCTGACATTGTGTGGCCGCGCAGGGCCATGGTTGGCTTGCCGATTAGCTCGCGTTCGGCATAGCCCAACATGAAATGCATCGCCGGGTTGGCGCGCTTGATTTGCGTTAGCTCGTCAGTCACGATCAACGCCACTTCGCTGTTAAACGCGGCCGCCGTTACCTCCAGAGAAGTCTGCGCCTCCCGGTTGATGCGGGTGAGTTTGCGCAACTGCCGGTTGTTGCGCCACAGATAAATTGACAGCGTCAAGCCCAAGGCCAGTGCCAGCATCGCCGCCAGAGTGATTTCACGCGGGTGGTCTTGCCACAGGGCTTGCCAAGGTGGACGCTCCTGCATGCCGGGGTAGACCTGCAGGCGGCGCATCAGGTCTTCCACAGGGGTGTAATTGGCAGGTGTGGAAAACCCCTGGTAGCGTCCAATGCGGGCCGCCTCGGAATCGGGTGGCGTTTGCAGCAAGGCAATGGTGACGGCCTTGACCAAGGCACCCGGTACGTGGGGCAAGGCCGCCCAGGGCCATTCGGGGTAGAGATCAGTGGAGAGTTGTTGCGGGAAAGTACGGCCATCGTGGGCGTTGAGCACCCGCAAGGCACCGGGCTCGAGAATGCCTTTGGCCAGCATCTGCTCCAGCACGCCGGTGCGCACAATGCCAACATCCGCCTCATGGTCGAGCACCCGCTGCACGGCGAGGCTGTGCGGCATATCGGTAAATGCGACTTGCACATCGGCGTTGTTGATCAACTTGACACCACTTTGGCGAAAGGTGTCGGCCGCCATCAAAAAGCCGCCGAGTGAATTCGGACTCACGGCGGCGATGCGCTTGCCGCGAACACCTGCCAAGCCGGTGATGCCGCTATCAGAGCGGGTAAAAATGACACTGCCAAACTGGTTCAGCACCTGGCCATTCACCAGCGTATCGAGCGTGGCCATGGGCCGCAGGTGAAACCGGTTACGCAGCACCACGTAATGTTCCGGGTTGGTGAAGACAAAGTCGACACTGCCTGCTTGCGCCGCAGCGTCCAACTCTTCGTAGGTCAGTGCAACTATGTCAAAGCGCTGGCCCGGGAGCTGGCGGGTCAGCGCCTGCGCGGTGGGGACCCACTGGGCAAGCGTGTCGGCTTTGCTTTGAAATGACAGCACACCAATGCGCGACACCTGTTCGGCCAGCACGTTGCCAATCAGCAGCAGGCAACAGGTGGCGAACCAGACGCGAATCACTTTGAGCATGCGCGGTATTTAACCACGCAGCGTGGGCATTGGCGGAGAGGACAAACCCAGCGTTGGTGCAGCTTTAATAGCCGCCCAGCACTAACCGAGTGCTTCCCAGCGCTCCATCGCGGCCAGTAACTCATCGTCAATCTGCGCGCTGCGCTGGGCCAGTTTGAGCGCGCGGGCGTTGTCGATGGCGTACAGGCTGCCATCGGCCAGCAGGTCAGCGGCTTGTTTTTGCTC
>JBBQZI010000145.1:0-8264 GCA_038207855.1 Burkholderiales bacterium
GCCGATTACCGCCGCCACATCGGGCTGGTGCTGCAAGAACCGTTTCTGTTTTTTGGCACCATTGCCGAGAACATTGCCTATGGCAAGCCCCACGCCACCCATGACGAAATCATTGCCGCAGCGCGCGCCGCGCACGCCCATGAGTTCATTCTGCGTTTGGCGCAGGGTTATGACTCGATGGTGGGCGAGCGCGGCCAGGGCTTGTCAGGTGGCGAGCGTCAGCGTATTTCGATTGCGCGTGCCTTGCTGATTGACCCACGCATCCTGATTCTGGACGAGGCCACTTCTTCCGTCGATTCCGAGACCGAGAAGGAAATCCAGAACGCGCTGGAAAACCTGGTGAAAGGCCGCACCACCATCGCCATCGCCCACCGCTTGTCCACCCTGCACCGCGCTGACCGACTGGTGGTGATGGATCGCGGCAAAATTGTGGAGATCGGCACGCACGACGTGTTAATGGCCGCCGAGGGCGCTTACTACAACCTTTACCAGGCCCAAGCACGTAACATGGACATTGACATGGATGACGCAAAAGACCGCCGGAGCGACGACGAATGACCACCAGCACCCTGATGATCGCAACCCCTTTTCAACTGGAACGCAATCCATTTGGCAAGCTCGTCCTGACCACGAATGCTGGCGAAACAGTCGAAGGTGTCGTACCAGTGCGGGCCTTTCCAATCCAGTCACCTGAGCTTGGCATCTCGCTCATTCACACTGACGGCCATGAAGTCGCCTGGGTAGACCAGCTTTCCCAACTGCCCGAACCCGCGCAGAGCCTGATCCGCGAAGATTTGCAGAGCCGCGAGTTCATGCCCAGCATTTTGAGTATCAGCAGCGTCACGAGTTTTTCCACGCCCTGCACCTGGCAGGTTAAAACTGACCGGGGCGACACCCGCTTTGTATTGCGCGGCGACGAAGACATCCGCCGGGTCGGCCCGACCATTTTGCTGATCACCGATTCACACGGCATCCAGTTCCTGATACGCGACGCGGCCACCTTGAACCGTGACAGCCGCAAAATTCTTGACCGGTTTTTGTAAGCATGTGCCTGATCGCCTGGAACTGGCAGCCTGGCAGCGCGACCCCGCTGCTGTTGATCGCCAATCGCGACGAGTTCTACGCCCGCCCCACCGCAGCGCTGCATGCGTGGCCTGAAACTGGCATCCTGGCCGGGCGTGATTTGCAAGCCGGTGGCACCTGGCTGGGTGTGAGCCGCTCCGGTCGATTGGCCGCATTGACCAACCACCGCGATGCCACCCGGCAGCGTGATGAAGCACCGTCGCGCGGCGAACTGGTCAGTGGTTTTTTAAGCAGCAATCTCAGTGCCGGGGCCTACCTGAAGGCGCTGAGCCAGTCGGTCGCCGACTACAACCCATTCAACCTGTTGGTCTATGACGGCAGCAGCCTGCTCGGGCTGGAAAGCCACCACGCCAGAATCGTGACGATGAAGCCAGGCGTAGGAGCGGTCTCCAACGCCAATTTTCAGACCCCGTGGCCCAAGTTGACCAGGCTCACCGCCGGACTACAACAGCTGGTATCGCACGGGCAACCAGACGATGCCCAATTGCTGACCCTGTTGCAAAACCCACAGCCTGCGTCCGACGCAGACCTGCCCCAAACTGGCCTGCCGCTGCCTCTGGAGCGTGTACTGTCGGCAATTTTCATTGCCAGTGCAAACTACGGCACCCGCGCCAGCAGTGTGGTGCGCTTTGAAGCCGACCGCATGTCGCTTTTGGAACAAGGCTTTGATGCCGCGGGCCCGATACACACGCTGACCTTGACAGCCAACCGCCAAGCCGATTAAAACAACACAAAAAATATGAATAAAATGACCTCTAGCCCTTATAAAACAAGCGCAAGCAGCTAGTATTTTTATAGTAATAAATTCATGCTCACCGAAGAACTCGCCCCCGGCCTTGTGGTCCAAAATCTGCCTGCTGCCCTTCATCTGAATGACTTCAAGCTAATCGCTTTTGACATGGATTCGACGCTAATCAACATCGAATGCGTGGACGAAATTGCCGATGCTGTGGGCCGCAAGCCGCAGGTGGCAGCTATTACCGAAGCCGCCATGCGCGGCGAAATTGCCGACTACAAAGACAGCCTGCGCCAGCGCGTGGCACTGCTCAAGGGCGTCACACTGGCTGACATTGACCAAATTTACGAACAGCGTCTGCGCCTGAACCCCGGTGTGGTCGAACTGGTGGCGGCCTGCAAACAAGCCGGGCTGAAGCTGCTGCTGGTCTCAGGCGGCTTCACCTACTTTACCGACCGTTTACAGGGCCGTTTGGGCATCGACTACAGCCGCGCCAACAGGCTTGAAATTGAAGACGGCAGGCTCACCGGCCGCTTGGTCGATCAGCCTTGGGGTGACATTTGCGACGGCGAAGAAAAACGCACCATGTTGCTGGAAACCTGCACCGCCTTGGGCATCAGCCCGAGCCAAGCGATTGCTGTCGGCGATGGTGCCAATGACTTGCCGATGATGGGCGCAGCAGGCTTGTCAGTGGCCTACCATGCCAAACCCACGGTGCGGGAATTTGCCAATGTTTGTATCAACACCGGCGGGCTGGACCGGCTACTGGACGTGTTTGCGCGATAAAACCTGTCAAGTTGCGATCGCGGTCGTTTGCAGCTTCTTCCAGGCCTGAAAACCACCGGCCACCGACAGCGCTTTCGGGTAACCCAGCGAACGCAACAGCGCCGCAGCCGACAGACTGCGCCGCCCGCTATTGCAAATGCACAACAGCAAGTGGTCATGCCCGTGGTGCAGCTGGTTGATCATGGTGAAAAATGACCTTGCATCGACGTCTTTGGGTTTCCCTGCGTCCAGAATGTCCTGCTCATCCTCGGACAAGGTGTGCCCCAGCATGACCTTGATCTCAAACAGCGGAATATGCAGGCTGTCCGGTATGGCGCCTTTCATGTCAACCTCAAAGGTCTGACGAATATCGATCATCGTCGCCAGCCCCAAGCGCACCAGTTCAAGCGTTGTGGGCAGCGAAATTTCCAGCATGGCGCTGTTTTCAGGGATTTCGGATTCATCAAGGTTCATGGTGTTTTCTCGGTCAATGCGGCTCATGAAAATTGGCCGTGGCAACGATTATCCGGGAAAGTGCTTGCAGCAAGGCCGGCGGTTCAGGCAAGGGTTCACGTGGCTCGTTCTTGCCTCTATATATTTAAATTCATATAACGTAATAAAAATTATGTAGTTTGAGTTTTAACGATGAACCCGTAAAGTCCGGCCCATGAATGACATCGCTTTTATCTTCGCTGGTTTTTTTGTGGGCATCGTGGTCGGTTTGACCGGTGTCGGTGGTGGCTCGCTGATGACGCCGATCCTGATCTTTTTCTTCGGTGTCAAGCCCTACATGGCGATTGGCACCGACTTGCTGTTTGCCGCTTTCACAAAAATGGGCGGCACGGTGAAAATGGCGCGCTCAGGGCTGGTCCAATGGCGCGTGGTGCTGCATTTGTCAGCCGGCAGCATCCCGGCAGCGCTGATCACCCTGTGGGCATTGAAGTCAATTGGCCCGGCTGATGCTGCCGTGCAAGGCCTGATGACCAGTACCTTGGGCATAGCGCTTTTACTGACGGCCGCCGCCACCTTGTACAAGGCGCTGCGCGGCAAAGTCGCCCCCAAAACCATCGCCGCTGGCCAGGAGTTGCAAGCCACGAAGGCACACCACTGGAGCTTGCCCCTGTTGTTTGGTGCGCTGATTGGCACATTGGTGACGCTGACCTCAGTGGGCGCCGGTGCCATTGGTGTCACGGTGCTGATGCTGCTGTACCCGCAGTTGCCGCTGTCGCGCATTGTGGCCGCTGACATTGCTTATGCCGTGCCGCTTACGCTGGTGGCCGGGCTCGGTCACGCGACGATTGGCTCGGTCAATTGGCCCATGCTGTCCCTGTTGCTAGCGGGTTCGCTGCCCGGCATCTGGCTGGGTTCGCACTACATGAGCCGCGTGCCCGAACGGGTCATCCGCTCACTGCTGTCGCTGTTGCTGGCCTATGCCGGCACCAAGTTGATTGCGCTCTAGTCCAATTTTTCTTCTACACACCATGTACCAATACACCGACTTTGACCGCCAATTCATTCGCCAGCGCGCCGCGCAGTACCGCGACCAGCTTCAGCGCAACTTGTCAGGCGAATTAAGCGACGACGACTTTCGACCAATGCGTCTTCAAAACGGCTGGTATGTGCAGCGCTACGCGCCCATGCTGCGGGTGGCTGTGCCCTATGGCGAGATCTCGAGTCGACAGTTGCGCGCACTGAGCAGAATTGCGCGTGACTACGACCAGCCAAGCGCCCAGGTTTACCGCCATGCCACCACCAAACAAGCCGAACTCGGCACCCAGACACTGCCAACCGGTTACGGTCATTTCTCCACCCGGCAAAACGTCCAATTCAACTGGATACCGCTAGATAAAAGCGCCGATGTGATGGATCTGTTGGCCAAAGTCGACATGCACGGTATCCAAACCAGCGGCAACTGCATCCGCAACATCACCACCGATGCGCTGGCTGGCGTGGCCGCTGACGAGCTGATTGACCCGCGTCCCTACGCCGAAATCATGCGCCAGTGGAGCACGCTGCACCCCGAGTTTGCCTTTTTGCCGCGCAAGTTCAAAATTGCCGTGTCTGGCGCGCAAGAAGACCGTGCCGCCATCGCCTGGCATGACATTGGCTTGCAACTGCGCTTTGACGATGCCGGCCAGATCGGCTTCAAGGTGCTGGTCGGCGGTGGCATGGGCCGCACGCCAGTGATTGCCCGAACCCTGCGCGAGTTTTTGCCGTGGCAAGAAGTCCTGAATTACCTGGAAGCCGTGGTGCGCGTGTACAACCGCTTTGGTCGCCGTGACAACCTGTACAAAGCGCGCATCAAGATTCTGGTCAAAGCCGAGGGCCAGCGTTTTATCGACGAGGTCGAGGCCGAGTACCAAGACATCCTGACCCATGACGGCGCACCGCACACCATCCCGCAAGCTGAGCTGGACCGGGTTTCTGCATCATTTGTGCCTCCAGCCCTCTTCACGTCTGCGCAAGCAACTATCAAAAGTGTAGCGACTGAGCTATCGACCAAGGACGCAGCCGAATACCAGCGCTGGCTCAAACAAAACGTCAAACCACACAAAAACCCTGAACTGCGCGCCGTCACCCTGTCCTTCAAGCGGCTGGGTTATGCACCCGGCGATGCCACAGCCGACCAACTCTGCGCTAGCGCAGACGTGGCGGATGCCTTCAGCGCCGGCGAGCTGCGCGTCACCCACGAGCAAAACCTGCTGCTGCCCTGGGTCAACGCCTGCGACCTGCCCGCGCTGTGGCAAGCGGCCAAAGAGCTGGGCCTAGCGCGCGCCAACATTGGCCTGCTGACCGACATGATTTCCTGCCCCGGTGGCGATTTTTGCGCGCTGGCGAATGCACGCTCGATCCCGATTGCCGAGTCGATTGCCCAGCGCTTTCAAGACATGGACGAGCTGTTTGATCTGGGCGAGATTGATCTGCACATCAGTGGCTGCATGAATTCCTGCGGTCACCACCACAGTGGTCACATCGGCATTCTGGGTGTGGACAAGGACGGCCGCGAGTGGTACCAGGTGTCGTTGGGCGGCTCTGACGGCTCGCTGCTATCGGGCGATGCCACACCGGGCAAGGTGATTGGCCCGTCATTTGCGGCCGCCGAGGTGGCCGACGTGGTTGAGGCACTGCTTGACACCTACCGCGCGGCGCGTTCATCGGGCGAGACCTTCATCACCACCGTGCGGCGCCTTGGCTTGGAGCCGTTTCGCCTGGCCGCCAATAACGTGCGTTCTGAGACTGGCGATGCCAGCGCTGTGCTGCACATTCAGTTTGAACCGGCTCTTGCAATAACCGACTGAGTTTATGAAAAATACTATTCAATTAATAGCTACTCACGCAAATAGTACGGGGGCTACAGGTCAAAAAGTTATTCAACTTCCGAACGATGCCGATCCACGTACGCTGACGCTTGAGGGCGTTGACCGGATTGACCTGCAATTCCCGAAGTTCACCGACGGGCGTGCCTACAGTCAAGCCTTTTTGCTGCGCCGCAGGCTTGGCTTCACAGGTGAGCTGCGCGCAACCGGTGATGTGCTGGTGGACCAGGTGCAGCAAATGCAGCGCAGCGGGTTTGATAGCGCTGTGCTGCGTACCGACCAGAATTTAGCTCACGCACAAGCACAACTGACCCGCTTTGCCAGCTTCTACCAAGGTGATGCGGTCAGCCCCGAGCCGCTGTTTGCCAAGATTAGACCCCTGACCGAAACCACCACCGGAGCCACCCCATGAGCGCCATCAACCTGAACGCCTGCGCCTCGGGCACCTTTGCCGCCAAACTGGCTGAAACCACCGCCTTGCTTGCGCAAGCGGCGCTGGATTACGCTGCCATCACCGCCGGCGGCACATCGCGCGTCACGCTGGCTTGCAGCCTGGGTGCTGAAGACGTGGTGCTGGCGCACCTGATCAACCGGTTGCAACTGGACATTGGCATCTTTGTGCTGGAAACCGGCCAACTGCACCCCGAAACCCTGGCGCTGCTGGACCGGCTCAAGGCCAGCTCACGGGCACCGGTGGAAGTCTTCACGCCGGTCAGCGAAGCCGTGGTGACGTTTGTAGCGCGTGAGGGCAAGGATGCCATGTACCAAAGCATGGCCCTGCGCAAAGCCTGCTGCAACATCCGCAAAATGGAACCCCTGGCGCGTGCGCTCGAGGGCAAAGCGGCCTGGATTACCGGCTTGCGCCGCGAGCAGTCTGGTGCGCGCGCCGATGTGCCGCTGATCGACAGCACCGATGCCAACCGCGTCAAGCTCAACCCGCTGGCCGACTGGACCTGGGGCGATGTCTGGCATTTCATTGCGCTTGAGAAAATTGATTACAACCCGCTGCACGACCAATTTTTCCCCAGCATTGGCTGCGCGCCTTGCACCCGCGCTATCAGCTTGGGCGAAGACTTTCGCGCCGGGCGCTGGTGGTGGGAGGATGAATCCGCCAAGGAATGCGGCCTGCACGCCAAAGACAGCGCTGCAGCCAGCCAACTCCCTCAAGTAGCCCAAGACTATCCAACACAACAAAAGGCCACAGCATGAACGCCCGTACCCCCACCGAACTATTGGAACCCATGACCCGTCACCCCCGCCCGGACCACCTGAGCAACGCGCACCTGGACGCGCTTGAAGAAGAAACCATCTTCATCCTGCGTGAAGTAGCCGCCGCGTTCGAGCGCCCCACGCTGCTGTTTTCGGGCGGCAAAGATTCGCTGGTGATGCTTAAATGCGCCGAAAAAGCGTTTGGCGCCGGCAACATTCCGTACCCGCTGCTAATGATCGACACCGGCCACAACTTCTCTGAGGTCACCGATTTCCGCGATGCGCGGGCCAAAGAACTTGGTGCTGAGCTGATCGTGCGCAACGTCGAAGACTCGATGGCGCGCGGTACCGTGCGGCTGGCGCATCCGGGCGAATCGCGCAACGTGCACCAGTCGGTCACGCTGCTGGAAGCGATTGAAGAATTCAAATTTGATGCGCTGATTGGTGGCGCCCGCCGCGACGAAGAAAAAGCCCGCGCCAAAGAGCGCATCTTCAGCCACCGCGACAGCTTTGGCCAATGGCAACCCAAAGACCAGCGCCCGGAGTTGTGGACGCTGTTCAACACCCGCCTGCAACCGGGCGAACACTTTCGCGTGTTTCCCATCAGCAACTGGACCGAGCTCGACGTGTGGCAATACATTGCCCGCGAGCAAATCGCGTTGCCATCGCTCTATTACACCCACAAACGCGAGGTGGTCGAGCGCAAAGGTTTGCTGGTGCCCATCACCTCGCTGACACCAGCCAAACCCGGTGAAACCGTTGAGTCGCGCGACGTGCGTTTTCGTACCGTGGGCGACATCACCTGCACCTGCCCGGTTGAAAGCCTGGCCGCAACAGCGGATGCCATCGTGCTTGAAACGCTGGTGGCCGATGTGAGCGAGCGCGGTGCCACCCGCATGGATGACAAAACCTCAGAGGCTTCGATGGAGAAGCGCAAAAAAGATGGGTACTTTTAGTTGTCATGACATCGCTCAAATGATGGACGGCTCAAAACAGTCACGGCATCGCTTTGAATCCGGCGCGGCGACTGGGTCATGTGCATGCGGTTTTGGGATGAAAACACACGCGAAATTAATACATCAGTTCGCCATCAGCTTTAGGCGCGCGCCTTTCACCCCAAAGCCCGGTCACATAACCCAATCACCACGCCTACC
>JBBQZI010000146.1:0-8142 GCA_038207855.1 Burkholderiales bacterium
TGGTGCTGCCCGATCGCATTGCCCCGGTGTTGACGCGCGAATTGCTGTACACCGGTATCACCCGTGCCAAGCGCCAACTGACACTGGTGGTGCCGCAAGCCGGCGTGCTGCGCCAGGCGGTAGCGCAGAAGATTTTGCGCAGTGGCGGGCTGTCGATGGGGTAAGTGAGGTCTGGAGTTGGGTCGAAACGGGTCTACTACGTGGTTTGGCGCACCGACAGGTGCCTTGGTGCGTTGCAAACTTGGCTTTGTAGCCACCCTTGCTTTGGCTGACCTATCACTTGGAGCTTAGAAAATGCGCAACTTACTCATCGTCTTGCCAATCCTGCTTGCCACGTTGACCCCTGCCCAGGCCCAATTCAGCATGGAAATCAATAGCCCCGGGGTCAGCATCGGCATCAATGTGCCGATCTTTCCGCAACTGGTGCAGGTGCCGGGGTACCCGGTTTACTACGACCCAAGGTCGAGCGCGAACTACTTCTTCTATGACGGCTTGTACTGGGTTTGCCAGGATGACAGCTGGTATGAAAGCAGTTGGTACGACGGGCCGTGGCGCTTGGTTCAGCCCGACTACGTGCCGCTCTTTGTGCTGCGCGTGCCGGTGCGCTACTACCGATACCCACCCACCTACTTCAGCGGTTGGCGGGTTGATGCGCCGCCACGTTGGGGCGATCACTGGGGCCGCGATTGGCAAGACCGCCGAAATGGCTGGGATCAATGGGATCACCGCGCGACACCGCACCTCGCTCCGCTACCGGTCTACCAGCGCCGGTTCTCGGGTGAGCGCTATCCACACGCGGTGGAACAGCAGCAATCCATCCGCTCTGGCAACTACCGGTATCAGCCGCGTGACGCGGTGACACAGCAGCACCTCCAGCGGCAGGCCCGGCCGGTCATTCCCCGCGAAGAGCCGCATACCTCAGCCCCGCCACCATCGCGCCGGTTGGCTCCGCCTGCCATGCCACAAAGACCGGCCTTGTCCCAAGAGCGGGCGCATGACAACCGAGCTGAGCCCAGGGAGCGCGGTCGCAACAACAACAACGCCAGCCCACAAAATCAGGGTCGCAACAAGGATGATGACGAGTCCAATAAAGGACAAGGCCGCAAGTAATTGGGTTGGCAATTGAAAGGCAGCTCTGGGTTGTCCATTTGACCGGCGTTAGCCATTCGCTTGCAAGGTCGGCGCGAACTCGTAGGCCAGCGAGGTGAGGCTACCGATAAAGTATGGCCTGCGTCCTGTTGGCCGCAGCCAGGCAGCCTCACCCCTGGCTGGGCAGGAGGGCGGTGGGGTACCACACCATCTCGGCGAAGTAGCGCATGAGTTCTCCGCGGGCAATCTCGCCACCACCGTGCACCTTGGCAACCGTGAACAGGCCGAACATCGCCGTGTGCAGCGCGCCGACACCGGCAATGTAGCTGTCGTGCACGTGCGCGGCCAAGCCCGGCAGCATGGCTACCCGACCGTTCCACACAAAACCCGGGTGGTGGGTAATGGCCCGCTGTGTCGAGGTGAAGGGTTTCCATTGCTCTGCCGTGGCTGACAGGTTGAACCTGCCAGCAAACTCAAAAGTGGCAGCGGCGATGAGGCGCTGCCCGTCCTGGAGTACGGCGCTGAAGTAGCGCTGAACTGGTGCAGGTAGATCGTCAATTTCGCGCGCGTTGCCAAGACTGAGCATGCCAATGCCAGCGGCCACAACTAGGCCGAAGCTCCCTACCATCCAGGTAATTCGATTGCTCATGCGTATTGCACGCTTAACCGACTTCGCGCTTTTGTTCGCCAGCGAACCGACAAGCCTTCGGGCGTGTCGCAAGATGCCCTTGAACGCTGTCACCAAAGCTGCCACGCTGAGTGCGGCAACGGCCGAAGGGTTGGCCCATCAGTGAGCCGCATCACCTTGATGACCTGACCCCGCAGCCTGCCCTCTCAGCGTGACCGCCATCCAGACCCATCACCATCAAGGAGTATTTCCATGTTCAACAGCATCAGCCACCTCACTGGCGCCAAAGTCACCGCCACCGATGGCGACATCGGCACCGTGAAAGAGGTTTTTTTTGACGACCGCAACTGGGCCATTCGCTATTTGGTGGTGGATGCGGGCAGTTGGCTGACCGGCCGCGACGTACTCATTTCCCCGTATTCCGTCGTGCAGCCAATCGGGGGTGACAAGCACATTCACCTGCAACTCACCCGCGAGCAGGTCAAAAACAGCCCTGACGTAGACACACACCAACCGGTATCGCGCCAGCACGAACGTGAGCTGCTGAGCTACTACCAATACCCGGATTACTGGGATGGTGGCGACTTGTGGGCCATGGGTGCTGTGCCATACCCGCCGGTGATGGCCGTCGGCGCGAACGACAACCACGTTACCCCCCTGCAGGGCAGCCAGGGAGCTGAAGTGCACCTGCGCAGTAGTTCCCACGTGACCGGCTATGAGATTGCGGCCAGCGATGACAGCATTGGCGAGGTGCAGGATTTCATTTTTGACGACGAAAGTTGGGCCATTCGCTACCTGGTGGTGGACACCAGTAACTGGTGGCCGCTGAAGCGCGAAGTGCTGATTGGCATGCACTGGGCTGACCGGATTGACTGGGCGACGCGAAAGATGCACGTCAATTTGACGCGCGAACAGGTCAAGTCGAGCCCCGAGTACGAGGACGTCAGCTCGATTCACCGCGAGTACGAAGTGCGCCTGCATCAAAACTACCTGCGCAACGGCTACTGGGTTTGATGCGTCACCCTGCGGCGCTGGTTTCCTTGTGTGACGCAGCGAACAGACCAAGCGCCGACAAAACACGACAGTGCGTGTGTGTTTGCGTCCCGCAAACTTATTACTGGAGCTACCCATGAAATCCAAAATTGCAGCCGCCCTAACCGTTCTTGCCACGCTGGTCGCGACGCAGGCATCCGCACAGATCACGTTCTTTGAGAACAATGACTTTCAGGGCCGGTCGTTTGGCACTCAGACGCGGGTTCCCAATTTCAACCGCTTTGGCTTCAATGACCGCGCCTCGTCGGCGCAGGTGACAGACAAGCGCTGGGAGGTCTGTGACGACGCGCAGTTCAAGGGTCGCTGTGTGGTGCTGCGCCCGGGAAACTATCCGTCGCTGCAGGCGATGGGCATGAATGACCGCATCTCATCGGTGCGCTTACTGAACAGGAATGAACGCATTGATGAGCGTCGATTTGCACCGCTGCCGGTGGCACCTGTGGTGGCTTCACAAGTGACTTTTTATGAGAACGATGGCTTCAACGGTCAGTCTTACACGTCAAACCAGCCGGTGAATAATTTTGAGCGCTTTGGCTTCAATGACCGCGCCTCGTCAGTTGATGTGGTGGGTGGGTCGTGGCAGGTTTGCGAAGATGCGCGCTTCAACGGACGCTGTGTCGTGCTTCGCCCCGGCCGCTATGCTTCCTTGAACGCCATGGGCTTGAACGACCGCATTTCGTCCGCGCGATCGGTCAATCAGGAACCCGTGGCGGTGCTGGCACCGGATTTTCGGCGGCGTAACAACGAGCCCCTTTATGAGGCCAATGTCACCTCAGTGCGCGCCGTGATGGGTACACCCGAACAGCGCTGCTGGGTCGAGCGTGAACAGGTCGATCAGGAACGTGGCAAGGCCAATGTGCCGGTAGCCATCGTTGGAGCCCTGCTTGGCGGCATTTTGGGCCACCAAGTGGGCGGCGGAACCGGTAAAGACCTGGCCACCGTCGGCGGTGCGATTGCCGGTGCGGCGGTTGGCTCTAACGTGGGGCGCGATGGTGCCGCCCAGCAGCCGCAATTCAAGGACGTGCAGCGCTGCGAAAACCTGCCCAACCAGGCGGCACCCCAGTATTGGGACGTGAGTTACAACTTTCGTGGTCAGGAACACCGGGTGCAAATGAGTGTGGCCCCTGGCCAGACTGTCACGGTCAACGCCCAGGGTGAGCCGCGCAACTAATTACGCTCTTTCAAGATCGACCCTGCACATCGGTCATTTCGGTTGCCAGTAGTCGTGCCATCACAGAGGTAACTTTGTTGAAAATAAACACCCACGCCATTCATGCGGCTCTGCTACGCCTTGTTGCCCGGTGGCGGAAAGCCCCTTTGGACAAGCGGCTGATTTCGACTGAGCCCCCGTTGCGCGCAGAGTTGTTCAGCGCAGATCGGATGGAGCAACATGGGATAACGCTGGCAGAGTCGCATCGGTTAAGCCGTGCGCGCGGTGGTGATCAACTGTTACCTCGGCTGGCCGACAACGCCAGAATTCTTGACGTTGCCAGCGACTTGCTGATGGCAGCGGTCAAGGTGAACCGGCGGGTCACGCCTGCAGGTGAATGGTTGCTGGACAACCTGTATTTAATCGAAGAGCAGATTCTGACGGCGCGTGCCCATTTCCCCAAAGGTTACAGCCGTGAGTTGCCGGTGCTTGACAACGGGGCATCAAAGGGCCTGCCCCGGGTGTACGACATTGCGCTGGAAGTCATCTCGCATGGCGACGGGCGCGTTGACCCAGAAAACCTCATCCGCTTCGTCAGCGCTTATCAGAAAGTCGCAACGCTGACCCTCGGTGAGTTGTGGGCGATTCCGATCATGCTGCGTTTGGCCTTGATCGAGAACCTGCGGCGCATCAGTGCCCGGGTCGCGGCAAGCATGGTTGATCGCAATCGCGCCAGCGACTGGGCTGACCAGATGATGAAAGTCGCCGCGCAGGATCCCAAAGGCTTGATTCTGGTGATATCGGACATGGCTCGGTCTACTCCGCCGTTGACGGACTCCTTCGTCGCCGAGCTGGCCAGGCGTCTGCAAGGACACAGTTCGGCGCTGGCTTTGCCGTTGACCTGGGTTGAGCAGTGCCTGTCCGAATCGGGTGCCACGATTGCCCAAATGGTGCAGTCGGAAACACAAAATCAGGCCGCCAATCAGGTTTGCATCAGCAATTCGATTGGCAGCCTGCGATCGCTCAGTGCCATGAACTGGCAGGATTTTGTGGAATCCATGAGCGCTGTTGAGCAGACGTTGCGTGAAGACCCGCAAGCGGTTTACGCGCGCATGGATTTCGCCACCCGCGACCGCTATCGGCACGTGGTTGAAAAGCTGGCCCGGTACTGTCAGTCTTCCGAAGCCGAGGTGGCCCGCCAGGCGATTGAGCTGGCCGAGCGTGAGCAGACAGCATCGGCGGTGCCGACCGATAGGCGGCAAGCGCATGTTGGCTACTACTTGATCGGCAAGGGTTTGCCACAACTCGAATCGGCACTGGAACTGAGGCTGCCAGTGGCCCAGCGACTGCGCAGGCGGATTTTCAAACGGCCTTTGGGGTTGTACCTGGGCACCATTGGCCTGCTGACGGCCGGTTTCACCGCATTTCTGCTGGCACAGGGTTTTGCGCATGGAATGCCCTATTGGGGCTTGGTGCTGGTCGCCATCGCCGGTGTGCTGGGCACCAGCCAATTCGCCGTGACGCTGGCGAACTGGTTTGCCAACCTGACGACTCCCCCTGAAATCCTGCCGCGCATGGACTACACACACGGCATTGCACCAGAGTCGCGCACTTTGGTGGTTGTTCCGACCCTGCTGTCGAGCAAGCACAAGATCGATGACATCCTTGAGGCGCTGGAGGTGCGGTTTCTGGCAAACCAGGACCCGAACTTGCACTTTGCCCTGTTGACCGATTTTTGCGATGCGCCGCTGGAACACACGCCACAAGACGATGTGTTACTGGAACAAGTGGCCACAGGCATCGCCGCGCTAAACGTCAAATATGGCAGCGTCCTTCACGATACCTTCTTTCTTTTGCACCGTCCAAGGCGCTGGAACGAGGCTGAGCGCGTCTGGATGGGGTACGAGCGCAAGCGCGGCAAGCTGGCAGATTTGAATGCGCTGCTGCGCGGTGGCACGCAGCAAGCGTTCTCCCGCATCGTCGGCAATACGACAGTCTTACAGCAGGTTCAGTTTGTCATCACGCTCGACACCGACACCCAGTTGCAACGCGACTCCGCACGAATTTTTGCCGCCACCTCGGCGCATCCACTGAACCGCCCTCACTTTGACGAAGCCAGTCAGCGCGTCACCGAAGGCTATGGCATATTGCAGCCGCGCATGGCGATCAGCCTGAGCAGTGTCAACCGATCACGCTATGCCCAACTGTGTGGTGACGAGCCAGGCGTTGACCCCTATTCCCGAGCCGTGTCAGATGTCTATCAGGATCTGTTTCATGAAGGCTCGTTCATTGGCAAGGGCATCTACGATGTAGACGCTTTCGAGAAGTCTCTCAAGGACCGTTTTCCCGAAAACCGTATCCTCAGCCATGACCTGCTCGAAGGTTGTTATGCGCGCGCTGGCTTGCTCAGTGATGTGCAGTTGTACGATGACTATCCAGCCAGTTACGCGGCCGATGTCAATCGCCGTCACCGCTGGATTCGGGGTGACTGGCAGATCGCATCATGGCTGTTTTCGCAGGTTCCAGGTCCGGGCACTTCGCGCTTGGTGAACACCTTGTCGCTGCTTTCCCAATGGAAGATTCTGGACAATCTCAGGCGCAGCCTGGCACCGTTGGGCTTGATTGTTTTGCTGCTGCTGGGCTGGACCCAGACGACCTCGGTACTGAGCTGGACTGTGTCCGTTTTGGCCGTGCTGTTCCTGATGCCCTTGTTCACCGGCTTGATCCGTCTGTTGCACAAACCCAAAGACATTCCGCTGGGGCAGCACTTGTCGGCCACCTTGCGCTCGATCGTCAAGCAATGCCTGCAGGCCAGCCTGACGCTGGCCTTGCTGCCCTACGAAGCGTTTTTCAGCCTGGATGCCATCATCCGCACCAGCATCCGAATCCAGTTCACGCACCATAAATTGTTGGAGTGGCAGTCATCCGATGAGTTGCCGACGGCGAAGGGCACCGCCTCGGGTGCTGATCGCCCGGATGGTTGGCATGACCTGCTGCACACTTGGCGCACGATGTGGATCACGCCCGTGCTGGCCATCACGATTGGTCTGGTTTTGATCTGGACCCACGGCGCGGCGTTGTGGGTTGCCTGGCCGGTGCTGGGTCTGTGGTTGTTGGCACCGGCGATGGCCGGGTGGATCAGTCTGCCGCAGCGCGAGACAACTGTCAGTTTGACGCCAGCGCAAGCCAGCTTCCTATTTAAACTGGCGCGCCGCACCTGGCGCTTTTTTGAGAATTTCGTGACTTCGGTAGACCATTGGCTGCCGCCAGACAACTACCAGGAACACCCGGTCGCGGTTGTGGCACACCGCACATCGCCGACCAATATTGGCCTGTCGTTGCTAGCCAATCTGTCCGCTTATGACTTCGGCTTTATCCCCGCTGGAACGCTTCTGAAACGCACCGCCAGCACGCTGGCAACGATGCAGATGCTGGACCGCTACAAGGGGCACTTCTACAACTGGTACGACACACTGACACTAAGACCCCTGCTGCCGCTGTATGTTTCTGCGGTCGACAGTGGCAACTTGTCCGGGCACCTGCTGACCTTGCAACCCGGCTTGCTGGCCCTCGCGGAGCAGCCCATTCTGGGTCCCAGAGCCTTTGAGGGACTTGGCGACACCCTGGGCAACCTCTCGGATGCCATGTCAAAAACCACAGCGAGCGGCATTGTGCAAGCGGCTGCCCGACTCCAGCACGACATTGACAGCGTCTGCGCTGCGCCCCCCAGCACGCCAACCTCGGTGCTGCGTTGGCTCGACGGCATTCTTCAGTCGAGCACCGCGCTGGCCAGCCAAATTGACGCTGAGCCAACCGCTTTGAGCAACGGCGAATTGACGCTGTGGGGACACGCGCTGGTACAGCAATGCCAGGACATACTGGCAGATTTGTCGTATTTGGTCCCTTGGACCATTCACCGCTCATTGCCATCCTGGCTGCACGCGATTCCAGGTTTTGGCCCGATGCCAACACTGCGTGGGCTGGCCACGCTGGAGGCCTCGCTGGACTGCGCCGTGGCACGCGAACCCGACACCGGCGAGCTCGATGGCCAAGCGCTCAGGCACTGGTTGGACGAGATACGGCCGCAGGTCAAACTGGCTGGCGTGCGGGCCAGAGAGCGAATTCAGACCCTGCAGGAGCTGGCGCGGCTGGCCGCTGAAATGGCGCATGCGCAGTACGGTTTCCTCTACGACCAGGCCCGTCATCTGATTGCAGTTGGCTA
>JBBQZI010000147.1:0-8122 GCA_038207855.1 Burkholderiales bacterium
GGTCGTGTTTGAAGACTTGTTCGATCTCGGTGGTGTCGGCCTGCTTGCGCACCAGATTGATGAGCTGGATGATGTGGGCTTGGGCTGGCCGGATGGTCTGGCCTTTGATGAGCACCGGTTTGGCAAACCAGTAGCCCTGAAACAGCGTGGCACCGGCCTGGCTTGCCTGTTCAAACTGTACGGCGGTTTCAATCTTTTCAGCAACCAGTTGTACGCCGGGGTTGCTGGCAATGCGTTGCGCAATAACTTTTATTTGTGCTGCCGACACGCGTGTTGTATCGACCTTGATGAACGATGCCAGCGGCAACCAACTGGCGTAGGCCGGTGTCGCCACGCTCTCGTCAAAAGCCAGCCGGAAGCCCCGCTTGCGGACGGCCATCAGGGTTTGCAGAAAGGTATCGATCTGTTCCACATCGCCTTGGCCGGCGGCCATTGGCGGGATTTCAAGAACAATGCGCTCCGGCTCAACCAGTTCCAGGTGGCCGCCCGACAAGGTTTGCTGTGTGCAGTTGATGAAGATCGTCTTGCGGGTGTTGCGCATTTCACGGTCGGCATTGGACAGCAGGTTGAACAGCAGGGCCGCATCGCTGGCGGCGCTGTAGGCTTTGGCATCTTGCGAGCGGTCAAACAGTTCATAGCCAAACACCGCGCGCTTGGCATCCAGAATGGGTTGTCGGGCTATGGGCATGAATGCAGTTTCGCTGGTTGCGCCGGTGGCGGGGGTATGGGGGTGCATAGTCTGGGTCAGCATGGCGTGTTTGCCGCTCTTATATTTTCAGTGAGGTGTGCTGGTGTACCACACAATGCCGCAAGTTCGGCTTCAGTGAATCCGGCGGCGCGCCGTGCGCTCAGGTTGAACGGGCCTTTGAGCACCGGTGCGCCGTAGCGCTGTGCCAGTGTGGCGTAGGTCGCAATCGGGTCCAGCCCGCGGGCGCTGCACAGGTGGTTGTACCAATGGTTGCCGGTGGCCACATGGCCAATTTCATCGCGCAGGATGATGTCCAGAATCTGCGCGGCGCGTTGGTCACCTACGGACACCAGCTTGTTGCGAATAGCCGGGGTGGCATCCAGGCCGCGAGCCTCCAGCGTGCGCGGTACCAGCGCCAGCCGGGCCAGCACATCGGTACCGGTCTTGGCCGCCATGTCCCAGAGTCCATCGTGTGCTGGAAAGTCGCCGTAGGCATAACCCAGTGTGGTCAGGTGCGCCTCCAGCAATTCAAAGTGCAGTGCTTCTTCCTGCGCAACCTGAAACCAGTCACGGTAAAACGCCTCGGGCATGCCGTCAAAGCGCCAAACCATGTCGAGCGCCAGATTGATGGCGTTGGCCTCAATGTGGGTCAGCGCATGAATCAGGCTGGCGCGCCCGTCCAGCGTGCCCACCGCACGGTTTTTAAGGGCGCTGGGGTGCACCAGCAGTGGGCGCTCTGGCCGCCCCGGAACGCCCGGTGGCTCGGTGATGCAGTTGGCGTTGTCGATGGCCAGATCGGCCGTGTTCAGCGATCGCACCGCTGCGGCTTTGGCTTGGCTGCTGCTGATTTGCAGCAGGTGCAGCGCCTGTTCCCGCAGCGATGCGGTGGGCGTGGCGGCAGTGGCAATTTGGGGGATGTCTGGGCTGAGGTGTGTCATGGTATGGGGCGCAATCCTACAATTCTAGGCAAACAACCCCCGAAGGACAGTAATGGCAATTTATGAAGTTGACGGCATGACCCCGCAAATTGCGGACTCGGCCTGGGTCGCTGACAGCGCCGAGGTGATGGGCGACGTGGTGTTAGGTGAAGAAGTGGGCATCTGGTTTGGTGTGGTGGCGCGCGGCGACACGGCCAGCATCCGGGTCGGTGCGCGCACCAATATTCAGGACTTGAGCGTGCTGCACGCCGATGTCGGCATGCCCTTGACGATTGGCTCAGGCGTGACGGTGGGCCACAAGGCCATGTTGCACGGTTGCACTGTGGGCGACGACAGCCTGATTGGCATTGGTGCCGTGGTGCTCAATGGCGCCAAAATTGGCAAGGGTTGCCTGGTGGGCGCTGGCGCGCTGGTGACTGAAGGCAAAGTGTTTCCTGATGGCAGCATGATTGTTGGAAGTCCGGCCAAGGTGGTGCGCGAATTGACACCTGAGCAGTTGCAGGGTTTGCGCCTGAGTGCTGACCATTACGTGGCCAATGCCAAGCGCTTCAAAACCTCGCTACACAAAATTGCCTGATCGGAAACAACGTGTCTGAAATTCATAAGTTTCTATTTGAAGGCCTGCCGGTGCGCGGTGTGCTGGTGCGCCTGACTGATGCATGGACTGAAATTTTGCGCCGCCATGCAGCCAATACCAGCCATGGTGCTTACCCACAGCCGGTGCAGGACTTGCTGGGTGAGATGACGGCAGCGGCGGTGCTGATGCAGTCCAACATCAAGTTTGACGGGTCCCTGGTTGTGCAGATTTTTGGCGATGGCCCGGTCAAGCTGGCGGTGGTTGAGGTGCAGCCTGATTTTGGCCTGCGCGCCACTGCCACCGTCAACGGTGCGGTGGACAGTGCGGCCAGCCTGAGTCAGATGGTCAACGTCGGTAACGAGGGCCGCTGCGCCATCACGCTGGACCCGCAAAACCGCCAGCCGGGTCAGCAACCCTATCAGGGTGTGGTGCCCTTGTTTGGTGATGCACATGAGAAGTTGGAAAAATTCAGCGATGTGCTGCAGCACTACATGCTGCAAAGCGAGCAGCTTGATACCACGCTGGTGCTGGCGGCCAATGGCGAAGTGGCGGCTGGCCTGCTGATTCAGCGCCTGCCCAGGAGCGGTTCGGACAACCTGTCTGGCAGCAACGTGGCCAATGAAGATGAGATTGGCATCAACGAAGACTACCAGCGCATTGCCATGCTGGCCTCCAGCCTGAAGCGCGAAGAACTGCTGAGCTTGGATGTGGATACGATCTTGCGGCGGCTCTTCTGGGAAGAAAATCTGCAGCGTTTTGAGCCGCTTGCGGGAGACGCGGGGCCGCATTTTTCATGCACCTGTAGCCGCGAACGGGTCAGCAAAATGCTGCTGGGACTCGGGGTCGATGAAGCCCACAGCATTTTGCAAGAGCGGGGCGAGATTGAGGTGGCTTGTGATTTTTGCAGCGCACAGTACCGCTTTGATGCGGTCGATGTGGCGCAGATGTTTCGTCCGCCAGACGCGCAAGCGCCATCCAGCGCAGCGGTTCAATAGCGCGCAGTCAAGCGGTCAGATCAATTGGTCGTCGCGGTTCAGCGTGTCATTGAGCCGCTTGAGCAGCAGGCCAAGCTTGGCTGATGACGGGTGGTCGTTTGTCGGCTCGACTCTATTTGGTTGGGCTGCCTGGCTGGCTGGCGGATCGGATAGATCGAAAGCCAGGTTGACCGCTGCCAATACGGCAATGCGGTCACGGGCGCGCACCTTGCCGGTTTCGCGGATTTTGCACATGGCGGTGTCAACCCGCTCGACTGCTTCCAGCAGGCGAGCATCGCCGCCGTCGGGGCAGCCCAGCAGGTAGCTTTGCCCCATGATTTGCACTTCAAGCTGCTTCATGCTTCACCTCGTGTTGTCGGCGTTGGGGTGGTTTTGAAGGCAGGCTTGACGGTGCTGCCGGTGGCCTCGCCGGGCAGACGCTCCAGCAGCGCATCAACTCGCGCGCGGGCTGCGCCCAGGCGTGATTTGAGTGAATCGCGCTCTTGCGTGAGGGTGTCAATTTGCTGGTAAAGCAGGGCATTGGTGCGCGTGAGTTCTTCATAGCGCACCAGCAGGCGCTCGACGCGCTCGGTGATTTGATCAATTTGGGACAGGTCCGTCATAGTCGCGCATTGTAGGGTTTTGATAAGCTGGGGCGGCTAGAATCCGCAGCGTTGGTGCTCGCGGTGTGGTTCACACACTGCAGTTCAACGGGAAGCAGGGGGGTGAGCCGTTCAAGGCAAACCTAACCTGCGCTGCCCCCGCAACGGTAAGTGGACGCATCGCAAGATGCCGCTTTCATCTTGGCCACTGAGTGTTCCATAGAACATTTGGGAAGGCGATGAAGGTTGATTCCATCAGCCCGGATACCGGCCAACACGGTGGCTGCGCGCCCAAAAAGGCGTGCAACCGTGACGCTCATGCACTGTCGGGGACGATGGTGAGGGCTTTTTGATGGTTCTTATCTTTTTCATGAAATCTTTTTCCTTTTCTGCGCACGCCTGCGCATCAATGCGCCTTGGCGCTATTTCTTTGGCAAGCTGCGTGACTTTTCCGGTGTTGGCGCAAGGCGCGGTTGCGCCGATGCTCAATGAGGTAGTGGTGACGGCTAACCGCTCACAGCAATTGTTAACGGAGGCATTGCCGCACACCACGGTTATCGGGCGTGATGTGATTGAGCGCTCGCAGGCGGTTGACTTGCCGACGCTGCTGGCCAGTGAAGCGGGGTTTCAGTTCACCCAAAATGGTGGGCGCGGCACCACTTCGAGTCTGTTTTTACGCGGAAGTGCGTCCTTGGGCGTATTGGTGTTGATTGACGGGGTGCCCATGACCAAGCAGGATGCCACGGGTTCCGTCAGTCTTGAGCACATCATGCTCGATCAAGTCGAACGCGTTGAAATTGTGCGTGGCAACGTGTCCGCCATTTATGGCAGTGGCGCCATTGGCGGCGTTATTCAGGTGTTTATGCGCAAAGGTCAAGGCAAGCCCGCAGCTTACGCACAACTGGAGGCGGGAACCTATGGCTCGGTTCGCACCATGGCAGGCATAGCAGGGCAAATTGGTGATACGCGGTTTTCAGTGGGTGTCGGGCGGCATCGCACCGATGGTTTTTCTGCCATGAATACGACCCAGTTTCCAAAGGAAAACCCGGACCCTGATGGCTACCGCAATACCAACTACCACCTTGATTTGGCGCATGAACTTGTGAAGGGGCATACGGTGGGTTTGCGTGTCCAAGGGAGCGATGGCGAGTTCGACTTTGATGGCGGGGGCTTTGGCACAGTGACCGATTTCTACAAGGGACGAAACACCTTGGATACCTGGGCCGCCTACAGCCACAATCAAATAACGCACGATTGGCGCAGCGAACTGACGCTGGGTCAGGGGCGCGAAAAATCTATTTACGATGCCACGCAGACTTCTTTTCCCTACAACAGTGAGGCTGTTTCGCGCAGTCGCACGCTGAACTGGACGAATACGCTGGACGTGGCTGGTTGGCTGGTCACGGCCGGTGTCGAGAAACAACAGCAATCCATTGACACCTCTGACAGCACGGCCACCCGCCTGAACCACGAGCGCGATGTGGCAGCTTTGTTTGCGGGTGTCTCAGGGGCGTTGGGGGCGCATTCCTTGCAATTTAACTTGCGTCGAGACGATGCGGATGGCCTTGATTCGCAGACCACGGCGTATCTGGGTTATGGGCTGGCGATCACATCGGACTGGAAGGTTATTGCCAGCGCGTCAACGGCGTTCAACCTGCCGCCATTGGGCTATTTGTTTGATCCCTGGTCTGGCAACGCGGCGCTCAAGCCCGAAACTGCGCGCTCCACTGAACTTGGCTTGCAGTGGGCGCGACAAGGGCAGGTGGTGCGTGGCACCGTGTTCACGACCCGCGTTGCGGACTTGATGTTGTACGACTTTTCCACCTATGCCTTCAGCAACGTGAGCGATTCATCCAATAAAGGCCTGGAGGTGAGCTACAGCGGAAAGTGGCGCGCATCCGATCTGCGTGCCAGCTTCACGCAACAAAATCCGCTCAATGAGAGTACCGGGCAACAGTTGATTCGGCGTGCCAAGACCATGGCTTCTGTCGGGGCCTCGATGCCGATGGGTGCCTGGACACTCGGCGGTGATGTGCATTACACCGGTGCACGGCCCGACGTGGTGACTCGTCCGGTACTCGATGCCTACACCGTAGCCAATCTGACCGCACGCTACAAGCTGACGCCAGAGTTGGCGCTGACTGCACGCATTGACAACCTGTTCGACAGCCAGTATCAGACGGCGTATGGCTACAACCAGTCCGGGCGTGCGGTGTACGTTGGCGTGGTCTGGAAGCAAAAGTAGGCACCGAACCCGATGACGCTGTCACCTGCTGCTGCCGCCACCTTGCGCCTGATGCCAGACGCCAGCCAACTGGGCCCGCAGCGCATTGTCTGCATGACCGAGGAGACCACCGAGTGGCTGTATCTGCTGGGGCAGGAAAGCCGCGTGGTGGGCATTTCCGGCTACACCGTGCGGCCCCGGCGTGCGCGTGAGGAAAAACCGCGCATCAGTGCCTTTACCAGTGCCAAAATCGACAAGATTCTGGCGCTTGAGCCTGACTGCGTGCTGGGTTTTTCGGACATGCAGGCTGATATTGCCGCCGCGTTGATACGCCATGGCGTGCAGGTCACCATCTTCAATCAGCGCAGCGTGGCCGAGATTTTTTCGATGCTGTTTCAGGTGGCGGCGATGGTCGGTCAGGCTGAGCCGGGCCTGGTGTTGATACAAAAAATGCAGCAGGGTCTGCAGGCTGCGCAAGGGCTAGCGGCTAATTTCCCTTATAGACCCAAAGTTTATTTTGAAGAATGGGATGAGCCGCCCATCAGCGCTATTCGCTGGGTGTCGGAGCTGATCGGCATCGCCGGAGGCGACGATATTTTTCCCGAACTGGCCAGCCAGTCTTTGGGTAAACACCGCATCATTGCCGACGCCAGCGAGATCGTGCGGCGCAACCCGGACATCATCATCGGCTCCTGGTGCGGCAAAAAGTTCCGCCCCGAAAACGTGGCCGCGCGGGCCGGCTGGAGCGCGGTTACAGCGGTGAAAACCGGGCAACTGTTCGAGATCAAATCGCCCGACATCTTGCAGCCCGGCCCGGCTGCGCTGACCGATGGCCTGGCCCAGTTACAACGCATCATCATGAATTGGCAGCACAACGTGGCCCCAACGCTGGCCACAGCAAAAGTTGTGACGGCTGTCGGCGGGGGAACTTTGGCATGAGCGAGCTTTCCATCGCCCGCAGCGAGCTGATTCTGGGTGGCCAGAAAAGCGGCAAAAGTCGCCGTGCCGAGCTGCTGGCGCGCGACTGGCTGGCGCAGTCCGCCGCGCACAAAGCCGTGCTGATTGCCACCGCCCAGCCGTGGGACGACGAGATGCGCCAGCGCATTGCCCGCCATCAGGCCGACCGGGCGGCGCGGGTGCCGCGCATGACCACGGTGGAAGAGCCTTTGAGACTGGGCGAGGCGATTCAAGCGCACAGCCACCCCGACACGCTGATCGTGGTTGATTGCCTGACCTTGTGGCTGACCAATTGCCTGATGCCGTTTGATACGATAAATAAGCCTCTAGCCCTTATGCAGCAAGCGCAAGCAGCTCTACTTTTGGAAGCAATCAGGCAAGCTCCCGCCCCGCTGGTATTGGTGGGTAACGAGATCGGCCTGGGCGTGATTCCGCTGGGGCGCGAGGTGCGCGCCTTTGTCGATGCGCTGGGCCTGCTGAATCAGCAGGTGGCGGCGCAATGCGAGCGTGTCACGCTGATGGCCGCTGGCCTGGCGCTGGCGCTTAAATCATGAAGCCTTTCCCAAACTTCATATTCAAGTGGCTGGCTTTTGCGTTCGCGCTGCTGGTATCCCACGCCGCGCTGGCTTATGAGGTGGTTGACGATTCGGGCGTGATGGTGAGCTTTGCGCAGCCGCCGCAGCGCGTGGTCAGCCTGCTGCCGTCGCTGACCGAGACTGTCTGCGCGCTGGGTGCCTGCGCGCGCTTGGTCGGGGTAGACCGTTATTCCGACTTTCCGGCCAGTTTGAAAGCCCTGCCCCAAGTGGGTGGCGGGCTCGACCCCAACATCGAGGCCATCGTCGCCCTGCGGCCCGATGTGGTGCTGATGGCCACGTCGGCACGTGCCAGCGACCGGCTGCGCGCGTTGGGCCTGAAGGTGGTGTCGCTGGAGCCCAAAACGCATGCCGATGTGCAGCGTGTCATGCTGAAGGTGGGTGAAGTCTTGGCGGTGCCCGATGCAGCGCGGATTTGGCGTGCCATGGATGCCGGGGTGTCGGCTGCGGCGCAGTCCATTCCGGCCGGCATCAAAGCCACGCGGGTGTATTTTGAAGTCAACCAGGGACCTTACGCGGCAGGCGAGTCATCGTTCATCGGCGAAACCCTGACGCGCCTGGGCGTGAAA
>JBBQZI010000148.1:0-8064 GCA_038207855.1 Burkholderiales bacterium
ATGCGAGTAACTGCGCAAGACCGGCGTTTCGCCTGGCCGTGGCACGCAAACGAAGACCGTGGTTTGAGGGCTTGTGGGCCAATGCGGGGGAGCCCGTGAAGCTGACACCGGTGGCCAAAAATTCCTAATGGATTATCTCGGTTCAAGCATTCGTTCAACTACTTCAAGTCCCAGTTGTAAGTCGCGAGCGCGCCATATGCCGTAGCAATCGTGCCAGGCTGGGGTTTAGTACCAGCCACAACGACTCTGCGTTGGATACCTTGGTTAAAAAGTGGTTCATGAGTTGGCCGCAGCCTTGCTTCCCTCAAGCGTAAATATCTTCCCCGGATTCATGATGTTGTCGGGGTCCAGCGCCTGTTTGATGGCGCGCATCATGGCAATCGCACCGCTACCTGCCTCAGCCACCAGAAAATCCATCTTGTGCAATCCCACACCGTGCTCGCCGGTGCAGGTGCCGCCCAATTTGAGTGCACGATTGACCAATTGCGTATTGAGTTGCTCGGCAATGTCTCGCTCTTCGGGCTTGTCGGGGTCAATCAGATAGCCCATGTGAAAGTTGCCATCGCCGACATGGCCGACCAGAAAGTAGGTCAAGCCACTTTGCTCCGCCTCGGTCACCGAGTCGAGCAGCGCATCGGCCAGGTGCGAGATCGGCACGCAGGTGTCGGTGGTGATGGCTTTGCAGCCCGGGCGCGACTGGATGCCGGCAAAGTAGGCGTTGTGCCGGGCAGTCCACAGGCGGGTGCGCTCCTCAGGGGTTTTGGCCCATTCGAAGGTCTGACCGCCAAATTCGTCGGCAATCGCTTGCACCGTTTCGACCTGCTCCTGAACACTGCTCGGCGAGCCGTGAAACTCCATCAGCAGCATGGCGCCTTCGCGCAGGGTCAGATGCGAATGCTTGTTGACCATGCGGATGGTGTTGGCATCAAGCAGCTCGCAGCGGGCAATCGGTACGCCCATCTGAATGATCTGAATGGTGGTGTTGACCGCATCGGCCAGCGTGTTGAACGAGCAGGTCGCTGCCATGACCGCCTCGGGCAGCGGGAAGAGCTTGAGGGTCACTTCGGTGATCACGCCCAGTGTGCCCTCACTGCCCACCATCAAGCGGGTCAGGTCGTAACCGGCGCTGGACTTTTTGGCGCGGGTGCCAGTGCGGATGACCTCGCCCTGGGCGGTGACGACTTCGAGTGCCAGCACGTTTTCGCGCATGGTGCCATAGCGCACCGCGTTGGTGCCGCTGGCGCGGGTGGCGCTCATGCCGCCAATCGTGGCATCCGCGCCGGGGTCAACCGGAAAGAACAGGCCGGTGGATTTGACGGCTTCGTTCAAGGCCTTGCGCGTCACGCCAGGCTGTACCGTGACGGTTAAATCCTCGGCGTTGATGGTCAGCACCTGATCCATGCGGCTCAGGTCAAGGCTGATGCCGCCTTGCACCGCCAGCAGGTGGCCTTCCAGCGATGAGCCAACACCAAAGGGAATGACCGGCACCTTGAACTGCGCGGCCAGCTTCACCGCGTTGGCAACATCTTGCGTGCTGTGGGCAAACACCACGGCATCGGGCGGTGGCACGGTAAAGGCCGACTCGTCGCGGCCATGCTGCTCGCGCACCACCAGGGCGGTGGAAAACTGCGTGCCAAAGCGGGCTTTCAGCGCGTCAATCAGCACATCGGGGCAGGCGCGGGGGTGGATTTCTGGCAACAAATGCGGGGTCTTTGTGGGGGCGTTCATGGCGTGTTTCCGTGGTGATCGGTGTCGAAGCCCAATTATGCGCAATTGCCCAGTGGTTCAGGCCCGGATGTCGATTGGAATGCGTTGGCGACCGAAGCTGCCGTTGGTCATACCAAAATGTCCGGCAACGGCGGCACCACAGTCCGGGCAGTGGCCGCTGGCATCCAGCCGGTACTGCTTGATCAGATACCAGTCACGTACGATCAACGGTGCCTGGCAGGCCGGGCAAAACGTGGTGTCGCCCTCGATGTTGTGCACATTGCCGGTGTAGACGTAATGCAGCCCGGCCTTGAGCGCAATGTTGCGCGCGCGTACCAACGTCGCGGGCGGTGTGGCAGGCACACCGAGCATTTTGTAATCCGGGTGAAATGCGGAAAAGTGCAGGGGTACATCGGGGCCGAGCTCGGTCATGATCCATTGGCTCAACGCGGTCAGTTCCTCGTCCGAATCGTTGTGGCCCGGAATCAGCAGCGTGGTGATTTCAAACCACACGCTGGTCTCGCGTTTCAGGTAAATCAGGGTGTCAAGCACTGGTTGCAGGTGCGAGCCGGTCAGGCTGAAATAGAAATCTTCGGTGAAGGCTTTCAGGTCAACATTGGCGGCATCTATCTTGGCGTAGAAATCACGCCGGGGCTGCTCGTGCATGTAGCCGGCCGTCACCGCCACGGTTTGTATGCCATGCGCGTGACAGACATCGGCCACGTCCATCGCATATTCGGCAAAGATGACAGGGTCGTTGTAGGTGAAGGCGACACTCTTGCTGCCGTACTTGATGGCCTCCAGGGCAATCGCTTCGGGCGAGGCCTGATCCATCAGCAGATCCATGTCGCGCGACTTGCTGATGTCCCAGTTCTGGCAAAACTTGCAAGCCAGGTTGCAGCCCGCCGTGCCAAATGACAACGCGCTGCTGCCCGGGTAAAAGTGGTTCAGTGGCTTCTTCTCGATCGGGTCGATGCAAAAGCCTGATGAGCGCCCGTAGGTGGTCAAAATCATCTGCTTGTCCTGGCGCATACGCACAAAGCAGGCACCGCGCTGGCCTTCATGCAGCCGGCAATCGCGCGGACACAAATCACATTGCATGCGGCCATCGTCAAGCCAGTGCCAGTAGCGCGCGGGGTAGTTTGATTCGGGGATCACGTTGTTGCTCCTTCTTGCCATTTGCGCACGGTGTAGCGTTGCAGTTGCACGCCATCGGCCCAAAACTCGGGCGGTACACCGGCTTTATTTTTTAGATGCGCCATGAACTCAGCCGGTGTCGGCAACTGTTCCCACACTTGGGGCAAAAAGGTGCTGCGGTAGCTCCTGAACTGAAACACCACGCCATCGATGCCAGGGCGCAACTGCGCCAACGCCTGTATTTCGCTGTCAAAGTGCACGGCTTCCATGGGCGACAGCAAAGACACCTCAATGCGGGTGCGGGCCAGATCGGCCAACGCCAGTGGTGAAAAGCGGGTGTCGTGCAAGGCTGCCGCCACCGCATTGGCCTTGACATCGGCCAGCAAGGGGCGATACGCCTGCAGCGAACCAATGCAGCCGCGCAATTGCCCCTGTTGGGTCAGCGTGACAAAGCAGGCACCAGGCTCTTGCAGCCAAGGTGCATTTTCAGCGGCCTGTTTGAGATGACCCAGTGCGGTCGAAATGGCTGCCCGGGCAATCGGCAGCAGAACCTCCCCGCGCGGGTCTGGTTTGGCCTCGTCGCGGGCGTGATTGGCGGGTGTCTGCGCTGTGTTGGCATTAGTGGGCATGACCATCACCTTGCATGAATGCGACCGCCGTATAGCCGACCACGCGGCTCTTGTCGCCGGCCGTGTCCCCCGAGTTGCACAGCCCCAGCAGTTGTGGCTGCAGATGGTGGTGCTTGGCCGCCAGCAGCAAGCCGTTGATGGGCGTGCCACCACAGGCCTGCTCGTGTGTGATGTGGTTGTCGAGCTGGAGCATGGCCTGCACCGTCCGGCGATCGATTTCCTGAGCAGCGTGGTAGGGCAGAAAGTGCGACAGGTCGGAGCTGATGACGATCAAGGTTTCGTCCCCGCCCCACAGGGTGTCCAGCACCTCAGCCACTTCGGCGGCAGTGGCATCACCTACGGCCAGTGGCAACAGCTTGAAGTTGTCCAGCATCGCCTGCAAAAATGGCAGTTGCACTTCCAGCGAGTGTTCCAGCGCGTGCGCCGCAGGACTCACCACCACCTGGCGTAGCGATTTGATGGCTGCTGCGGCATCCTGGTCAATCTCGATCAAGCCCAATGGCGTGGCAAAGGAATCAACACCTGGTAGTGCTAATCCCCGCACGGGTACCCGGTGCACCGGCCCCAGCAACACCACACGACGGATGCCGGTGCGCCCCGGTGCCAAGCGCGCATAGGCCAGCGCTGCAGTGGAGCCCGAGTAGACATAGCCAGCATGCGGCACGATGATGGCCTTGGGAACCTGGTTGAGCGCTTGGGGTGATTCGCTGTCGCCTGCACCAGACTTGGCGGCAGCCAGCATGGCCAGTACGTCGCGCGACAAGACCGCAGCCTGCCCAGGATAAAAGGCACCCGCCACGGCGGGTTGACGGATTTGGTGCATCAAAACCTCCAAAGAGAACAAAGCTTAGGGCGCACCGAGCCAGTCTGGCTTGCGGTTTATCAAACAATATGGCGGCTTGGGTGCAGGCTGGCCCTTATTTCTTGGCCACCACCCTTTGCACCTTGCCGCTGCGCCCACGCTGCAACGCGGTATCCATTTTGACGATGAGGTGAAGCGGGGCCAGTCCCTGTAGCCGGGCAAACGCCTGTAGTGCCTGACGGCAGCGCGCAGCGGTTGATGCGCCATCGGCTCCACTCTGTGGCAGCCGCAATTCGAGCCTATGGTCATCGAGCTGGCACAGCTGAAACTCGAATACTCCGGCCTGATCTTCCAGCACCGTTGTCAGCGCCAGCGGCAGCAATGTGACCAAACCGCCATGGCCATCGCGCATATTTAGCGGGTCATCGTGCCGACCAATGATGTTGATGCTGGGAAAGGGGGACCCGCATTCGCAAGGGGTGGCGTTGACGGTGATCTGGTCGCCCAGGTCATAGCGAATCAGCGGCTGCACGACGTTGGCCAGGTTGGTCAATAAAGTGGTGTACGACTGCTCGCCCGGAGGCACCGGTTGGTGCTGTGCATCGACCGGCTCCAGCAGCAGCCAATCGGTGTTGACATGCATCTGCTGATACGCACACTCCCACCCGATCGCCAGGAATTCAGAGGCACCATAGCTGTTTCGCAAGACGCAGTTGAAGTTGTTTTTGATCCACTGTCGAACACCGGCAGTCAACATTTCTCCACCCGTCCACATTTCATGTGGCCTGATGGTCAGGGTGCCCCGGGAGGATTCGTCGGCCAGCAAGGAGGCCATGGTCGGGTAGGTGACGATGATGGTTGGGCCGAAACGGTTGAGCGCGTCAACCAACGTGGCGATAGGTTGCAGGATCGAGAAGCTTTTTGTCGCATGGGCCATCCACGGGTTGATCTCGCACAAGCGCTTGAGCGACACAAAACTCGCAAAGTGCCCGCTGGTCGCGCCAATAAACGCAATGCGCTCGCTCAGGTAAAGCGGGTCAAGCCAACGATGCAGTGATTTTGGTGTGGTGCAACGCAGTGCCTCCAGCGCATCGTAAGTTGCCATGGCGGACGCGTCTTGCACAAAAATACCGGGCTTGCCACCCGTGCCAGAGCTTTCCCAGACCATGTACTTGCCAAGATAGGGCTCGGCAATGCGCTGCGGGTCAGCGGTGAACGCCTGCAAACCCGAGCGCTTGAGCTGCCGGTCACAAACCCAGTCGTCAAAGCGCTCCATCAACTCGTCGCGGGTGACGATGGGCAGCTTGGCCAAGGGTGTACTTTCGGCTGGCAAGCCGCGCAGAAGTTCGCGGTAAAGCGGTGATTCAGAGGCAGCCGCGCTGAGCAAACTGCTCAATCGTCTGCTTTGACGTTCGGCGATCGATGCAGGCGTCAGCCGCCCTGCGGCCATGACATCCAGCGCGACTGCACTCATTCGCACCGGGTCAAATATGGCCATGTTGTGATGCTCCGTGTCAGGTTGGGTTAGTTGCTGACATGTTCACGCGGCAACGCCAACAGGGTGTTGACAACGATCAAAATGCTGTGGCTTATAAGTTCAACACAAGACCAAGCCGAGATCATGGCCCTCGTTAGCTGGCCATTGGCACCTCCGGTGTCAGCACTGGGCCATGGCCACTGAAGCGGTCAAGCATGAGGTAAATCACCGGCGTGATGAAGAGCGTGATGGCCTGCGAAAACACCAGCCCACCGACGACGGCCAGACCGAGTGGCTGGCGCAGCTCGGCACCCGCACCCACGCCCATCGCAATCGGCAAGGCACCCATCAAGGCCGCCATGGTGGTCATCATGATCGGACGAAACCGCAGAATGCAGGCCTCACGGATCGCCTGCGCGGGGGCCATGCCTTGATGACGCTGGGCATCCAGCGCAAAGTCGATCATCATGATGGCGTTCTTTTTCACAATGCCAATCAGCAACACAATGCCCACGGTGGCAATCAAAGTCAGGTCCTGACCAAACAGCATCAAGGTGGCCAGCGCGCCCACCGCTGCCGATGGCAAGCCAGCCAGGATGGTGATGGGGTGGATGAAGCTTTCGTACAGAACCCCCAGCAACACGTAAATCACCAACAGCGCCGCGATGATCAAAATGGCCTGGCTACCCTGTGAACTCTTGAACACCGCCGCATCTCCGCCATACGCCGTGATGATGGAAGATGGCATCTGAATTGCCAGCCGCGCCGCGTCGATCTTGGCCGTGGCATCGCCCAGCGCCGTGCCCGGTGCCAGGTTAAAGGACACCGTGACGGCCTGTAATTGACCGACATGGTTGATGGAGGTTGGCCCCACCGTGCGCTCAACCGTCGTGAAGCTCGACAGCGGCACCAGAGCGCCCGTGGACGAGCGCACATAGACGCCGCCCAGCGCACTTTCATCCTGCTTGGCCTCGGGTGCCATTTCTATGATCACCTGGTAGCTGTCGGTCGGCAGGTAGATGGTGGAGACCTGGCGCTCGCCGAAGGCACTGAACAGCGCACTGCGAATGGCATCGACCGACACGCCCAGCGAATTGGCGCGGTCGCGGTCGATCTTGAGTTGCGCCTGCAAGCCGCGCAGTTGGGCATCGCTGGTGACATCGCGGAACATTGGGTCATTGCGCAGGCGATCCTGCAACTTGGTGGCCCAGTTGTTCAGCTCATCCGCCCGCACGCTTTGCAAAATGTACTGAAACTGCGCCTTGCTGGAGCGCCCACCCAGTTGCAAATTTTGTACCGGGCGCATGAACACATTGATGCCCGCCACTGCGCGCAGCTTCTTGCGCAGACCTTCAACCACCTGTTTCATTGGCTGGCGTTCAGACATTGGTTTGAGCGTGATGAACATGCGACCGGTGTTCTGCGCGCCGCTGCCGCCGTTGAACGAATTGACCGCTGCCACATTCGGATCAGCGCGAAAGATTGCCGCAGCGCGTTCCTGCAAACTGACCATCGCCGGAAACGACGTGTCTTCACCGGCTTCAGTCGACACCTGAATTTGGCCGATGTCCTCTTCCGGGAAAAACCCTTTGGGAATCACGATGGCCAGCCACACGGTTGCCACCAGCGTGGCTACCGCCAGCCCAAGAATCAGGTAGCGATGCATGAGCGCCTTGTCCAGCAACCGGGTGTAGCCAGCCAACAAGCGGTTAAAGCCGCGCTCGAACAAACGCACCATCGCGCCTGGCGGCTTCTTGTGCGTCTCATCGGCAAGGAAACGACTGGCCAACATGGGTACCAGCGTCAGGGACACGAACGCCGACACGATGATCGCCAAGCCCACCACCACGGCAAATTCGTGGAAGAGCAAGCCAATCACCCCGGGCATGAAGAAGATCGGAATGAACACCGCGATCAGTGAAGTGGAAATGGAAATGATCGTGAAACCGACTTCCCGAGCACCGCGCAGCGCGGCCTGGAACGGATTTTCGCCCCGCTCAACGTGCCGGATGATGTTTTCCAGCACCACAATCGCATCGTCCACCACCAGGCCAACGGCCAGCGTCAAACCGAGCAAGGAAATGTTATCCAGGCTGTAGGACAAGCCCCACAGCAAGGCCACGGCACCGATCAGCGACACCGGCAAAGACAGCGCCGGTATGACGGTTGCGACAAAGCGCCGCAAAAACAGAAAAATCACCAGCACCACCAGCACAATCGTGCCCAGCAGGGTCAGGGTCACATCGTGCAGCGCCGCCCGCACCGACACCGAGCGGTCATTGATGGGTGTCAATGACACCGATTGCGGCATC
>JBBQZI010000149.1:0-8055 GCA_038207855.1 Burkholderiales bacterium
CGATCAATGGCCGTGGTGAACTGGATGGGTGAACTGCAAGGAGTCATTCGGTTCCTTTAAAGGTGTGGGTGCGCGCATCGCGTCGTGTAGCCAACATGGCGCAAGCTGCATTCATGGTCTGGAGACATGCTCTGGCCCAACGATAGGTGGACGGTTGCGCGCAGTCTGTGCGAAGACGAACAGTGGGCCTACAAAGAAGTCGCGCTAGTGGCCAGTGGTAGTGCCGGCTTGCTGCCTACAGCCTGTGCACAGTGCGCACGCAATGCATCGCCATCGCATCAACGCCAAGATGAACGAAGTCACCGGTCTCCAGCATCACCCCTCATTAGGCTGTCCGTAACTTGCAAAATTGATGCCTTTCACAGTGCCATTGAGCGCTGCATTGGATGCATCTTCCTGTTGCAGTGCCTGCTGGTTTGGCGGTTGCTTCGGCCACGTCGTTAGTGCTTTGCCCGCACAGCGGTGAATTGCTTGGCTATAAACGTCCAGATCATGCGTGAAGCGTCGGGGCCCTTGGGGTCGCTGTAGGCTTGGCCGGCGGCTCCTCCACTCCACGCATGGCCCAGACCGATGACCTCGCAGAGGGTCGTAACCAACCGGCCGGCGGCTCGATAGTCGGTGACCTTCATGGCGTACCTCGCACCGCGCTGCACGGTACGAGCGGTGCCCGGCTTTGCCCCTTCGCTGTCAGCCCATGAGCGCGCGGCCTCGGTGCCGTTGCTGGGTGCGACAAGGGGATCAGCACTACCTTGAATAATCAGTAGGGCAGGCGTATGGATGCCGGCGGCCAGCGGCGCGGATGGTACTGCCTTGACCCTGCGACCCAGCATGGCACTGAGCGCTGAAGCAAAAGAATTGGCAACGCCAGGCGCGATACCGGAATGCATGGCAACCGCCCTGAACCGTTCTGGATGACGCATTGCCAGCAGTGCCGCCATGCCAGCGCCCGCCGATAGTCCGGCCACTGCAATGCGGTTTTGGTCCACAGGCTGCGCCAGGCAGACCTGGCTGATCGCCGCAACAATCGAATCGGCCTCGGCTTGGGCTCTTCCGGTTCGGGTGTCATACCAGTTCCAGCAAACCTGAGCGTTTGCCATGCGGTCCTGTTCCGGGTAGAGCACCAGAAAACGTTCACGCTCGGCGACCCGGTTCATCCGGCTGCTGGCACTGAAACCCTGAGCGTCTTGTCCACAGCCATGCAGCATCACAACCAGCGGCAGTTGCTCATTGCGGCGAACACCAGTCGGCGTGAAAAGACGGTATCGGCGTACTCCTGTCGCGCTGATGGCAACACCTGCACGTTCTTGTGCGGCGGCTGCGCTGACACGCTTTGTTCCGGCGGGCGGTGCTGCAGAAGCCGGTGTTGGCTTGCCGGGTTTTGCGCGCAACGCCTGGGCCATCGCCTTGGTACCGACTCGCATGGCTGACCGGGTCATGGCAGACAGCGTGCGCTGAAAAGACCGACTCAGAAAAAGCTTGCTTGCACGTTTTGCCATATGTTCCTAAAAATAAATAATAGCCGCAACTTGCGGTCATTATTTGCTAGCGTGAGACCACAAAAAGTTAGATTTTTGTGGCGTCCTTGATCAGTTCCTTGACGTTGCCCACCTGTTGTTGCGCTAGGCCTTCGCCCTGTTTAATCAACCCCTTGGCTTGTTGGGTTGGGTTGCCAACCAGTTTGCCAGCTTCTTCCTGGATCTTTCCTGCGATGTCTTTTACAGCGCCTTTGACTTGGTCTTTGTTCATTTTGAGTTCCTGTTTGTGAGGTGTGCAGCTGATGCCCAAACTGAATTGGGTTCAGCCTACGGAGCGCGCAACCCGTTCGTTGCGTCGACAAGCAGAGATTACTGAAAAGCCGAAGATAAATCTGTACGCTTCCCAACATAGTGGATCTGTCAATCTCTGGTCATGCGACGGCTATCGCCTGTTGTGCGCCGCTGCAAGGAAAAAGCTACGATTGCCACAGCGGTCGACATGACGGTGCCAAGATGTGCCGGAAATTTGCGACAAGAAATGGAAAGGTTGAAACTTAGATGGCGCTGCGATTAATCGAACTAGTGGTCCAGGAGAAGGACAGTGCCGACGTTCGCGAGCTTCTCAAGGAGCACAAGGTCCTTGAGCACCGGCAGCTTCGACTGTTGGAGGGGGAGATTTTGGTGCGCATCCTGCTCGATGCAGAACAGAGCGAGGCGGTGCTGGATCTGCTGGACAAACGGTACATCGGCCGCGATGGCAATCGGGTGGTGATTCTGCCTGTTGAAGCGACATTGCCGCGCGCTGAGCCGGAACCGGAGCCGGCCGCCACGCCCGGAGCAGTGCCGACGGAGGAAGAAGTGCCGGACCGGATCGGCCGGGAGGAGTTGTACGAGGACATCAAGGATGCCGCGCAGCTGTCGCCGGTCTATTTCGCCATGGTCGTGCTGTCGACGATCGTGGCGGCCATCGGTCTGTACCACAACAGTGTTGCGATCATCATCGGGGCGATGGTGATTGCACCTTTGCTTGGGCCGAACATGGCCTTGGCGCTCGCGACAACCCTGGGCGACTTGCCGCTTCTGCGTCGCGCATTACTGACTGACCTGGCCGGAATAGTGACGGCGATGGTGTTGGCGGTGATCATCGGCGCAGTGCTGCAGATCGACCCGGCATCGGCGGAAATCGCATCGCGTGATGCGGTGGCACCAGGCGATGTCGTGGTGGCGCTGGCGTCGGGCGCAGCGGGGGCGCTGGCATTTACCACGGGCGTGTCCGCTACCCTGATCGGTGTGATGGTGGCGGTGGCATTGTTGCCACCCTTGGTTGCGTTCGGGCTGCTGTTGGGCGGTGGGCACCTGGCACCGGCCATGGGTGCGCTGTCGCTGTTTCTGATGAATCTGATTTGTGTGAACCTGGCTGGTGTGACGACGTTTTTGATTCAGGGCATTCGCCCGGCCACCTGGTGGGAGAAGGATCGCGCCGTGAAAGCCACGCGCATCGCAATCGGACTGTGGTTGGCGGTGTTGGTGGCATTGGCCGGTTTGCTGATGGTTTTGCACCAACGCTGATTGCTCGGGGTCGGCTGGATCTGAATCGGGCGCCAAGAAGTCTTGTTGGGGTTCCCGTGTCAGACTATGGTTTGCAAGTGAAAGCCATTTCAAATTAGACCAGTGGGCGTTGCACTGAACTGCCATCGCCATAGAGCTCTGCGAATCGTCCGAGCGCCTTGACGTCGCCAATATGCAGTCGCCCGTCAACGATGCTGTGCAAGCCGCGCCGCTCAAGTTTGCGAAGCGTCCGGTGGGTGTGAGCGAGAGACAGTCCCAAACCATCTGCCAGATGCTGTTGTGTCAGCGGGAACGGGACGCCTGCTGCTCCGCCATCAGCCTGCAGCGCGGCGGCCCTTTTAAAGGTCAGAATCAACAACGTTGCCATCCGCTCCTCCGCACTCCGGCGTCCAACGGATAACAAATTGTCGTCGATGAGCGACTCTTCAACCGCCGCGAGCCAGGTGATTTCAAAACCCATCGAAGGCGATTGCCGATGCATTTCCCACAAGGAATTTCGGTCAAAAACACAGAATTTGGCATCAGTCAACGTGACCACGCCGTAGCCCGCGACATCGAGCATCCTTTGCTGCACACCAATAAAAGAGCCAGCCAACAGAAAGCTCAAAATCTGTCTGCGTCCATCGCTCAAGGTTCTGAACCGAAAGGCCCAGCCACTGTAGAGTGTGTACAGCAGGGTGTCGACCCGTCCCTCATGAATAAGTGTTTCTCCTGCGCTCAGGCTGATTTCACGGCGTTTCAAGGACTGCACCAGTTTCACATCGTCTGCACTGCTCCCGAAGAACAGTGGTAAAGCTCTGAGTGGGCACTCACTGCAGCGAACTTGATCCATGGATATCTCTCTTTTATTGCACCAATGTCTTTATGATCTGCCTTGCGTCATTTGACGCAGCGCAAATTTCTCGCTCTGGTTATATTCCTGTTCGATTTATTGCGCTGTGCGCTAGCGAACAGACCCCCGGCCGAAAGTCTCGATTAATTTATTTGTGGAAATATGTCATGCAAGTCATGCAACGTTCAAATCAGAAGACCTCCGGTGAACCGTTCAAGCTTGTGCCGCTCCAGCGCACAGTTCTTCAAGTGGAGGACAACCAAGCCAATGCGAGCGTGGTCGAGCAGTTGATCGGGCGAAGAAGTGATCTGGCGCTGTTGACGGCCCCTACCGGTTTTCAGGGCATAGAGATGGCGATGACGCACTTGCCGGAGGTCATTCTCCTGGACATCAACTTGCCAGACATTGGTGGCCAAGAGGTGCTTGCGGCTTTGCGCGCCAATCCCCTGACATGCCACATACCGGTCATTGCGCTGTCGTCAAACGCCTACCAGAAGCAAATCCAGGACGGACTCAAAGCTGGGTTCTTTCGCTACTTGACCAAGCCGTTCAAACTCGACGAACTGTTGAGCATGATTGACCTTGCACTTGACGCCGTTGCTAAGGCGCCTCCATCTGCATAACGACCGGTCAACGCCACGTTACTTATCGGTCGGCTTTTCGATAGATTCTTGGCATCTGCCAACTGGTGCGTGACGATACTGCGCAGTGTGCGTCACCGCACCGACTGGCATGACTGGCGGCTTTACGCTGGGGCTTCACCACTTTTAGGAAACCCGATGAACAAGACATTACCCGCTGTCGACCTGCTGGCAGCCATCACCCTAGCCGCTTGCGGCGAGCCCACCCCCCAAAGGAGAATGCTATGAGTCTGGGAACCATCCTGCTGATTTTACTGATCCTGATGTTGATCGGGGCCTTTCCATCCTGGCCGCACAGCAATGGCTGGGGATATGGCCCAAGCGGCGGCATCGGCCTGGTGCTGATCATCGTTATCGTGCTGCTACTCAGCGGCCGGCTTTGATGCTCGGTTCGCTTCTATGAGCGAACCACTTGGCGCTTGGTCACTAGCGTGGAGAACGCTGGCTGGAAGTGAGTGGGGTGTTGTTTGACTGGCATGGGCGACCTGCCACGCTGAACTTTTTGACCGACATCACTGATCGGCGGGCCATGGACGAGACGATTCGCGATCTGACATTTAACGACACCCTGACAAAGCTGCCGAACCGGCGTCTGTTACTTGACCATCTGAACCTAGCTATTGCCAACAACCAGCGTAGCGGCCGACTCAGTGCCGTCGTTTTCCTCGATCTGGACAATTTCAAGCCGCTCAACGACCAATACGGTCATAACGTCGGAGATTTGTTACTGATTGAAGTGAGTGAGCGCCTTCGCCAGCAGATTCGGGAGATCGACAGCGTTGCGCGCCTTGGTGGCGACGAGTTTGTGGTGCTACTCAACAAGTTGGATACCGATTCTGGGGCAGCGGCCAAACAGGCTTGCCAATTGGCGCAACAGCTCATCTTGACACTATCGCAACCCTACGAATTAACGATGACACATAACGGCCAAACGCAACCAGTGTCCCATTGCTGCACCGCCAGTGCTGGTGTCGCCCTGTTTGGTGGGCATAGCGTGGACGCCGAATCGATTCTTGATCAGGCGGATTCAGCCATGTACTAGGCCAAGGAGAAAGGGCGCAACCAGGTTTCGATGCATCAAGAGCCGCTTGGGTGAGCTTTGCGGGTGATGCCCAACGCCGTCAACGATTGCCCATTCTTCACAGAACTATTGGTATCAACAAACTGTTGCTCAGACAGCCCAGCCTATCTGAGAACAGTCCATGCCGGTCTGCTTTCACACCAACTCCGCCGCCTCCACCAAAAATCGCACCCGGCGCTCGCCGCGCCAGCTGTCGGCATCCAGCCGGAACGCCAGTTTGACCCGCGCGGGCAAGGCCTCGGTATGGCCAAACCAGATGCCGTCAATCGGCACGCCCCGGTGCTTGAGTTTCAGTGACAGGTGCTTTTCACCGACCAGGCGCTGCGACACCACTTCGACTTCTTCGCTGAAAGTCGGCGCGGCAAAGCCCTGGCCCCAGACCTCGTGGTGCAGCGTGTCAACCAGGTCCACCCGCAGATACTCGGGTTTGAGCGGGCCGTCGGTCTCTAGCCGGCGCATCAGCGTGGCTGCATCCAGCCACTCTTGCGCCACCTCCGCCAGACCTTGCTCAAACGTCTCAAAGTTGCTCTCGGCAATGGTGCAACCCGCTGCCATGGCGTGGCCGCCAAAACGCAGCAGCACGCCGGGGTAACGTTTGGCCACCAAGTCCAGCGCATCGCGCAGGTGAAAGCCGGCAATCGATCGCCCGGAGCCTTTGAGCTCATGGCCATGGCCGGTGGCGCCGCTGCTGGCAAAGACAAAGCTGGGCCGGTGAAACTTGTCCTTGAGGCGCGAGGCCACGATGCCCACCACGCCTTCATGAAAATCCGCCTCGAAGATGCAGATGGCGGGCGGCGGCGCGGTGGCATGGTCAAACAGGGATTCCGCCACCAGCAGCGCCTGCTCGCGCATGCCACCTTCGATGTCGCGGCGCTCGCGGTTGATCTTGTCGAGGGTTTGGGCCAGTTCGAGTGCGCGATTCGGGTCGTCAGTCAGCAGGCATTCAATGCCCAGCGTCATGTCACTCAGACGGCCAGCGGCGTTGATGCGCGGGCCCAGTGCAAAGCCAAAATCAAAGGTGGTGGCGGTTTTGGCCTCGCGCGAGGCTGCTACAAATAACGCAGCTAGTCCCGCAGGCATGGCAAGGGCTCGCACCCGTTTTAGCCCTTGAGCGACAAGGCGGCGGTTGTTGGCATCAAGCCGCACCACGTCGGCCACGGTGCCCAGGGCGACCAGTGGCAGCAGCGTGTCTAGCCGCGGGCCGGTGCCGGCAAACACGCCGCGCTGGCGCTGCTCGGCTCGTAAGGCCAGCAGCACGTAAAACATCACGCCAACGCCAGCGATTGACTTGCTCTCAAAGCTGCAACCGGGCTGGTTCGGGTTGACGATCACATCGGCGTCGGGCAGGGCAATCTGGCCGTTCACACTGGCGCACAGGTGGTGATCGGTGACGAGCACTTGCAGCCCGAGCGCGCGGGCGCGCGCCACGCCGTCAAAGCTGGCAATGCCGTTGTCGACGGTGATCAGCACATCGGCCTCGCTGGCTTTGACGCGTTCGGAAATCGGTGCGGTCAGGCCATAACCGTCCTGCACCCGATCCGGCACGATGTAGTCGACGTGTTGGGCGCCCAGCAAGCGCAGGCCGCGCACGGCAACGGCGCAGGCGGTGGCACCGTCGCAGTCGTAGTCGGCCACGATGCAGAGTTTTTTGTCCTGCGCGATGGCATCGGCCAATAAAACGGCGGCTTGCGCTGCGCCTTTGAGTTCGGTTGGGGCGATCAGCCGGGCCAGCGCGTCGTCCAGTTCGTTGGCTTCCTTGACACCCCGGGCTGCGTACAACTGTGCCAGCAGCGGGTGAACGCCGGCTTGCTCCAACGCCCAGATGGCGCGCGGGGGTGCGTCTCTTACTATTAATTTCATAGCTTCTCAAGCATATTGGACGAGGGCTTAGAGCCAAAATGGCTTATAAGTTTTTTCCAGACCGGCTGAGTCTGAGATTGCCAGCTTTGCGCGTGGCGCTCGCCGCACAGGGTGAGCTGCACCGGTTGGCCGTCGTTTGCGGCTTGCAGCAAGGTTTTGAGTGCGCTGGCATCGAGTTGCGCCCAGGCCTCGCGCCAGGCGGGCCAGTTTTCCGTCAGCGCGGCTTGCTCCAGTGTCGGTGTCACGGTTGGCAGCGTGCCGACATCGGGCCGCTGGTAGCCCGCTGGCAACTGGCCGCTGCCGTGAAACCACACCGAGTTGGCCGGTGTCACGCCACGGGCCACGCGCGCGTCGTACACCGGGTGGGTGTAAAGCAGCATTTGCATCTCGTTTTGCAGCAGGCGCAGCGGCGCGGCTTGTTTGGATGATGGCATCCAGGGGTCGAGGCTACGACCCACCACGCGGTCGATCGAGGCCGTGGCCAGGTCTGCAAACACCGCGCCTTGCGCCAGCCAGCGCCCGGCTTGGTCGGCGTGCAGGCTGATGCCGTCTTCTTCAAAATACGGTCGCATGGCGCTCAACAGGGCATCGGATTCA
>JBBQZI010000150.1:0-8029 GCA_038207855.1 Burkholderiales bacterium
CGCTGACCACCAAACTGCGCCTTGCCACCCAGCGGCTGCTGGGTCACCAAGCTGTAAGGGCCGGTGGAACGCGCATGCATCTTGTCATCCACCAAGTGGTGAAGTTTCAGGTAGTGCATGTAGCCGATCGTGGTGGGCCGCTCGAAGCGGTCACCGGTACGGCCATCGTACAAATAGGCTTGGGTACGCGTATCTGTCAGACCCTTTTGCTTGGCGATGTCATCCGGGAAAGCCAGCATGAGCATGGCACGAATCTCTTCTTCAGAGGCTCCGTCAAACACCGGCGTGGCAAACGGCATGCCGGACTTCAGGTTTTCCGCCATGCTCAACAACTGGTCGTCGCTGAGCTGACTCAAATCTTCTTTGCGACCGGTGGTGTTGTAAATTTCTTCAAGGAATTTGCGCAACTCGGCCACGCGGGACTCCGCTTGCAACATGTCGCCAATGCGTTGACCAATGCCCTTGCCAGCCCAGCCCAAGTGCACTTCCAGCACCTGACCGACGTTCATCCGTGACGGCACGCCGAGCGGGTTCAACACAATGTCACACGGTGTGCCATCGGCCATGTGCGGCATGTCTTCGACCGGCACGATCTTGGATACAACACCCTTGTTACCGTGGCGGCCAGCCATCTTGTCACCCGGTTGCAGGTGGCGCTTGACGGCCACATAAACCTTGACCATCTTCAAAACACCAGCGGGCAAATCGTCGCCTTGCGTGAGTTTCTTGCGCTTTTCTTCAAAAGCCAAGTCGAATCGATGGCGTGTTTGCTCCAGCGAATTCTTGATGCTTTCAAGTTGACCAGAGACCTCGTCATCAGCCGGGCGGATGTCAAACCAGTGGAACTTCTCGACCGAGGCCAGATAAGCCTTGTCCAGCTTGGTGCCCTTGGGCAACTTGTTAGGGCCGCCATTGGCAGACTTGCCCACCAACAGCTTCTCAATACGGTCAAAGGCATCAGCTTCGACAATGCGCAACTGGTCGTTCAAATCAAGACGGAAGCGCTTGAGCTCGTCGTCAATGATTTGCTGGGCGCGCTTGTCACGCACGATGCCTTCGCGGGTAAAGACCTGCACATCAATGACCGTGCCTTGAGAGCCCTGACTGACGCGCAACGAAGTGTCTTTCACGTCGCTGGCCTTTTCGCCAAAGATCGCACGCAACAGCTTTTCTTCAGGGGTCAACGTGGTCTCGCCCTTGGGTGTGACCTTGCCAACCAATGTGTCACCCGGCTCCACCTCAGCACCCACATAAATGATGCCTGAGTCATCCAGACGATTGAGTTGCTGCTCGCTCAGGTTAGGAATATCACGGGTGATTTCCTCAGCACCGAGCTTGGTGTCACGCGCCATCACCACGAGTTCTTCGATATGAATCGAGGTGTAGCAGTCATCTGCAACCACACGCTCGCTGATCAGAATCGAATCCTCGAAGTTATAGCCGTTCCAGGTCATGAACCCGATCAGCATATTCTGGCCCAGCGCCAGTTCGCCCAGATCGGTGGACGCGCCGTCAGCGATCACGTCACCCTTGGCCAGCGCATCGCCTTTTTTGACAATCGGGCGCTGGTGAATATTGGTATTCTGGTTGGAGCGCTGGTACTTGATCAGGTTGTAGATGTCCACACCCACTTCACCGGCCTGCGCCTCAGAATCATTTACCCGAATCACGACCCGCGTCGCATCCACGTAATCGACTACGCCACCCCGGTTAGCTGTCACCACAGTGCCCGAGTCAATCGCGGCAACTCGTTCGATACCGGTGCCCACCATGGGCTTCTCGGGGCGCAAAACAGGCACCGCCTGGCGTGACATGTTGGCACCCATCAAGGCCCGGTTGGCATCGTCGTGCTCCAAGAAGGGCACCAACGAAGCCGCGACCGACACGATCTGCGCCGGCGACACGTCCATGTACTGCACACGATCGGCCTCGACCATGACGGTTTCGCCAGCTTCACGAGCGGAAATCAGTTCGCCGGTCAGACGGCCTTCCTTGTCCAACGTGGCGTTGGCCTGGGCAATCACGTACTTGCCTTCTTCAATGGCCGAGAGGTAATCAATCTCCATCGTCACCTTGGCATCGATGACACGACGGTACGGGGTTTCAATGAAACCATATTCATTCAAGCGGGCGTACAAAGCCAATGAATTAATCAAGCCAATGTTCGGGCCTTCAGGCGTTTCAATTGGGCACACCCGACCGTAATGGGTAACGTGCACGTCACGCACTTCAAAGCCTGCACGCTCACGCGTCAAACCGCCTGGGCCAAGGGCAGACACACGACGCTTGTGCGTGATTTCAGACAAGGGATTGGTCTGATCCATGAACTGGGACAGCTGCGAGGCACCAAAGAATTCCTTGAGCGCAGCTGAAATCGGCTTGCTGTTGATCAGGTCATGCGGCATCAAAGGCTCTTGCTCAGCCTGGCCGAGCCGCTCTTTAACGGCTTTTTCAATGCGCGCCAAACCCATGCGGTATTGGTTTTCAGCGAGTTCGCCGACACAACGCACACGGCGGTTACCCAAGTGGTCAATGTCATCAACCTGGCCGTGGCCATTGCGCAAATCAACCAAAATCTTGACAACTTCCAGGATGTCTTCGTTGGTCAACACCATTGGCCCGGTCGAGTCAGCACGGCCCATCTTGGCGTTGAACTTCATCCGACCCACGCGCGACAAATCATAGGTGTCTGGGTTGTAGAAGAGACGCTGGAACAGGGCCTGCACTGCATCTTCCGTAGGCGGCTCACCAGGGCGCATCATGCGGTAGATGGCAACGCGGGCAGCAAACTCGTCGGCAGTTTCATCGGTGCGCAAGGTTTGCGAAATATAGGCACCCTGATCCAGCTCATTGGTGTAAATGCAGGCAATGTCTTGTACGCCAGCGGTGCGCAATTTTTTCAGCAACAACTCGGTCAGCTCTTCGTTGGCCTTGGCCAGAATCTCACCGGTATCAGCCTCGACCACGTTACGCGCCACCACACGGCCGATCAAAAAGTCTTCGGGCACCGAAATGTGGGTGGTGCCAGACTGTTCGAGTTCGCGGGTATGACGCACTGTGATGCGTTTTTCTTTGGCTACCACCACCGTACCGCTCTTATCGGTAATATCAAACCGCGCGACTTCGCCGCGCAGACGCTCAGCCACAAATTCCATTTGTGCGCCACTGTCCATCAGACGGAAGTTGTCATTGACAAAGAAGTTGGCCAGAATTGATTCGTGGTTCAGACCAATGGCTTTGAGCAAAATCGTGACCGGCATCTTGCGGCGGCGGTCGACACGGAAATACAAAATATCTTTCGGATCAAACTCAAAATCGAGCCACGAGCCACGGTAAGGGATGATGCGGGCAGAAAACAGCAACTTGCCCGAACTGTGGGTTTTACCCTTGTCGTGCTCGAAAAATACGCCGGGTGAGCGGTGCAACTGCGACACGATGACACGCTCGGTGCCATTGATCACAAAAGAGCCCTTATCGGTCATCAAGGGCACTTCACCCATGTAAACCTCTTGCTCCTTGACTTCCTTGACCACCTTATTTTGGGTGGTCGAGGACTCGCGGTCATAAATGATCAGTTGCACTTTGGCGCGCACGGCAGACGCAAAAGTCAGACCACGGGTTTGGCATTCGCGTACATCGAACGCTGGTTTGGCCAGGTTGTATTCGAGGTATTTCATCTCGACAAACCCGTTGTGCGAGACGATTGGGAAAGCGGCATCAAAGGCAGCCTGCAGCCCCTCAGTAGTGCGTTTTTTGGGAGCCACATTAGCCTGCAGGAAGGCCGTATAGGCGTCCTTTTGCATTTGCAGCAAATAAGGGATTTCCAGCACGCTGTCGCGACTGCCAAAATTTTTACGAATCCGCTTGCGTTCGGTGTATGAATAAGCCATGAGATCTCCGGGCAACTGAGGAACTAGGAAGTAGTCCTGGACGACTATATTTCTTGGCGATTGGCCGCTACCAATCTATGGCGGACAGTTGCACCTTGCGTGCAACCCGAACCAAGGCATCTTCTGCTGTCGGGAATAGAAGACACTGAAAAACAATCAATCAAATCGCTTTTCGGTGCATTCATCAAAAACACCAAAGGCTGGAGGCCTTTGACAGCACTCCAGCCTCTACGGAAAACTCAATTACTTGAGTTCAGCCTTGGCACCTGCGTCAAGCAGTTTCTTCAAAGCGGCATCAGCATCAGCCTTGGAAACACCTTCCTTGACGTTCTTCGGAGCGCCATCAACCAGGTCTTTGGCTTCCTTGAGGCCCAGACCCGTGATTTCGCGCACGGCCTTGATGACTTGAACCTTTTGCGCGCCTGCATCAAGCAGAACCACGTTGAATTCAGTCTTTTCTTCGACCACTGCAGCAGCAGCGCCACCACCAGCGGGAGCTGACATAGCGGCCGCGCTAACACCAAATTTCTCTTCGATGGCTTTCACCAGGTCGTTGAGTTCCATGACCGTCATGCTGTCGAGCGCGGTCAAGAATGCGTCTTTATCAAATGCCATTTTTATTTCCTAATATTGGTTACTACGTGTTGCGAGCGATCAGGCTGCAACTGCCTCAGCGGGCGCTTCGACGGCAGGTTCTTCTGCACCAGCGCCTTTTTTCTCCGCGATCGCGGCCAGCACGCGGGCTGTACGAGAGATCGGGGACTGCATCAAGCCCAACAACTGAGCCAGCAAAACTTCCTTGGAGGGAATGCTTGCCAGTTGTTTCACGCCATTGATGTCCAAAGCTTTTCCACCGTACGCACCGCCGCGAATCACCAACTTGTCGTTGGTTTTAGCGAACTCGGCCACCACTTTTGCAGCGGCAACAGCATCTTCGGAAAAGCTATAGATCAGCGGACCGGTCATCAGGTCGGACACTACCGCAAAGCCACTGCCAGCCACAGCACGACGAGCCAAGGTGTTTTTCAACACGCTTAGGCTTACACCGTTGCTGCGCGCTGTCGAGCGCAATTTGGTCATGTCGGCAACCGTAATACCACGGTATTCCGCAATCACGAGCGTTTGAGCTTTAGCGGCGAGGCCAGTCACATCACTGATGACCGCTTCTTTCTCACTGCGATTTAGACTCAAGGTCAACTCCTTCAAAATGTGTCTTGTTGTGGACAATTACTTACCACCGTCTAACACGCTACATTTCAGCGACCAACTGTTTCCGAACTTTTTTGTTCTTTGGCAGCGGGATCGCCATCTGCGTTGGCTGTCACTGATTAAGTGCAAACTGACAAGCAGCCCACACACCAACGGTCTTGGATGGCCTGCAGATATTTCGCAATATCGGCAGCCCACCACGTCGGGCAACCCTTTCAGGCAACCCAATTTCTCACATTAAGCTGCAATAGTTTGCAAATCCACACGGACACCCACGCCCATCGTGCTGGAAACAGCAACCTTACGAAGGTATAAACCCTTGCTGGTAGCTGGCTTGGCTTTTGCCAAGGCATCCACCAGTGCGGCCAGATTGCCTTGCAGCTTATCCGTATCAAACGAGCGACGGCCGATGGTGGAGTGAACAATACCGGCCTTGTCAACACGGAACTGCACCTGACCAGCCTTGGCATTCTTCACGGCGGTTGCCACATCGGGGGTGACGGTGCCAACCTTCGGGTTAGGCATCAACCCACGTGGGCCGAGGATTTGCCCTAAAGTACCCACAACGCGCATGGCATCGGGGGCAGCAATTACCACATCAAACGGCATATTGCCCGCCTTGATCATGGCAGCAAGGTCATCCATGCCAACAATGTCAGCGCCGGCAGCCTTGGCTTCTTCAGCCTTGGCACCTTGTGCAAACACCGCGACACGCTTGGTCTTGCCGGTGCCGTTGGGCAACACGACAGCGCCACGCACCACCTGGTCAGATTTCTTGGCATCAATGCCAAGCTGCACCGCCACGTCGATGGATTCATCGAACTTGGCATTGGCGCACTCTTTTACCAAACCGAGTGCATCAGCAATCGCGTACAGCTTGCCGCTGTCAACTTTGCCTTGGAAAGACTTTTGTTTTTTGGTCAAGCGAGCCATTTAGACACCCTCCACATTCACGCCCATCGAGCGAGCAGAACCAGCGATGGTCCGAACGGCTGCATCCATGTCGGCGGCAGTCAAGTCTTTCATCTTGGTCTTGGCGATTTCTTCGAGCTGAGCACGGGTGATCTTGCCGACCTTGGTCTTGAGCGCATTGGCTGAGCCCTTGTCGATCTTGACCGCTTTTTTGATCAGAATCGATGACGGTGGCGACTTGATGATGAACGTGAAGCTCTTGTCTGCAAAAGCAGTAATCACCACGGGCAATGGCAGACCTGGCTCAACGCCTTGTGTCTGCGCATTGAACTCCTTGCAGAATGCCATGATGTTCAAGCCACGTTGACCGAGTGCCGGGCCAATGGGGGGGGATGGATTGGCTTTGCCTGCTGGAACTTGCAGTTTGACAAAACCGACGATTTTTTTCGCCATGCTTTACTCCTAGCGGGTTCTAACGCCTTTGTTTGCACAACGCAAACTCGGGCTCCCCGTCATTAACGACTCACTTTTAAACCTGCTGTCGAGTCGGAAAACAGCAGGCATCTAATCAGCTCAGGGCAGAGCGAAATTGCTGCACAATTGTCGGTCTGTCCCGCAAATTTCTAAGTTTTTTCGACCTGCGAAAACTCAAGCTCGACCGGCGTTGAACGGCCAAAAATAGTGACGGCCACACGAACCTTGCTCTTGTCGTAGTTGACTTCTTCAATGGAGCCATTGAAGTCGGCAAACGGACCGTCTTTGACGCGCACGAACTCACCAACCAGAAATTCAACCTTGTGCCGGGGCTTGTCGGTGCCTTCCTGCATCTGGCTGACAATCTTCATGACCTCAGCTTCAGAAATTGGTGACGGCCGAGTTTTGCCACCGCCAACAAAACCCGTTACCTTATTGGTATGCTTGACCAAATGCCAAGTCTCATCATCCATGACCATTTCGACCAGCACGTAACCAGGAAAAAACTTGCGTTCGGTGGTTTTCTTCTGGCCGTTCTTGATCTCAACGACTTCTTCCATTGGCACCAGTATTCGGCCAAATTTTGCCTGCATGCCAGCCCGATTGATACGCTCGGCAATATTGCGTTCAACCGCCTTTTCCATACCCGAATAAGCATGTACAACGTACCAGCGCAGATCAGGATTGCTGGGGGCCTGCGCGAGCGTTTGCGCCGCTGTTGGAACCGGCGCTTGCTCTGAAGTAGTTTCTACGACATCATTCATTATTTTTTCCATCCCAGAATTAAGTCATAAAAGACCCACTCAAGCGTCTTATCCGTCAACCACAAGAAGATCGCCATGATCAAAACGAAACCGAAAACGTAGGCCGTCATTTGAACGGCTTCGCGCCTTGCTGGCCAAACCACTTTTTTGACCTCGCGGATCGAATCCTGCCCAAAAGCAACCAACTCTTTGCCTGATTCTGACATCAGGAAAATAACCACAGCGACCGCCAGGCCGGCCAGCAAACCCAGCCACTGAATCAGCGGCCCTTGTTTACCCAAGGCATAGTACGCAACCAATGCGGCAATGACCATCACCACCGAAGCGGCCAATTTGGCTTTATCGGCAGAAGTGTTGACTGTTTGAACTTGAGGGGTGGCCATTGTGGGTTGTCTTGCGCTTGTTAACTATTCACTATTCTTCGCGACATTCAGACGCGCAAGCCCGCTATTTTCAGGAGCGGGCTTTGTTTGATTTGCCTACTGGATATGCCAGTTGGCAGGGGCAGTAGGAATCGAACCTACAACCTTCGGTTTTGGAGACCGACGCTCTGCCAATTGAGCTATGCCCCTATTAATCACTTGAGGACAGAGCAAAGTTCGCTACGCGTAACTCTTGATCTGTCCCGCAATCCATCAGGCAATGATCTTGGCAACCACACCCGCACCAACCGTCTTGCCACCTTCACGGATAGCAAAGCGCAGGCCTTCTTCCATGGCGATCGGGGCAATCAGCTTGACCGTGATTGACACGTTGTCGCCAGGCATGACCATTTCCTTG
>JBBQZI010000151.1:0-8007 GCA_038207855.1 Burkholderiales bacterium
AAATTGCCCAGGCTCTTGGACATTTTTTCGTTGTCTACGCGCACAAAGCCGTTGTGCACCCAAAACTTGGCCAAAGGCTTACCGCTGGCGCCTTCGCTTTGGGCGATTTCATTTTCATGATGCGGAAACTGCAGATCAGCCCCGCCGCCATGAATGTCAAACGTCTCGCCCAGCGTCTGGCAACTCATGGCCGAGCACTCAATATGCCAACCCGGGCGACCCCGTCCGTAATCATGGCCCAGTGTCTGGCCATCCCACTTGGCATCTTCAGGCTCTGACTCCTTGGCAGCTTTCCAGAGCACAAAATCCAGCGGATCTTGCTTGCCATCAGCCACCGCCACACGCTCACCGGCGCGCAGTTCATCAAGTGATTTGCCCGACAACTTACCGTAACCGGGAAACTTGCGTACCGCAAAATTCACATCACCATTGGCTGATTTGTAGGCCAGCCCCTTGGCTTCGAGCTGGCCAATCAGGTCCAGCATGGGCCGCACATAGTCGGTAGCACGCGGCTCCAGCGTAGGCGATTCAATGCCCAACAGGCTGACATCGTGGTGCATCGCAGCAATCATCTCATCCGTCAGGGCGCGAATGCTGATGCCACGCTCGACGGCACGTTTGATGATTTTGTCATCGATGTCGGTGATGTTGCGCACGTAAGTGACGCGATAGCCGCTGCTCTTGAGCCAGCGCTGCACCACATCAAATGCCATCATCATGCGGGCGTGCCCGATGTGGCACAGGTCGTAAATTGTCATGCCGCAGACGTACATGCGCACATGACCGGGCTCGATCGGTGAAAAAGTTTCCAGCTCTCGTGAAAGCGTGTTGAAGATGCGCAAACTCATCGGTGATATCAGTCTAATAAATTGGGTAATTGGGGATTGTGGTGCAAGCTGGCAGATTTTGCAGCCAGTTGACATGACAGGCATAGGCCAAAATTTGCACCTTTTGCAACTCAATAATGACCTGCCAAGGTATTGAAAAAATACCCCTCAGCTACAATTGCCACCAGTATATAGCCCGTCGGGCAGCCGCCGGCCTAGCCGGCCAAGGCCACCACTCCACCACGTTCAAACCATGAAGCACGCACGCACGGCCATTTTCAAAACCCTTCGTTTATTGACCTTGGTGTCGGCCTGCTTGGCTGCCAACGCCTTCGCAGACGAATACAGTGATGTCAGCCAGTTGCTGCGCTCCAACAAGTTCCCCGAAGCCATGACCAAGGTGGACAGCTACCTTGCCGCCAAACCGGCTGATCCTCAATTGCGCTTTCTCAAAGGCGTTATTCAGCGCAACATGGGCAAGCAAGCTGAGGCCATCGTCACGTTCACCAAGCTTACGCAGGACTTCCCCGAATTGCCCGAGCCCTACAACAATCTGGCCGTTCTGTATGCAGGCCAAGGCGAATACGACAAGGCACGGGTGGCGCTGGAAATGGCCATCCGCACCAACCCAAGCTACGCCACCGCCCATGAAAACATCGGCGACGTGTATGCCCGACTCGCCAGCCAAGCCTATAACAAGGCACTGCAACTCGACAATAACAACGCCGCCGTGCCACCCAAGCTGGCCTTGATCCGCGAAGTATTCAAGCCCAATCTGACCAATCCGCGCCCAACACCTGGTGCTTCGGCCACAGCCGCAGCACCCCCGGCGCCAGCACCGGTGGCCACCGCCAAGCCTGAGCCTGCCGTCGCCAAACCGGCAAGCAAGCCTGAGCCAGCCATCACGGCACCCGTGGCCGTTGCCCCTGCAGTGGTTCCGGTTGCCAAGCCCGCTGCCAATCCGGTTGACACGGATGCCGTCAAGTCGGCGCAAGCCGCGGTGCAGGCCTGGGCACAAGCCTGGGAAAACCAGGATATGGTCAAATATCTGGCAGCCTATAGCCCCCAGTTTGTGCCAGCAGGCAAACAGTCACGCAACGCCTGGGAAAAAGAGCGGCATAGCCGCATTGTCGGCAAATCCCACATTAGTGTGACGCTCAACAACCTCAAAATCAGCACCATGGGTGACAAAGCCACTGCCACATTCCGGCAAGCTTACAAATCCGGTTCCCTGTCAGTTTCGAGCCGTAAAACGCTTGAAATGCAACAGGCCAATGGCAAGTGGCTCATCACACGAGAATCCACTGGCAATTGATTTCCCCAATTTCTTATACTTTGACACCCTCCTGGCGGCACTGGCCGCCAGTTTTTTTGCGCCTTGAGCATCGATGTCACTGAAAGCCTTCACCACGATCGTGACCCTGACCCTTTGCACCCTGATGGGTGCAGGTCAGGCGTTTGCCAGGCCGCCTTCAAAAAAAACTAAAACAGTGACACGTGTGGCTCCACCAGTGGCTGTGCCCGCCGCCAAAGATGGGGCGGCAGAGGCCCGGCTGATTGAAATTTATCGTCTGATTGGCAAAGGGGGAAACCGCGCTGCTTTGGAAAAAGCCGAAAAACTGGTCCAGGATTTCCCAACTTTTGCACTGGCCCAACTGGTCTACGGTGATTTGCTGTCGGCCAGAATCCGGCCACTCACAAGCTTTGGCGATGTATCGAGCGATCAACGCCTAGCCGCCGAGCCCGTGCTGACCGATCTGCGCACGGAGTCCCAATTGCGCCTGAAAGCCCTTCGTGAGCGCCCGCCAGCGGGCACGCTGCCTTCCGGCTTCCTGTTGCTACCATCGCAGACCAAACACGCCATTGCCATTGATGCCTCGCACGCCCGGCTCTACCTGTTTGAAAACCGCGCCAGTGGCCTGACGCTGGTGGCGGATTACTACATCTCAGTCGGCAAGCTCGGGGTTGAAAAGCAGCTTGAAGGCGATATGCGCACGCCCTTAGGCGTGTATTACATCACCAGTCAGCTTGACCCGAAAACGCTGAAAGACTACTACGGCTCGGGTGCCCTGCCGATCAATTACCCGAATGTGCTGGACATCAAACGCGGCAAAACCGGCAAGGGCATCTGGTTGCATGGCACGCCGCCGGGACAGTTTTCACGTCCACCCCTGGCCAGCGATGGCTGCGTGGTGCTGGCCAACGCAGATCTGAACCACATCATCAAGGCTGTGGAGATTCGCAGCACACCAGTGCTCATTGCGAACCAGCTCAAGTGGGTCGCGCCGCTCAGTACACAGGCACAGACCCGCCAGTTTGAGTCACAATTCAGCGCTTGGCAAAAAGCCAAGAGCAGCGGCAGCATGGCCCAAGTGACTAATTTTTACGCCACAGATTTCAGCACCAGTGGCAAGTCATTGACTGACTGGCTGCCTACCTTGCAGCGAGAAGTAACACAACTCAAGGGGCGCACACTCGACATCAAGGACTTGTCGCTGTTGCACTGGGTCGATGCCAGTGAGACCATGGTGGTCACTTTTGGCGAAGTAGCCACTGGCCAGCGTACCGGTGCCATCAAGCGCCAGTACTGGAGTCGCCAAGGCAAGCAATGGAAAATATTTTTTGAAGGAGTTATTGGATGAATTTTATGAAAATACGCCGCCTAGCCCTTATGTCTATTGCGGCAGCAGCTATGTATTCTGTAGCAAATGTGGCACTGGCAAACACCCTGCCGCAAGTCAAATTTGCCACCACTGCGGGCGACTTTGTGGTTGAGCTGTACCCCGACAAAGCCCCCAAAACGGTTGAGAACTTTTTGCAATACGTGCGTGACAAGCATTACGATGGCACCATTTTTCACCGTGTCATCCCCAATTTCATGGTCCAAGGTGGCGGCTTTGATGCCAAATATGCTGAAAAATCAACCCGCCCACCTGTCGCGCATGAAGGCCGCCAAGCGTTGGAAAAAGGTGGGCCGCGCAATGTGACTGGCACCCTGGCCATGGCGCGCACCAATGACCCCAATTCAGCCACAGCACAATTCTTCATCAACGTCAAAGACAACGGGTTTTTGGACCCCAGCGCACAGCAGCCGGGCTACACCGTTTTCGGTAAAGTCATATCGGGCATGGACGTGATTGAAAAAATCAAAGTCACACCGACCGGCCCCGGCGGCCCGTTTGGTTCCGATGTTCCCAAAACCACCATTCTTATCAACTCTGCAACCCTGGTGAAATAAATCATGAGCAACCCACAAGTCGAACTCCACATTGCCAACTACGGCACCATCACCCTTGAACTCGATCAAGCCAAAGCGCCCAATACCGTGGCCAACTTTCTGAGCTACGTCAACAAGGGTCACTACGACAACACGATTTTTCACCGGGTGATTCCCGGCTTCATGGTGCAAGGCGGCGGCATGGAACCCGGCATGAAGGAAAAGAAAGGTGACGCACCGATCCAGAATGAAGCCAACAATGGCCTGAAAAATGTCAATTACAGCGTAGCCATGGCGCGTACTGGCGAGCCGCATTCAGCCACCGCACAATTCTTCATCAACATCTCTGACAACGGATTTTTGAACCACACCGCACCAAGCCAACAAGGTTGGGGCTACGCGGTGTTTGGCAAAGTCGTTAGTGGCAGCGATGTCGTTGACAAGATCAAGGCCGTCAAAACCGCCCGCAAGGGTTACCACGACGACGTGCCGGTTGAAGACGTGGTGATTGAAAAGGCTGTCGCACTCTGACACAGCAACCCTGCCATGGCGGCACTGCAAACGACACCCGAACTGCTGGCACCGTCGCGCTGGCGCACGGTTGAATTGATCTCTGACCTGCATTTGCAGGCTAGCGACAGCGCCACCTTTGATGTCTGGCAGCGCTACATGGCCAGCACCGTGGCGGATGCGGTGTTCATACTGGGTGACTTGTTTGAAGTCTGGGTGGGCGACGATGTGCTCTACCAGCCCAGCAATCTGCCCAATAACCCATCTGCTGCGCTGCCATTTGAAGCACGCTGTCAGCGGGTGCTGTCGGCCGCAACCCGGCGCATGAGCGTGTATTTCATGCCTGGCAACCGTGATTTTTTGGTTGGTAACGCATTTGTTCGAGCCTGCAGCATGATGCTGCTGGCCGACCCAACCTGCCTGCTGTTTGACCAGCAGCGTTGGCTGCTCTCGCATGGCGATGCACTGTGTCTGGCTGATACCGACTACCAGCAATTTCGACTGCAGGTACGCAACCCGGCGTGGCAGCAGGAGTTTTTAGCGCGTCCACTGGCCGAGCGCCAAGCGATCGCCCGCAGCCTGCGCGACCAAAGTGAGTCACGCAAAGCCAGTGGTGCAAGCTACGCCGACGTGGACGATGCTGCAGCACGAGACTGGCTGAGAACCACCGGCGCCAGCACGCTGATACATGGCCACACCCACCAACCGGCCGATCACCTACTGGATGGGTCGCAAACAGCGCCTTGGCGGCGCTTGGTGCTCAGCGATTGGGATGCCAAAGCCTACCCACCGCGCCTGCAGGTGTTACGACTGCAGACGGGCCAATCACCCCAGCGCGTTGACCTTGCGTCAGGGCCATCACCAACACGCTAAATTATTCACTGCCAAGCGCAATTGATGCGTGGTTTTACCCCGTCAAACAGCTTCAAAGTAACGTGTTAGTGCTCACTCTTAAGCTTGCGTTAAGCGCGAGCAAGGAAAATACCAGTCTATTTTCCGATCCAAATGCACCATGATCTTGACTCGAATTTACTTTAAACAATGGAGCGCCTGCGCGCTTGCCGGGTTGATGTGCTGCACGTCTCTCAGCTACGCAGCCGAGCCAGCAAAAACCACTTCATCCATCACCAGCGCCAATGAACGCACCAAAGTTGCGCAAAAGTGGCGAACGGATGAGCATCTTCGCCAAGGGATGGACGACATTCGCAAAACCATAGTCGGTGTCGAAAATGGCATTAAAACCGCCGCCCTGAAGGAAGAAGACTATCGAAAATTGGCCCAGGAAGTGAATGCACATCTTGCCGGTGTCATCAGCACTCGCCAGATCGACAACCAGACCGAAATCGCATTTCGCCAGATTGTGATGGTGGACCTCAATCAATACATTGAACAAATGCAGAGCTCAACCAATGTGAAGCTGCAGCATGTATGGGCGCTCGGGATGTTGCAGGTCTTGCGCAATTACGGACAGTATTTTCAACACCCTGGTTGGACCTACGCCTGACTGCGATTTGCCGAACGTACTTGAGTAAGCCCACTTGCGTGGGCGTATCCAGTCGAATCGGCCTGGATTCAGGGCTTCAACAGCACTTTCATCACGTTTTGCAGGCGGCGTGCCTGCCCTGGCTCAAACACTGCAGTCAGCACCGTGGCGGCATCCTGACCCCAGGTTTGTGCAGGTGGTGGATCATTGCGCTTGGTCAATAACTGCAATTGCATTATGCGCCGATCGCTCAGATGTTCGGCCGGCGTGGGCACTTCAGCGGCCATTTCCAGACGCAGCAAAGCGTTGCTGGCATCGCCCGCAGGAGCCTGGCCAATCGCCTTGACCCAGGCTGTGCGCATCGCCGGTGACACGCGGTTGCCGAGTTCTTGAACACCGGGCACCTGCGCTGCATCGCGCTGCTCCCAGGCCGTCAGCACATGCGTGAGCGCTTCGCCGTGGGCTTGCGCTGCCAGTTTGCGCAGCGCAAACTGCGCTTGCTCGAGCGCGTCACGTTGCGCCCGGAACGCGGCATCGCCCAGGCGTGGCGCGTCAAAACGATCACCCATCGGCGGCCGGTCTGACCAACTGTCACGACGTGGACCGCGGTCATCCGGACGGGTATCACGTCCGCCATCGCGCCCACCGGTACGCGGGCCATCTTTACGATCGCCAAATTTGCCACCACGACCCGGCACGGCGGGTGATTCTTTTTTCATGCCCGGACGATCATCACCGCGCATCGCCACCACTGGCTTGCGCACCACAACGGGTGCAACCGGTGCTGTTGGCGCGACTGGTTCGGCTAATTCAGCAACCGCCTGAGCATCTGCAGCGCCTTCACTCACACCCGCTTCAGTAGCTTGAGTCGCTACAGTTTCAGTAGCTTCTTGCGCAGGCTCCACCTGGGCTACAAGCTGTTTTTCTTCAGAAGTTTGGGCGGCGGCTACCACCACCGCCTGGGCTTGTGCCTGACCATGCAAAGCGGCTTCAAGGGCGGCCATGGCAGCGCGAATGGCTTGCACATCGCCTGCGGCATTGGCTGCCTGCAGCGCTTTGGAGGCATCCAGCACCACGCGATCACGGTCGCTCAAGGCACTTTGGGCTTTTTCACGATCGGCAGTTTTACGGTTGAATGCGTCATCAATGGGCTTGCGGAAAGCGTCCCACAGTTTTTGCTCATGGCGGCGATCCACCGGCACGCGGTGCGCCTCAGCCTGCCAGCGTTGTTGCAGCGCCTTCACCGCGTCGATGTGCAACATCGTTTCGGCACCCAGCGCACGGGCTTCGTCAATCATGGCGTGGCGGGCAGCCAGGCTGGCCTTTTGCAAGGCCTCCAGCGGTGCGGCGGCCTCATCAATGGCGGCTTTCCAGAGCGGCTGCAGTTCGGCAAACATCTTTTCGCCAATGTGGCCGGCCTCACGCCAACGGTCGCCAAACTGGTGCAACAGGCGGCTAAAGCCCTTCCAGTCATCGTCGAGCGCCGTGCGGTTATCAGCCGCCCAAGCTTTCACCTCATCGATCAGGGCCAGCCGTTGGGCGCGGTGCTCGGCGGTCTCGGTTTTGAGCTTTTCCAGCCAGACTTCGACCACCTTGTGGGCTTCGTTGCAGGCTTCGTCAAAGCGCTTCCACAGCGCATGGTTGGGCACACCACCTTGATCGGTCAACTTCCACTGCTCGCGCAGGGTACGCAGCGTATCTTGCATCTTGCGTCCGCCAACGGCCTGACCTTCAGGGCGCTTGAGCAGGCCTTCGGCCTTGGCGACCAGTTCGTCGCGCAACTGGTCGGCGCGCCAGCGTTGCCAGCCTTCCAGCTCACCGGCAGCGGCCAGCGCGCCATGCACTTGGTTTTCCAGCTTGTCGTCGATCAGGCGACCAAATTCTTTCAAGGCGTTGCGCAGCGCGTTGGCAGCGCCAGCACTGGCCTTGCCATGGCCGTCGGCCACTTCATGCTCTAATTTTGAGAGTGC
>JBBQZI010000152.1:0-8004 GCA_038207855.1 Burkholderiales bacterium
CGCCGTCGCTGGCGACCCGTGGTGCGCGTTGCTGGTGCGCTGCTACAGCGCCAGCGGCCAGAGTTTTTTGCAAGCCACGGCGCTGGCGCTTGAAAAACCGCCGGCGTCCGAAGCGGTTTACCTGCTGCTGGACATTCTGGGGCGCTACTTTCAGGCCATCAGTGGATTGCCCGTTCCGGCAGATTGGCCGACAGAAATGCAGCCCGAAGCGCAGGCAATGGCGGCACTGGCCGGCATCAGCCACGCCGATGCCGCGCCAATTTTGACCAAAACCACGGCCGTCGGGTCATTGATGCGCCGCCATCTGGAGCCGCTGTTTAGGCCGATCCTGGCCGATGTTCGTACGCTGAGAGCAAAGCCATGACTTTCAACACCCAGCTTAGCCCCTGGCAAACCGTCACGCCGCACGTCAGCGCCTTGGGCGAGTCGCCGTTTTGGCACCCACACGAGCAAATGCTGTACTGGCTGGACATTGCCGGCAAGCAAATCCTGCGCGCCAACATTTGCATGGGTACGGTCCAAGCCTGGGACATGCCGTCCGAGCCGGGCTGCATGGCACCGGCCCACAACGGCGGCCTGGTCATCGCCCTGCGCCATGGTGTGTTTCGCGCAGCCGACTGGGGCGCACCGCTGCAATGGCTGACCACGCTGCCCTACGACCCCACCCACATGCGGGCCAACGATGGCAAGTGTGATGCGCAAGGCCGCTTTTGGGTCGGCACCATTGATGAAACCCGCAGCCTGAAAAACGCCTCGCTGTTTTGCCTGGATGCCAGCAACATAGGCCGAGCCGGCGCCGTCAAGGTCGATTGCAAGATCAGCCCCACCTCCGGCATGAGCACCGCCAACGGCCTGGCCTTCAGCCCCGACCAGCAGACGCTGTATTGGGCCGATACGCCCAGCCACACGGTGTGGGCCTGGGACTTTGACCCCGAAACCGCGACCATGACCGACCAGCGCGTGTTTGCCGGTTTTGCGCCCAAGCCGCCCGGCTGGCGGCTTGATGCAACCAACCCCGACAACGGCGGCTACGGTGGCCGCCCGGACGGCGCGACGGTCGATGTGCAGGGCAACTATTGGGTGGCGATGTACGAAGGCCAGCGGGTCTGTCAGTTTGCCCCCGATGGCCAATTGCTGACCAGCATCTCGACCCCAATGCCCTGCCCCACCATGGTGTGTCTGGGCAGCGAAGACTTCAAAACCCTTTATGTCACCAGCGCTCGGCACAAGGGCTGCGCCACCGAGCCAGCGGCCTACCCCTTGTCGGGCTGCGTCCTGCAAACACGGGTTGAGATTGCCGGGCTGCCAGTGAATGTCTTTCAGGGCTGAGCGCGGGGTGCCAGTCGTAGAATCATTTTGTTTGGTGGCCAGTGTTTGACCAACGCAGCCATCACCCTCAGCCCGAACCTATCTTCTGCCGCTGGGGAATGTGTATCAACCCCTGCCCATGTCGGGCTTGGGTTTTAACCCGGGAGAAGAATTGTGAAAGATTTGGTTTGGGACAAGGTACTCAGCGTCGGCATCGATGAGATCGATGAGGATCATAAAAAGCTCATCCACATCTTCAACATCCTCAACCGTGCCCTCAGGGACAAGGAATCCAAGGAATACCTTGCGGCCACCTTGGACGAGCTGATCAACTGCACGGTTTGGCACTTCAGCCATGAAGAACGCTTGATGCTGAAGCACGGTTACAAAGAGTTTGCAGCGCACAAAGCCGAGCACCAGGAACTGATCAAAAGCGCCCAGGAGCTGCAGCAGGAAATTCTTCAGTCGGACAAACCTTTTACAGATGAACACCTCCAGTTTCTGGAAAGTTGGCTTACCGAACACATCCTGACCGCAGACGGGCAACTGGGCACTTACCTGTCGCATGTGATGTAGGCGCTGCCGAACGCGCCCTGCTTACGCGGTAACCGAATGGCGACTGGCCCAGCGCCGATACAGCGGGGGCACCACCAGCATGGCGACGACACCGATCCACAAGCCCTTGGAGATCGGGCTGCCCACCAAAATGCCGAGCTCGCCATTGGTGATGGACAATGCGCGGCGCAGGTTCTGCTCCATCAGGTCACCCAGCACAAAGCCCAGAATCAGCGGGGCCATGGGTACGCCGCGCTTGCGCAGCAAGTAGCCCGCAATGCCCAGGCCGCCCATCATCATCAAATCAAAGGTGGTGGCGTGCACTGAATAGACACCAATGGTGCTGATGGCCAAAATCCCCGGCACCAACAGCCAGTTGGGAACCAGCAGCAGCCGTGCAAACACACCGACCAGCGGAATGTTCATGGCCAGCAACATCACATTGGCCACAAACATGGACGCAATCAGTCCCCACACCAGTTGCGGCTGCTGGGTAAACAGCGCCGGCCCCGGCGTGATGTTGTAGAGCGACAGCGCGCCCACCATCACCGCCGTGGTGCCGGAGCCCGGCACGCCCAGTGTCAGCATCGGGATGAACGATGCATTGGCTGAGGCGTTGTTGGCCGCTTCGGGTGCGGCCACACCGCGGATGTCGCCCTTGCCAAAGGTGCCGTCCTGGTCGCTCAGTCGCTTTTCAACCGTGTAAGCCATGGCGCTGGCAATGGTGGCCCCGGCACCGGGCAGCACCCCCACTACAAAACCCATCAACGCCGAGCGCACGATGCACCAGCCGGTCAACGCCATTTCCTTGAGTGAAAACAGCGTGCGCCCGGTCGTGCGAATGAAGTCACCGGCTTTGGCCTGATGCTCCAACATCAGCAAGATTTCACTGATGGAAAACAGGCCAATCACCACCACGATGAACTGAATGCCATCGGACAGGTGCACGTTGTCCCCGGTAAAACGGTAGACACCGGAGTTGGAGTCGAGCCCCACTGTGGACAGCGACAAGCCAATGACAGCCGCCAGCACCGCCTTGAGCGGCTCATTGCCCATCAGGCCGGTGATGCAGGCAAAAGCAAAACACATCAGCGCAAAATATTCAGCTGGGCCAAAGGCCAGCGCCCAGCGTGCCAGCAGCGGCGCAAACAGCACGATGCCGGTGGTGGCCACCATCGAGCCGACGAACGATGACCAGGCAGAAATCGACAACGCCACGCCGGCTTGACCCTTGACGGCCATCGGGTGGCCGTCAATGGCGGTCATGATGGCACCGGCATCGCCGGGCACGTTGATCAAAATGGACGAGATACGACCGCCAAACTCACAGCCCACGTACACCGCAGTCAGCAAAATCAGCGCCGTTTCGGGTGGCAGCTTCAGGGCAAAGGCCAGCGGCATCAGAATGGCCACACCGTTGATGGGCCCCAAGCCCGGCAGCATGCCAACAATGGTGCCAATCAGCGAGCCCAAACCGGCCATCAGCAAGTTGATGGGCAGCAGCGCCACGCCAAAGCCCTCGACCAGATGTTCCAGCGTATTCATCAGCGGCCTCCCAAAATAAACGACAGCAGCCCGGTGGGCAGAATCACGTCAAACACCTTGTCAAACAACAGGTACAACCCCAAGCCCAGCCCCAGACCACCGATCAGCGTTTGCTTGAGTGTGCCGCCAAACGCCATGCCGACCGGCAAGGCCATCAGCAAGGTGGCCAACCAGAAGCCCAGTGTCTGAAACAGCGCACCGTACACCAGCACCGATGCCGCGCACAGCAGCACCGCTTTCCAGTCGAGCGGTGAAGTCTGTTTCAGCGTTGGCGTCATGCCTCCAGCCGTCTGGACGGCCGTGCGTTTGACCAACAGCCACAGCCCGATGCTGCCCATGACCACGGCCAGCAGCAACGGAAAGGCGCGCGGCCCGACCGGCTCGTAAGAAATTTCTGCGGCGTAAGCCTGCGCGGCCCAAGCCATGGCCACGGCCACGGCCAGGCACACCACACCCAAAATGCGATCACCCATGATTTACTTTCAAAAGAATAGCTGCTAGCGCTTTATTCAAAAGGGCTGGAGGCCAATTTGATGCTCAGAAACCCGGATGATCAAACGCGCCCGGGCCGGCAGCGGAGACTGGCCCCACTGCAGTCAGGCGCGCTTACTGCACCACTTTCAGACCGAAGTCTTGCGCCTGTTGACGGTAAGCCGTCATGCGATCCTTGATGAAGGCATCGAGCTCTTTGCCGGTCAGGGCAAACTTGAACAACCCGCGCTCGGCGCGCAGCTTGTCGTAGGCCGGCGTGGCCATCATCTTGGCAAAGGTGTCGCTCCAGAGCTTGAAGTCGGCATCGCTGACTTTCGGGCCCATGTAGAAGCCGCGGATGATGGGCCACTGCACGTCATAGCCGGACTCCTTCATGGTGGGGATGGCCGCCAGCGAGCCTTCCAAGCGCTTGTCGGCCAGCACCGCCAGCACACGGATCTTGGAGCCGGCCTTGATCTGCTCTTCGGCCTCGGAGGCATCGCCCGAATACACCTGCACATGGCCGCCTTGCAGCGCCGTGATGGCCTCACCACCGCCTTCAAACGCCACAAAGCGCATCGACTTGGGGTCCAGCCCGGCGGCGCGTGCGGTCAGCGCGGCCTTCATCCAGTCCTGGCTGCCGACGCTGCCACCCGCGCCAAACACCACCTTGCCCGGGTCCGCCTTAATGGCTGCAATCAGGTCTTTGATGGTTTTGAAAGGAGAGCCTTCGGCCACGATCACCGCGCCGTAGTCGGCTCCCACAGCAGCCAGCCAGCGCACATCGTTTTCACTGTAGCGGCCAAACTTGCCCTGAGCCAGGTTCAACAGCGAACCGCCCGAGTAGGCAACGATGGTGTTGTTTTCAGCCGGACGCTGCGCCACGATGGCGTTGAGCGCCACTGCACCAATGCCACCGGGCATGTAGCTCACCCGCATCGGCTCGGCGATGTATTTGCCGTCCAACAGCGCGCCCTGGGCCAGCTTGCAGGTCAGATCGAAGCCACCACCGGGCTTGGCCGGTGCAATGCACTCGGTCTTGTCAAACGGACCGGCCAGGCTCACGCCCGCCACGCCGGCCAGAATCACAGAAAGAAGCGATGTTTTGATGTTCATGGTGTCTCCACAGGGTTGAAAAAGATTTCCTTCGCAATGTAATCCCCGTGGGCTTTCGGCTGGCTTTCAGCAAAATGCCAAAAACACTAGGGCAAACCCGTAGTTCCACTGTCTGGCGCGGGCAGCGGCAGCGCAATCACGGCGTCCAAGCCCTGCCCTTGCGGGTTGACGGCAAGACGCAGCTCGCCGCCCAGCTGTCTGGCAATCGACCGCACAATCGCCAGCCCGAGCCCGGAGCCGGGTTGCGTGACCTGGCTGCCCCGAAAGAATCGGTCACCGGCCCGCGCCAGTTCCTCGGGCGGCATGCCTGGCCCGGTGTCGATCACAGAGATCAGCGCCTGCTGCGCGTGGCGGCGCAGTTTCACCGTGACCTGGCCGCCACGCGGGGTGTAGCGAATGGCGTTGTGCAGCAGATTCGACAAGGCCTCCTGTAGCAAGGCCGGCTGCACCTGCACGATCAGCGTCTGGGTGTCCGCTTCAAAGCCCAGGTCAAGGCCATTGGCGCGCGCCTCGCGCCACCACTGGCGCGTGACTTTTTCAACCAGCGCGCTGACATCAAACGCTTCCAGCGCAACTTGCGCACTGTCCACCCGTGCCAGCGCCAGCATTTGGTTGGTCTGGCGAACGGTTTCGTCGAGCTGGGCCTTGATGGCCAGCAGCGCTTCATGCTGCTGCGCGGGGTCAGTTTCGCGCAGGGCAAAGCCTACCTGGGTGGCCAGCGTAGTCAAAGGGGTGCGCAGCTGGTGCGAGGCATCGTCAACAAAGCGCTGGCGCGCCTGGGTGTCCTGGAAACTGCGCTCCACATGAAAATTAATAGCATCCACCAAAGGCTGCACATCGGCTGGAATGCCGTTTGATGAGATCGGGGTGAGGTCCTGCACGGCGCGTGCCTGCACCTCGCGGCGCAGCCGGGCCAGGGGGCGCAGCGCCCAACCGACGGCGGCTGCCATCAGCCCGGTGGCCACCAGCAGCAGCAGCACGTCGCGCGCCACCGCCTGCAGCACCAGCGAACGCGTAAAGGCCTGGCGCGATTCGAGCGTCTCCGCCACCTGGATCACCAAACGCTGGCCGGGCGCGGCGCCGGGCAACTGGGGGTCGAGCAGGCGCGCATAGCTGCCCACGCGCACCGGCTCGTCAAAATAGCTGGCATCGGTGAATTTGGGTTGCCCGGTGACCAAGTGGCCGGGCGGCAGCGGCAGATCGGCATTACCAATGTCCACCAGCCCATCTTCGGTGGCTACGCGGTAATAGACGTGGCCATTGGCGGTCAGCTCAAAAAACTCCAGCAGGCGGTAAGGCAGTTCAACCCCGAGCCCACCGCTGGCGGTCGAGACATTGGCATCCATCGACTTGATGGCGCCAAACAGCGAGCGGTCATAGGCCGCGTTGGCGGCATCCACCGCTGTGCGCCAGGTTTGCCAGACTTCAGCCGCCCCGACCAGCAGCAAACCCGGCACCAGCAGCAACAGTAGCAAGCGCCGCAGGCTCAGCGCATGCAGGCCTTGCAAGTTCACGCGCCACTCTCCAGCACATAGCCCAGGCCGCGTAGCGTGCTGATGCGCACCGGGCTGGCGGCCAGGCGCTTGCGCAGTCGGTGAACCAGTACTTCAATGGCCTCGGGGTGCACGTCCTGCTCATCAGAAAACACCCGCGCCAGAATTTCGGCCTTGGACAGCGGCTCGCCACTGTGCCCAATCAAGGCCAGCAGCGCAGCATGCTCGCGTGGCGTCAGCGCCAGCACCTCGTAGCTCAGGGTGAATTGTTTGGTGTTGAGATCAAAACTCAAAGGCCCGCAGGCCAGCCGTGGGTGCTCACTGCCACGGGCACGGCGAATCAGCGCCATCAGCCGCGCTTCCAGTTCGGCCAGTTCGAACGGCTTGGCCAGAAAGTCGTCAGCACCCTCGCGCAGCGTGCTGACGCGCTCCATCAGCGAGTTGCGCGCCGTCAGCACCAGCACCGGCAGTCGGTGGTCGGCTTCGCGCAGGTTGGCCAGCACATCGTGGCCATCGAGCCCTGGCAAACCCAGATCCAGCACCAGTGCGTCGTAGCGCGTGGCCTTCAGCGACACGCGCACCATGCGGCCATCGTTGACCCAATCGACCTGAAAGCCGCTTTGCGCCAACGCGCGCACCAGCCAATTGGCTAGTTCGGTTTCGTCTTCTGCCAGGAGGATTCGCATGATTTTTTCAACGCTTGGTTTTGAAACAGTTCAGGCGCTCAGGCGGCCCTGCTCGCGACAAATTTTGACACCTGCGGCCCAAACACCAGCACCATCAGAAAGCGCGCCAGTTGCATCGCCATGACAAAACCAGCATCGACCGCGCTGGTGGCGGCAATCACCGCCACCGAATCGGCGCCACCCGGGCTAGTGGCCAGGTAAGCGGTCAGCGGCTCAATGCCGGCCAACCAGAACAACATGGCCGCCAGCACCACGCCGACCGCCATCAACGCCAGAATCGACCCCAGCACCTGCGGCAGGGTGCGCAGCGCGTACAGCAAAATCGTGCGCGTAAAACGCAGGCCGATGCTCCAGCCAATCAGGGCGTAGGCCAGCGCCAGCACGGCCGGTGGCAGTTCAATCACCAGCACGCCCAGCGCCTGCAACACCGTGCCAATGACCAGCGGCAGCACCATCGGCCCGGCCGGAATGCGCAAGCGCCTCGCCACCAGCGCGCCAGACAACGCCAGCAGCAGCGTCCAGCCCACGTCTGCCGGGTTGCTCACTGCCAGCCAGTCAGGTGGGTTGGCCAGCGCGGCTTCATGGGTACCCCAAAACCGGGCCACCAACGCCGCAGCAGCGGTGACCAGCGCTACGCGTGTGTACTGCATGAAAGCCACCAGCCGTACATCCGCTCCATACGATTCGGCCATCAACACCATGGCCGAGGCCGCGCCCGGTGCCAGACCCCAAACCGCTGTGGTACCCGGAAAGATTTTGCGGCGCAGCATGAGCCAGCCTAGCACCGCGCTGGCCAGAATCACTGCGCTGGTGGCCAGCAGAAATATCGG
>JBBQZI010000153.1:0-7957 GCA_038207855.1 Burkholderiales bacterium
CGCTATTTTTTGTCCCCAGGAGAATTTCATGACCAAAGCCAAGCCAGCCTACAAGCGAATTTTGCTCAAGTTGTCCGGTGAAGCGCTCATGGGCGATGACCAGTTTGGCATCAACCGTGACACCATCGTGCGCATGGTTGACGAAGTGGCCGAGGTGACGCGCCTCGGTGTCGAAGTGGCGGTTGTGATTGGTGGGGGCAACATTTTTCGGGGTGTTGCTGGTGGATCGGTCGGCATGGACCGCGCCACCGCCGACTACATGGGTATGCTGGCCACGGTGATGAACGCGCTGGCGCTGGGCGATGCCATGAACAAGGCCGGTTTAACGGCGCGCGTCATGTCTGCTATTGCGATTGAGCAGGTGGTGGAGCCTTATGTCAGGCCCAAAGCCTTGCAATACCTTGAAGAAGGCAAAATTGTGATTTTTGCAGCGGGAACCGGTAATCCATTTTTTACGACCGATACTGCGGCCGCATTGCGCGGCGCTGAAATTGGCGCTGAGATTGTGCTTAAAGCCACTAAAGTAGACGGGGTTTACACGGCCGATCCAAAAAAAGATCCGGCTGCCACGCGTTACAACAAAATTTCTTTTGATGATGCGATGTCCCAAAATTTGGGCATCATGGATGCAACAGCGTTTGCTTTGTGTCGCGATCAAAAATTGCCGGTCAAAGTGTTTTCGATTTTCAAACATGGCGCACTCAAGCGGGTTGTGATGGGCGAAGACGAAGGCACGCTGGTCTACGCCTGAGTGCGTACCAATCCGGTTGAGTGTCAAAAACTAGTGAAGATGGAGCCAGGAGAAAAACATGCCGATTCTTGATGTAAAGCAAACCGCCGAGAGCAAGATGGACCAATCCATTGAGGCTTTCAAGCATAACCTGACAAAAATCCGCACTGGTCGTGCTAACCCGGGCATTCTCGATACGGTGCATGTCGATTATTACGGCTCGATGGTACCAATCAGCCAGGTGGCCAACGTATCGCTGATTGACTCCCGTACTGTCAGCGTGCAGCCATGGGAAAAAGGCCTGGGTGCAAAAATTGAGAAAGCCATTCGCGACAGCGATCTGGGTTTGAATCCGTCGTCAATGGGGGATTTGATTCGGGTGCCGATGCCCGCCATGTCAGAGGAACGTCGCCGGGAGCTGACCAAGCTGGTGCGCACTGAGGGCGAAGGTGCCAAGATTGCGGTGCGCAATTTGCGTCGTGATGCCAATGAAGCCATTAAAAAACTGGTCAAAGACAAGTTGGCTTCGGAAGACGACCAAAAACGCTCGGAATCCGACATTCAAAAGGTAACCGACCGGCATGTCATTGTGATTGATCAACTGGTAGCGGCCAAAGAACAAGACATCATGGCGGTGTGATTCGAGCATGACAGCCAAACAGGTGCCGCATCACATTGCTATCGTCATGGACGGCAATGGGCGCTGGGCCAACAAGCGGTTTTTGCCACGTATCGCCGGGCACAAACAAGGCGTTGAATCGCTCAAGCGCTGCGCCAAAGCCTGTGATGCGCGGGGTGTTCGGGTGTTGACGGTTTTTGCATTCTCATCTGAAAACTGGCAGCGTCCAAAGGACGAAGTCTCGGGTCTCATGGATTTGTTTGCGATGGCGCTTGGTCGTGAGGTCAAACAACTCAAGACCGATGGCGTGCAACTGCGCTTTGTGGGCGATCGCGATGGCTTGTCAGCCAAGGTGCGCCAAGGTATCGAGCAAGCGGAGGTCTCGACTGCGGCCAACACGCGCTTGGTTCTCAATGTCTGCTTCAACTATGGCGGGCGCTGGGACATCGTTCAGGCTGCTGCAAAACTTGCAGCCCAGGCAAGACCGGTGACAGAAGAAAGCCTGAGCCAGGCCATGGCGTTGGCGCATGTGCCTGATCCCGATTTGGTGATCCGTACTGGCGGTGAGCAGCGCATCAGCAATTTTCTGCTGTGGCAATCGGCTTATTCCGAATTTTTCTTCACTGATGCGCTCTGGCCTGATTTCGATGAAGCCGCGCTGGATGCGGCGATTGCCTCTTACGCTCAGCGCGAGCGCCGATTTGGCAAAACTTCCGGGCAAGTTGGCGTGGCCGATGTGCCGGTCGCGCAAGCCTGAAACCGATCATGCTAAAACAACGGATTGTCACTGCGCTGGTTTTGCTAGCCTTGCTGCTGCCGGCCTTGTTTTACCGCGAGCCAGAGCCATTCCTGCTGTTGGCACTGGTATTTATTGCTGCTGGCGGCTGGGAGTGGGGGCGCATGAATGGCTTGGGCATGGCTTGGTCGTTGCTCGCCGGTGGCGTTTGTTGTGCCGCGTGCGGCTGGATGTGGTTGGCTGGCTTGCCGGGTCAATTGCTGCCTCGTTTGTGGTTGTTTGCTGGCGGCGCTTGGGTGTTGCTGGGCGCATTGGTTTTGAAAGCTGGCGTGGTGGCTTGGACGCAACATGCCAGGGCCCTGCGTTTAAGTTTTGGTCTGGCAGCGCTTTGCCTGACATGGCTCGCTGTGGCGCAAGCCAAATTCATCGGTACCAATTTCCTGTTGTCGACCCTGGCTTTGGTCTGGGTAGCAGACATTGCAGCCTATTTCTCTGGCCGCGCTTTGGGTGGTCGATTCACCCGCAGCAAACTGGCTGCATCAATTAGCCCGGGCAAGAGTTGGGAAGGCGTTTGGGGCGGTATGGCGGGCGTTGTTGTGCTGGCCTTTGGCTGGCGCTACGCTGATCTCGCGACTGGTTCTGTGGTACCAAGTTTGTATACCCATGTTGCTGCCAGGGGTTGGATCATGCTGCTGATTGCAGCGGTTTTCATGGCCGCCATGAGCGTGGTCGGTGACTTGATTGAGTCCCTGGTCAAACGCAGTGCAGGCATCAAGGACAGCAGTGCCTTGTTGCCCGGACATGGCGGCGTGCTGGATCGGGTTGATGCGCTGTTGCCAACCTTGCCGTTGGCACTGATGTTGTATTCGTATTGAGAGAGCAAATGACAGAGCAACTTGGCATCAAAAAGCAGCGCGTGGCCATTTTGGGATCTACCGGCTCCATTGGTGTCAGCACCTTGGAAGTGATCGCCAGTCACCCGCAGCGTTTTGAAGTTTTTGCACTGAGCGCCTCCACGCAGGTTGACAAGATGCTGGCGCAATGCCAGCAATTCAAGCCCGTTTTTGCTGTCATGGCCAGTGAAGTGCACGGTCGTCGACTTGAACAATTATTTAAGTCAAATGGCCTTGTAACCCGGGTTTTATATGGGTCAAAAGCTATTGAATATATAGCGTCTCATGAACAGGTTGATGCCGTCATGGCGGCCATTGTGGGTGCTGCAGGGCTCGCATCGTGTCTGGCTGCCGCACGCGCTGGCAAGCGCTTGTTGTTGGCCAACAAGGAAGCCTTGGTGGTCGGTGGCGATTATTTTTTGCAGGCAGTTGCCCAAGGCGGTGCCAAACTGCTGCCGATTGACAGTGAGCATTCGGCCGTGTTTCAGTCCTTGCCGGATGATGCGGCTAGCTGGGCGACGCAAGTCGATAAGATTATTCTGACCGCATCCGGTGGGCCGTTTCGCCGGCGCGATCCAACCACGTTCTCAACCATCACGCCAGATCAGGCGTGCGCCCACCCCAATTGGGTCATGGGGCGAAAAATATCGGTGGACTCGGCCACGATGATGAACAAAGCACTCGAAGTCATTGAGGCACGCTATCTATTTGGTGTTCAGCCATCGCAAATTGAGGTGGTGATTCACCCGCAGAGCGTCATTCATTCGATGGTGCAATACCGTGATCATTCGGTGATTGCGCAGCTCGGCACGCCCGACATGAAGGTACCGATTGCCTACGGTTTGTCGTGGCCCGAACGGATTGTTTCAGGCGCGACAGCGCTTGATTTCAAAGCCATGGCGGACATGACATTTGAGGCGATTGACTCCCATGGGCACAGTGACCGGTTTCCAGGTCTGGCGCTAGCTTGGACGGTGATGAAGGCGCCCGCCGGCAGCACCGCCATTTTGAATGCCGCCAATGAAGTGGCGGTGGCCGCGTTTCTGGCTGGGCAAATTCGCTTTGATCAGATCCACGCGGTAAATCTCGACACCTTGTCGGCTCTGGTGCCAACCGCCCCGGATTCGCTGGAAGATTTGCTGGCACTGGACGCGCTGTCGCGGGCCGCCGCGCAGCAGGTTGTTACGCGTATTGGCGCATAAGCGCTGTTGACCGGCTGACCGCAACCATGTTGACATTGCCCGCGTTTATTCTGGCCATCGGCCTGTTGATTGCTGTCCACGAGTATGGTCACTATCGAATGGCCGTGGCGTGTGGTGTCAAGGTGTTGCGTTTTTCAATCGGGTTTGGCAAGCCGCTGTGGCGCTGGCAAGCCAATCCGGCATCGACTGAATTTGTTCTGGCCTTGTTTCCCATTGGTGGCTACGTGAAGATGCTCGATGAGCGTGAAGCACCGGTGGAGCCGGCGCAGCGGCATCTGGCGTTTAATACGCAGACTTTGCCACGTCGATTTGCGATCGTGGCGGCAGGCCCGCTCGCCAACCTTTTTTTGGCTGTGTTGTTGTACGGCGTTGTCAATTGGATCGGCATGCAGCTTCCGACTGCGGTTTTAAGCAGTCCGACACCCAATTCGATTGCCAGCCAAGCGGGGCTGTCGGGCGGTGAGCGCGTTGCCAAAATAGCGCTGGATGGCGATGAGTTGTCCGCCGTAGCATCGTTCGAAGAGGTTCGCTGGATGTTGACGCGTGGCGTGCTGGAGGGGCTTGATGTTCGTTTGGCGCTCTCTGATACGCAAACCGGGTCAGAGCGAGAGGTGCTGCTTAAAGTGTCCAACGTGGCCACGACCCAGGTGGATGCGCAAGTTTTTGAAAAAATTGGTATTACCGGCCCATTTAGCCGGCCGTTGATCGGCGCAGTCATGCCGGATGGCGCGGCAGCGCTGGCGGGTCTGAAAGACGGTGATGACGTTCAGGCTGTGAATGGCCAGCGCATGGTGGACGGTCAACAGTTGCGCCAGTTCATTCGCAGTTCAGTGGTGGCGGGCTTAGTGTCGCCACAGACCTGGCGGGTGCTGCGTCAGAGTCGTGTGCTTGAGTTGCAAGTGACGCCCAAGATGGTGTCCGAGGCTGGGCTAACGTTTGGCAGGATTGGGGCCTATGTCGGGTCAATGCCCGAGACTGTCTTGGTGCGCTACGGCGTGTTGGATGGCTTGTGGCGCGGCGTCACCCAAACCTGGGACGTATCCGCGTTGACGCTCAAAATGATGGGCAAGATGCTGACCGGTGAAGCCTCCATCAAAAATATCAGCGGCCCGCTGACCATCGCCGATTACGCTGGTAAATCGGCTGGGCTTGGCATGACACAGTATCTGATTTTTCTGGCCCTGATCAGTGTCAGTCTGGGCGTTTTGAACTTGCTGCCGTTGCCAGTTCTGGACGGGGGGCACCTGATGTATTATCTTTGGGAAGGGGTTACCGGCAAACCGGTAACGGATCGTTGGATGGAACGTTTGCAGCAAGTCGGTATTGCCATGTTGACCGTCCTGATGTCGATTGCTCTTTTCAACGATATCACCCGCTTGTTTGGCTAAAGCTTGCAGCATTGATCAGCGCTGCACAAATTCTTTGAATCTTCAAAAATGCAAATTAATCGTTTTCGTCTGAACGCCCTTTCTGTGGTCGTTTCCCTGGTTTTTGTTGCGCAATCTGCGTGGGCTGTGACACCCTTTACGGTGCGCGACATCCGTATTGAGGGATTGCAGCGTGTTGAACCTGGCACCGTTTTTGTTTCGCTACCGGTTCAGGTCGGCGATACCTACAACGACGACAAGGGTTCAGCGGCTATTCGGGCCTTGTTCGGATTGGGTCTGTTCAAGGATGTCCGTATCGAGGTCAATGGCGATGTGGTGGTAGTGGTGGTGGAGGAGCGCCCGACGGTGGCCACTGTTGAATTTGTTGGCACCAAGGAATTTGATAAAGATGTCTTGGTCAAGTCTTTGCGCGATGTTGGTCTGGCCGATGGTCGTCCCTTTGACAAGGCCCAGCTTGACCGGGCCGAGCAAGAGCTCAAGCGCCAATATATCAACCGCAGTTTGTATGCTGCACAGGTGGTCACTACCGTGACACCGATTGAGCGCAATCGGGTTAACCTGACTTTTACCGTCATTGAGGGCGAACCCGCCAAGATCAGCGACATTCGCATTGTTGGCAACAAGGTGTTTTCGGAGTCAACGCTGCGTGGCTTGTTTGATCTTGACACGGGTGGCTGGCTGAGTTGGTACACCAAGTCCAATCGTTATTCCCGAGCCAAGCTCAATGCAGATATTGAAACCTTGCGGTCTTATTACCTGACGCGTGGGTACCTGGAGTTCAAGGTGGACTCCACCCAGGTGGCGATTGCACCCAACAAAACAGACATTGGCATCACCATCAATGTCTTTGAAGGCGAGCGATTTGTCGTCAGTGGTGTGAAGTTGGCCGGAAATTATCTGGCCAAAGACGATGAATTCAAGTCGCTGGTGACGATTCGCCCGGGTGCCGCCTACAACGCCGATGAAGTGGCCAAAACAACCAAGGCCTTTACTGACTATTTTGGCAATTTTGGCTATGCGTTTGCGCGCGTTGAAGCCGTTCCCGAAATTGACCGCGTCAACAACCGGGTGGCACTGACTTTGCAAGCCAATCCATCGCGTCGCGCCTACGTGCGCAGGATCAACGTGGCGGGCAACACCCGCACGCGCGATGCCGTGGTGCGGCGTGAATTTCGGCAACTTGAAGCTTCCTGGTATGACGCTGACAAGATCCGTTTGTCGCGTGACCGGGTTGATCGCTTGGGCTATTTTGGTGAAGTAGCGGTTGAAACGCAGGAAGTGCCCGGATCGCCCGACCAGGTTGATCTGACCCTCAATGTGACCGAAAAACCCACTGGCAGCCTGAGTTTGGGTGCAGGTTATTCCAGTGGTGACGGCTTAGGCTTGTCCTTTGGCCTGAAACAGGAAAATGCCTTTGGCTCGGGCAACTCGCTGGGTATCCAAGTCAACACCAGCAAGATCAACCGGGTGCTGGTGCTCAGCACCACCGACCCATATTTCACAGCCGATGGTGTTTCCAGAAGCATTGATGTGTACCAAAAAACCAGCAGCCCGTATCAGGACCAGAGCTACTACAAGCTGATTACATCGGGCGGCTCCATGCGGTTTGGCGTGCCCTTTACCGAAATTGACACGGTGTTCTTCGGCGCTGGGGTTGAAAAAACCACCATTGAGCCCGGTACTTTGTTGCCGACCTCGTACCAGGACTATGCCAATGAGTATGGCTACTCCAGCACCGCATTTCCATTCACAGCGGGTTGGGCACGTGACAGTCGCGACAGCTCTTTGGCACCAACCAATGGCCGTTTTCAGCGAGCCAATGCTGAATGGTCTTTTGCCGGCGATGCCCGCTACCTGCGTGGCACTTATCAGTTCCAGCAATACGTTCCTTTGAGCAAGCAGTACACGGCAGCATTCAACGCAGAAGCGGGTTGGGGCAAGGCTCAGGGCGGACGCTCGTTCCCGGTGTTCAAGAATTTTTACGGGGGTGGTTTGGGCTCGGTTCGCGGGTTTGAGCAAGGCAGTTTGGGGCCAAGGGATGTCAGTGGCACGGTGGTTGGTGGTACCAGCAAGCTGAACCTGAATTTTGAAGTGTTGACACCCTTCCCAGGTGCCGGTAATGACCGCACTTTGCGTATGTACGGCTTTGTCGATGCCGGTATGGTCAGTGGCCCTGATGGCGGACTGGCCAGTAATGTCAATGCCGGTGCCCTGCGCTCATCGGTTGGTGTCGGCATTAGCTGGATATCGCCGGTCGGCCCATTGCGTCTGGCGTTTGCCAAGCCTATCAAAAAGTTTGATGGCGATAAAATTCAAACCATGCAATTTCAAATCGGAACGAGTTTCTAATGAACAACTTTACACGTCAGATGGGTATTTTGCTGGTCAG
>JBBQZI010000154.1:0-7918 GCA_038207855.1 Burkholderiales bacterium
TGTTTGATGACCGGCACCTTGGCTCCAGCGCTGATGCGCTCAATCAGCCCCTTGCCACCCCGCGGAATGATCACATCGACATACTGCGGCATGGCAATCAGGTGACCGACCACCTCGCGGTCGGTGGTTTGCACCAGTTGCACGGCGTTCTCGGGTAAACCGGCTTCCAGCAAGGCCTGCTGCACCAGCCGGGCCAGCGCCTTGTTGGACTCGATCGCCTCCGAGCCGCCACGCAAAATACAAGCGTTGCCGCTTTTGATGGCCAGGCTGGCGGCCTCGATCGTCACATTCGGGCGGCTCTCGAAGATCATGCCAAATACGCCAATTGGCACCCGCATCTGGCCCACGCGAATGCCGCTGGGCTGCTGTTTCATACCGACGATTTCACCTATTACATCCGCCATGCTGGCCAATTGCTCGCAGCCCAGGGCGCAGGTTTCAATCACCTTGGGGGTCAGCTTGAGCCGATCGACCATTGGCGCGGCCAGGCCAGCGGCGATGGCGCGCGCAATGTCGCGGGCGTTGTCAACTTGCAGCGCATCGACATTCGCACGCAGCAACTTGGCCAAGGCACGCAATGCTACATTTTTTGTAGCTGCTTGCGCTTTAGCCATAAGGGCTGAGGCCTGTTTTGCCTGCAAACCTAGAGTGGCGGTGTAATCAGGGATGTTGGTCGAGTTCATTGGGCTATTTTGGCACGCGTTGTGCCGGTCAATCCCATACTCTGAAGGCGTAAGATCAAATATCAATAAAGATGACATGCCAGTCTGATAGGTCATTTTTTACCGGAAAGGCCACTATGCGAACCTTGTCGTTAATAGAAGCCGGCAGCCTGGGCCAGTATTTAAAGGCGGTGGTGGATGCCGCAGGCTCGGATTTGTTTCTGACGGCCGGGGCACCGCCGGCCAGCAAAGTGGCCGGCGTGGTTCGGCATCTGCCCTTGCCGCCCCTGAAAGCCGGTCAGGTCAGGACGCTGGCTGAACTGTTCATGCGCGAAGATCAGTTGCGCGAGTTTGATGCGCGCATGGAATACGACCTGGCCATCCGCGTCGGCGAACTCGGCCGGTTTCGCGTCAACATCTACCAACAGCGTGGCGAGATGGCGTTGGTGCTGCGCCACATTCCGTCGCGCATTCCGACCATTGAAGAACTGAAACTGCCGCCCATTCTGCAGCAACTGGCCTTGCACAAGCGCGGCTTGGTGCTGATTGTCGGAGCCGCTGGCGCCGGCAAAACCACCACCCTGGCTTCCATGCTGAACTACCGCAACCAGCAGCGCCCGGGCCACATCCTGACGATTGAAGACCCGATTGAGTTCCTGCATGCGCACCGGCAATCGATCGTCAGCCAGCGTGAAGTTGGCATCGACACCCGGTCGTTTGACGATGCGCTGCGCCATGCCATGCGCGAGGCCCCGGATGTCATCATGATCGGCGAGTTGCGCGACCTGGAAACCCTGCAGCACGCGCTGAACTATGCCGAAACCGGCCATTTGTGCCTGTCCACCCTGCACGCCAACAATGCCAACCAGGCGATCGAGCGCATGCTGAGCTTTTTTCCGGAAGGTTCACACAAACGCATCCGGCTGGACTTGTCGATGAATTTGCACGGCGTGGTCGCCCAGCGTTTGATTACTGGTGTCACCGGGCAACAGGTGCCCGCCGTCGAGGTGATGCTGCGCACCCCTTATGTGGCCGATCTGATCAACAAAGGCTTGATTGATGAAATTCGGCCGTTGCTGGCAAAAGGCACCGAACAGGGCATGCAGACCTTTGACCAGTCACTCTTCAAGCTGTTCAGCGATGGCCTGATCAGCGCAGAACAGGCACTTGACAACGCCGAGTCGAGAACCGATTTGTCACTGCGTCTGCGGCTTGAGCGCAGTGAGTTTTCGCCTTCGTATTTTTCATAAAACATTAGCCTCTAGCCCATATAGAACATGCGGTTATAGCTATTTTTTTTATAGCATTAAGCAGTCGTTCTCAGGGCCCGACGGTATTGCATGGCCTCAGCCACGTGTGTGACCTGCGTGTGTTGCGCACCGGCCAAGTCGGCAATCGTGCGCGCCACTTTCAAAGCCCGGTGGGTGCTGCGCGCGGACCAGCCCAAGCGCGTTGCCGCGACATTCAAAAACTTGGCAGCGGCCTCATCGAGCAGCACAAACTGGTCAATCTCCTGACCCTGCAGCGCCTGGTTGGGCTTGCCCTGGCGCACCACGGCACGAGCGCGGGCAGCGGTGCAACGTGCCTGAATAGCGGCACTGGACTCACCCGGCGGGGCCTGCATCAAATCGGTGGTCACCACGGCTGGTACGTCGACATGCAGATCAATGCGATCAACCAGCGGTCCGCTGAGCTTGCCCTGGTAGCGCGTCACCTGGTCGGGCGTGCAACGACAGGCTTTTTGCGCCGAGCCCAGATAGCCGCAAGGGCACGGGTTCATGGCACCAATCAATTGAAAGCGCGCCGGAAACTCCGAGCGCCGCGCCGCCCGCGAAATGGTGATGCAGCCGCTCTCCAGTGGCTCGCGCAGGGCCTCCAGCGCGGCACGCGGAAATTCTGGCAGCTCGTCCAAAAACAACACGCCATGGTGCGCCAGCGAGATTTCTCCGGGTCGGGGTGGTGAACCACCCCCCACCAGCGCCACCGCACTGGCCGTGTGATGCGGATGGCAAGTCGGCCGCTGGGCCCATTTGTCGAGTGAAAAGCAGCCGCCCAAGCTGGCCACGGCAGCACTTTCGAGCGCTTCGTCGGTCGTCATGGCCGGCAGCAAACCGGCAAAGCGCTGCGCCAGCATCGATTTGCCCGAGCCCGGCGGCCCCATTAACAGCAGACTGTGGCCACCGGCAGCGGCGATTTCCAGCGCGCGCTTGGCACCCAGTTGGCCTTTGACATCCGCCATGTCCGGGTAGTACGCCGCTTGTACCAGCGGCACGGCGCTGATGCGCGTCCAGCCATCGGTCGGCTCACGGGCCATAGCGTCTGGCGTTTGTGGCAAGAAATACTGCACCACGTCCAGCAAGTGCCTGGCCCGGTAGACCTGAGCGGTAGGCACCAGCGCGGCCTCTTCGGCACTGTTGGGTGGCAACACCAGCCGTGTCTGCACTTTGGCGGCATGCAGGGCCAGACTCATGGCCAAGGCACCGCGCACGGCGCGCAACTCGCCAGACAAGGACAACTCGCCGGCAAACTCAAAGCCCGCCAGCGCGGCCCCATCAATCTGGCCACTGGCGGCCAGAATGCCCAGCGCTATCGGCAAGTCAAAGCGGCCCGAGTCTTTAGGCAAATCAGCCGGGGCCAGGTTAACGGTGATGCGCTTGTTGCTGGGGAACTCGAGCCCCGAGTTTTGAATCGCCGAACGCACCCGTTCACGCGCCTCTTTGACCTCCACGTCAGCCAACCCGACCAAGGTAAAACTCGGCAAGCCATTGGCCAGGTGCACTTCGACCGTCACCGCAGCCGCATCCAACCCCAGGAGCGCACGACTTTGCACCAAAGACAGACTCATAGGGGGTTCCTTGCTAAAAGAGTGCATGACGAGCCGCACAGTTGGATGTAGCACGCACCGCATTGGTGCATACTGGTTATTTATACAGACATCTTAGCGCAAATCCACCGCCTCAGGCTACCGCAGTGCAGCAGACACGCGCCGAGGACATCTGGCGCGCAGCTGGCATGAACCCTGCTTAACAAGACCGTCATCCCCATCTTTCCATGCCAAGGAGAATCTATGAAACTTGTAACCGCCATCATCAAACCCTTCAAGCTCGACGAGGTGCGCGAAGCGCTCTCCAGTATCGGCGTGCAAGGCATTACTGTGACTGAAGTCAAAGGCTTTGGTCGGCAAAAAGGCCATACCGAGCTGTACCGCGGTGCTGAATATGTCGTTGACTTTTTGCCCAAGGTCAAAGTTGAAGCGGCCATTGACGACGCACTGGTCGATCAGGTGATTGAAGCCATTGAAGGCGCGGCACGCACCGGCAAGATCGGTGATGGCAAGATTTTTGTCACCCCAGTCGAGCAAGTCATCCGCATCCGCACCGGCGAAACCGGCAAAGAAGCCCTTTGAGTGCCAACCGCACCGCCCATTGACCCCAACGCATTGGAATCAACATGAAAAAACTAATTGCATCGCTCGCGCTAGGCATGAGCTTGCTGCTTGGCAGCTCGGTCGTTCTCGCACAAACCACACCCGCTACGGCGGCCTCTGAAGCCGTTGTCACCGCCATGCCTGTCGCAGCGGCGGACGCCATGGCCAAACCGGCTGATGCCGCCCCTGCTGCTGCTGTCGCCGCAAGCGATGCAGCACCGGCCGCTGCAGCAGCACCCGTCCCCAACAAAGGGGACACCGCCTGGATGATGGTCTCCACCATCTTGGTCATCATGATGGCCGTCCCCGGCCTGGCGCTGTTCTACGGCGGCCTGGTGCGCAGCAAGAACATGTTGTCTGTCCTGATGCAGGTCATGGTGACGTTCTCGCTGATCGTGGTGCTGTGGTTCATTTACGGCTACAGCCTGGCGTTTACCGAGGGCAATGCGTTCATTGGTGGCTTTGACCGGCTGTTCATGAAAGGCATCTGGGACAACGCTGCGGGCACGTTTGCCAACGGTGCCACCTTTAGCAAGGGGGTGGTGATTCCTGAAATCGTGTTTGCCGCCTTCCAGGCCAGCTTTGCCGCCATTACCTGCACGCTGATCGTCGGCTCGTTCGCAGAGCGAATCAAGTTTTCTGCCGTGCTGATGTTCTCGGTACTTTGGTTCACCTTCAGCTACGCCCCAATCGCCCACATGGTGTGGTTCTGGATGGGCCCTGATGCCTACACCAGCAAAGAAGTGGTTGATGCCATGAACGCCAAGGCCGGTTACCTGTGGCAATCGGGCGCGCTGGACTTTGCCGGCGGTACCGTGGTGCACATCAACGCAGCGGTTGCCGGCTTGGTCGGCGCATTCGTGATCGGTAAGCGCGTGGGCTACGGCAAAGAATCAATGGCGCCTCACAGCCTGACACTGACCATGGTTGGCGCAGCGCTGCTGTGGGTGGGCTGGTTTGGTTTCAACGCCGGTTCTGCGCTGGAAGCCAACGGCTTTGCGGCACTCGCCTTCATCAACACCTTTGGCGCAACAGCGGCTGCCGTTTTGGCCTGGTGCATCGGTGAAGCACTGATGAAGGGCAAGGCCTCCATGCTGGGCGCTGCGTCCGGTTGCGTTGCTGGACTGGTGGCCATCACACCAGCCTGCGGCAACGTCGGCATCGGTGGCGCACTGGTCATCGGCTTCCTGTCTGGCTTTGCCGGCTTGTGGGGTGTCAATGGTCTGAAGAAACTGCTCGGTGCTGATGACTCGTTGGACGTGTTCGGTGTGCACGGTGTCTGCGGCATCATGGGCGCCATCCTGACCGGCGTCTTCAACAGCCCATCCCTGGGCGGCCCCGGCTTTGTAGCTGACTGGGTGACAGCCACCGGCGTAACCGCTGGCGACTACTCGATCGCATCGCAAGTCTGGATCCAAACCAAGGCAGTTTTGACGACCGTTGTTTGGTCTGGCGTGGTTTCCTTCATTGCCTACAAAATTGTGGACATGACGATTGGCCTGCGCGTCAGCGAAGAAGACGAGCGCGAAGGTCTGGACATCACATCCCACGGTGAGGCGGCTTACGGCCGATAGGTGCCAAGGATGCTGCAGGCCACACAGCCTGCAGCCAGTTTGAGAGTTTTTTCTTTGAGAGTTTGCCCCACCGCAGCCCCTGGCTTCGGTGGGTTTTTTTTGCGCCCTGCAGGATCAATAATTGGGATTGCACTTCAGGGACAGGCCAGGGTCATGCGGCACGATTAACCCATAAAACTTTGACAACCAGACATGCGGCTCAAACTCAACCGTACCAACAAGCGATTTCTGACTCTTCTTGACCTGTTGCCGACCTCCGTCTTTATTCTGGCCTTGTTCTACATGCTCGGTATGGATCGATTGGAAGGAACGCCGCGAACTTTTTTGCAAAGCATCCAGTGGGCAGCTGAAACCGTCACCACGACGGGCTACGGTGCGGACAACCGGTGGAACAACCCCGTCATGGCTTTGTTTGTCATCCTTGGCCAGTTTTTCGGGCAATTTTTGGTGTTCCTGATCTTTCCACTGGTGGTACTGCCGTACTTCAAGGATCAATTTGAAGTACGACTGGATCACACTTTGCCACCGATGGAGGGCAAAGTGCTTTTTTACCACTATGGCCCGGCCATTGAGTCCGTGCTGGACGAGTTCAAAAGCACCAAGACCGATTTCGTCATTTTGGAAGAAGATATGGAGCTCGCCCGCGCTCTGCGTGACCGCGGCTACGCCATCATGTGTCTGTCATCGGGCAATGGCTGAGCGGCACTTTTACCACCATCAAGGGGCCAGACACCCGCATCGAGACCGGTGCCATTCTGGTGGTAGTCGGCACCCCTGCCAATTTGAAAATCGTTGAGCGTCTGGCCATGCCCATCCACCGGGCGGGCCCGATTGTGCTGGCCGGATACGGCACAGTAGGACAAAAAATCGTTGAACTGCTCCAGGATGCTGGCGAAACCTGCACCGTGATTGATCGGGCAGCCGGACCAGGCGTTGATTTTGTCGGCAACGTGCTCGAACGCTCCATCCTTGAACGCGCCAAGGTGCGCGAGGCCGGTGCTGTGGTGCTTGCGCTGAGCGACGACAGTGAGTCCATATTTGCCACAGCCTTTGTGCGCGACTATGCCCCGGAAGTGCCGCTGATCGTGCGTGTGCTTCGCACCCACAACACCGCAAGAGTCTACCGCTCTGGTGCCGATTTTGCGATTTCAGTCGGTCAGGTGGCCGGACAGATTCTGGCCTACCAACTGCTGGGCGAGCAGGTTGGTCAAGTCGAAAACGGCATCAAATTCATCCGGTTAAAGGCCGATGCGCTGGCGGGAAAACACCCCTGGCACAACGAGGATCTGGACCGAACCGGGGCCAATGTCATTGCTGTGGAGCGTGGGCAAGAGGTACTGGTTGAGTTTGACGATGACTTTTTACTGCAGCCCGATGATGCGCTTTTTGTTTGCGGCTCCATCAACAGCCTGAACCGTTTCCAGCACGCGATTAAAGCAGCGGCCGCTTGAGGCCAACCAAAGAAATTCATGAGCCTGAAAAACACCTGTCCGTTGTCCAAGCGAACGTCCGTCATCCTCGCAAATAATCACAGCAAACCTTGATCATTGACAAGGCACTCGCACATCTGCCAGCCACAATGACTGGCAGCCAATGCGACATGGACTCGCACACTGAATCTGCAACACTGCTTGTGCTTGCAAGAAATGAAAGGTGATGACCGTGATGAAGTTGCCAATATTCGGGCTTAAACCCGCTCCGTTTCTCCTGTCAGTCCTGCTATTGACCGGTTGTGCCGTGGAGATAGAAAACCGACAGGCGGCACAGGAGCTTTCGCAGCAAACAAAACCACCTGGCTCGGTCTACATCGGTTGGCGCGTTTTTCAGGACCGGTGTGCCGCCTGCCAAGGTCCCGCCGCAACTGGCACCGCGGGTGCACCCGACTTGTTACCCAGAGTGCGCGACATGGGCTCGCACCAGTTCGTCAACCTGGTGCTCAGTCGCTACGACTGGAGCCTGCCAACTGCACAAATCAGCCGTGATCCGGCCCAGCGCGAAGCCCTCATTCAGGACATCTTGCAGCGCAAGGAAACTTACATGCTGACGATGCCAGCGTGGCAAGGCGAGCCCCGCGTGAGCGCCCACATAGCCGACCTCTATGCCTACCTGTCGGCACGCGCCCATGACACGCAGGGACCCGGTCGCCCGATACCGTAGGCTTGATGGGCTGACCGACGGTATTGCGTGATTTGAGGTGGTGCGTGCCATCAAAGTTTGGGACAAATAATCTGCGGTTAAAGTCCGGCATCTGTTGA
>JBBQZI010000155.1:0-7870 GCA_038207855.1 Burkholderiales bacterium
TAATTTATAAGAAATTGGCCGCTAGCCCTTATAAATAGTGCGCTAATAGCTATTGAAAATATAGCATTTAAAGTTTGTGCACTTCAGACTTGAATCATTTAAGTTGTTATTGTCAGGGTTTGTCCCAGGTATTTTTCACGCCAAGGTGCGGTCAACTTCTTGGATGCATGTTGATTTACATCAATGAGTGTTTGGGGTAGCGGTAGCACCATTCGCGCTGTCGCTCAAAAGTGGCAGACGATCAGGCAACATGCCTGATAGAACAATAAGGAGACAAACCATGTTTCAGGTACGAATTCACGGCCGGGGCGGCCAAGGCGTTGTGACCGGCGCAGAGATGATGTCGATCGCAGCATTTTTGGGGGGCCGCCACGCGCAGGCTTTTCCCAGTTTTGGCTCGGAGCGCACCGGTGCACCGGTGGTCGCCTTTTGCCGCATGGACGACAAAGAGATTCGGCTGCGCGAACCCATCATGCAGCCCGATGCCATCATCATTCAGGACCCCACCTTGCTGCACCAGGTGGATGTGCTCAGTGGCCTCAAAAAAGACGGCTACATCCTGATCAACTCGACACGCACCTTTGCCGAAATGGGTTTGGGCGAGTTCGTCAAGGATTTTCAGGCTGATCATTTGCTGACCGTGCCCGCCACAGAATTGGCCATGAAGCATGTCGGCAGACCCGTGCCCAATGTGCCCTTGCTCGGTGCATTTGCGGCCTTGGGTGGACTTATTTCGCTTGACGCTGTTCAGCGTGCCATTGACCAAAAATTTGCTGGTGCGGTAGCTCTTGGTAACAAAGCTGCAGCCAAGGAAGCGTTTGATGTTGTGATGGCGCAAAAAATAAAGGAGACCCAACATGCTTGAACAATGTGAAGGCTCGCACGCCGTTGCCATGGCGGTGGCGCTCAGCCGCCCTGAAGTGATTTGTGCGTACCCGATTTCGCCCCAGACGCATATCGTTGAGGGCTTGGGCGAACTGGTGAAAAATGGCACGCTCGCACCCTGTGAATTCGTTAATGTTGAATCCGAATTTGCCGCTTTGAGCGTGGCGATTGGTGCATCGGCAGCAGGTGCCCGCGCCTACACAGCTACCGCCAGCCAGGGCTTGTTGTTCATGGCTGAAGCGGTTTATAACGCTTCGGGTTTGGGGTTGCCGATTGTCATGACGGTGGCCAACCGGGCTATCGGCGCGCCGATCAACATCTGGAACGACCACACCGACAGCATGTCAATGCGCGACGCGGGTTGGTTGCAGATTTTTGCCGAAACCAACCAGGAAGCGCTTGACCTGCACATTCAGGCCTTCAAAATTGCCGAAGAGTTGTCTTTGCCGGTGATGGTTTGCATGGATGGTTTCATCTTGACCCACGCCTACGAGCGGGTCGACATGCCTGACCAGGCGCAAGTGGATAAATTTTTGCCACCTTATGAGCCGCGCCAGGTGCTCGACCCGAACGACCCGGTCACCATGGGTGCCATGGTCGGGCCTGAGGCATTCACCGAAGTGCGCTACCTGGCGCACGCCAAGCAGATGCAGGCGCTGGACCTGATTCCGCAGATTGCCGCTGAATTCAAACAGCAATTTGGCCGCGATTCAGGTGGTTTGATCAAGACTTACAAAACCGAAGATGCCGAAACCATTGTGATTGCGCTGGGCTCGGTGCTGGGCACCATCAAGGACACGGTTGACGACTTGCGCGCTGAAGGTGTCAAGGTGGGTGTGCTGGGCATCACCTCGTACCGGCCGTTTCCTATTTCGGCCATTCGCGATGCCACGGCCAATGCCAAACGCATTGTGGTCATCGAAAAATGCTTCGCTGTGGGCATTGGCGGTATTGTGTCGCGCGATGTGCGCAGTGCCGTACGCAACCGACCGCAACCTGTGCTGACCGTCGTTGCTGGCTTGGGTGGTCGGGCGATTACCAAGGCATCGGTGCATCAATTGTTACTCGATGCGATAGCTGACAAGCTTGAGTTGCTCACATTTTTAGATCTGGACTGGGCGGTGGTCAATCGCGTGCTGGAGCGTGAAAAGAAACAACGCCGATCTGGTCCGATTGCCGAGGGGATTTTGCGTGACATGGGCACTGCGGCGCCCAAGGCAGACTGAAAGGAAACATCATGGAACAATCCTTGGTTAAGTTTTATCAGACCGGCACATTTACCGTCGGCAACCGGCTGCTGGCACCTGAACAGCGCAGCGTGCAGGCGGGTGCCCAACGCAGCAACTCGCTCAATTCCGGGCATCGGGCCTGTCAAGGGTGTGGCGAGGCGCTGGGCGCGCGCTATGCCATTGATGCGGCCATGGCTGCTACCAAAGGCCAACTGATCGCCGCTAATGCCACCGGGTGCTTGGAAGTTTTTTCTACACCCTACCCTGAGACATCCTGGCAAATGCCATGGATTCACTCGCTGTTTGGCAACACGGCAGCGGTGGCGACTGGCATTGCCGCCGCCATGAAAGCCAAAGGCCGCAGTGACGTGCGGGTAGTTGCCCAAGGCGGCGATGGCGGTACCACCGACATCGGCTTCGGTTGCCTGTCGGGCATGTTTGATCGCAATGACGATGTGCTTTACATCTGCTATGACAACGAGGCCTACATGAATACGGGGGTGCAGCGCTCCAGCGCAACCCCACCAGCAGCACGCACCGCCACCACCATGGCGGTGGGGCCGCACCCGGGCAATGAATTTGGTCAGGGCAAAAATGTCCCGCAAATTGCCATGGCGCATGAAATTCCGTATGTGGCAACCGCTACCGTGGCTGACTTGCACGACTTGGAAAGCAAGGTCACCAAGGCCATGTCGATGCGCGGTGCGCGCTATATCCATATCTTTGTGCCTTGTCCGCTGGGTTGGGGCGCGGCATCGCACGACACCATCAAACTGTCCCGCTTGGCGGTCGAAAGTGGCATCTTCCCGGTGTTTGAGGCCGAGCGAGGTGAAGTAACCGGTGTTTTGAAAATCCGCCGTCAGGTGCCTATTGAGGATTACCTGAAACCACAAAAACGCTTTGCTCACTTGTTTGGCAAAAAGCCAGACGTGGACACCATTGCCCGCCTGCAGGCGCGGGCTGATCGCAACATCCGCCGCTTTAACTTGCTTGGAGAAAAATGATGGAAAAACCTTTTGCCATCACGCTGGATGTCGGCACATCCTTGGCCAACCATACCGGCTCGTGGCGTACCTCGCGCCCGGTTTATCTGAACCGTAAACCACCGTGTAACCATCAATGCCCGGCTGGCGAAAATATTCAGGCCTGGCTGTTCCATGCAGAGTCGGGTAACTACGAACAGGCTTGGCGTCAACTGGTTGAAGACAATCCGTTTCCAGCCATCATGGGCCGGGTCTGCTACCACACCTGTGAGGGTGCTTGCAACCGGGGCCAACTTGACTCGGCTGTGGGCATCAACTCGGTTGAGCATTTTTTGGGTGACCAGGCGATTGCCCAAGGCTGGAAATTTGCGTCACCGGCTGCCACTACCGGCAAAAAAGTGTTGGTGGTGGGTGCTGGGCCATCGGGTCTGTCGGCGGCTTACCAGTTGGCACGCATGGGCCATCAGGTGGTCGTGCATGAAGCCGGTCCACTGCCTGGCGGCATGATGCGCTTTGGCATTCCACAGTACCGTCTGCCACGCAAGGTGCTGGACGCTGAAGTGCAACGCATTGTCGATTTGGGAGTGCAAATCTTCTACAACACCAAAGTTAGCAACGTGCTGGAAAGCAAGCAGCAGGGTGGTTTTGATGCGGTGTTTCTGGCCGTGGGTGCGCACATTGCCAAGCGGGCCTATATTCCGGCCGGTGACTCTGCCAAGGTGCTGGATGCTGTTTCGGTGTTGCGCTCCATGGAAGGTGAAGACAAACCGCTGCTGGGCCGTAAGGTGGTGATTTATGGTGGTGGCAATACGGCCATTGACGTGGCGCGCACTGCCAAGCGTCTGGGTGCGACAGAGTCCATCATCGTCTACCGACGTACACGTGAAAAAATGCCTGCACACGACTTTGAAGTCGAAGAGGCACTGCAAGAGGGTGTGCTGATCAAGTGGCTGTCCACCATCAGCGAAGCCGGTGAATCGTCAATCACGGTCGAAAAAATGGCGCTTGATGACAAGGGTTTCCCGCAGCCGACGGGCGAATTCGAGACGCTGGAGGCTGATTCGGTGGTGCTGGCGCTCGGGCAGGATGTCGATTTGTCGTTGATTGAAAATGTGCCTGATCTTTTGGTCAAAGATGGCGTTGTCCAGGTTAATGCGCAGATGATGACCGGGCACGATGGCATTTTTGCCGGTGGTGATATGGTGCCGGCTGAGCGCAATGTGACGGTGGCCATTGGGCACGGTAAAAAGGCCGCTCGTAACATTGATGCCTGGCTGAACGGCAGCGTTTTTGCTCCTGCCCCTAAGAGTGAGATTGCCAGCTTTGACAAACTCAACACCTGGTATTACAGCGATGCACCCAAAACCGTGCGCCCAATGCTTGACATCATTCGCCGTCAATCCACCTTTGAAGAAGTGCAGGGTGGCCTCGATGAGAGCAATGCGCTGTTCGAGGCGCGGCGTTGCCTGTCTTGCGGCAATTGCTTTGAGTGTGACAACTGCTATGGGGTTTGCCCTGATAACGCCGTGATCAAATTGGGCCCTGGCAAGGGTTTTGAATTCAACTACGACTACTGCAAAGGTTGCGGCATTTGTGTCTCAGAGTGCCCATGCGGCGCTATCAAGATGGTGCCGGAAGATATTTGACGGATTTATTTAATTTTTTCAGGAGTAAGCCATGTTCAAGCACATTCTTGTCCCCGTAGATGGTTCTGACACCGCGCAAATTGCAGTTAGTAAAGCGATTGAAATGGCCCAGGCATTCGGTAGCTTGGTGACTGTGATTTATGTGATTGATCCCTACCCATTTACCGGGGTTGGAACCGACTTTGCATATGGTCAGGCTGAGTATCTGAGTGCCGCCACAGCAGAGGCCAATGCGGCAGTCAGGGCTGCCAAAGAAACTTTTGCCGGTGCTGCCGTGACGGTAGATTCATCGGTGATTGAGGCGCACACCGCATGGCGTGGCATTGTGGAAGCAGGCAAATCGCTGAAGGCCGACTTGATTGTGATGGGCTCACACGGCCGCAGCGGTCTTGAGAAACTGGTCCTGGGCAGCGTTGCCCAGGCCGTTTTATCGCACACCAAACTGCCCGTGCTGGTGGTGCGCAACTGACATCAGACTTTAGCCACATTGCCCCACATAGCCACAAGCGGTGCAAAAATCACAGCCGTCTTTGTGTATGACAGTCGGGTTGCCGCATTCAGGACACTGTTTGCCAGCCATGGTGTGATTGGCTTCGCGCGCTTCGGGGGTGTCTAGCACACCCATGTCGCGCAGCGGGTAGCCTTCTTCATTCAAGATGCCCAGCATGGCATAGCGGTGAATGATCAGCCTTGCGATGTAGGCCACCGTGGATGGCCAAGTTTGCTGGCGGCGTTCTTCGTTCGGCAGGCCAGGGACAAACGCCATGAAATGCCCCAATGGCTCCGCGTAGTTGAGCAGCTTGCGCAGCTTCATGCCAATCCACGCGGGGTCAATCACCCGCATGTCCAGCGATAGCAGCCGTGCCAAACCGTCCATGGCTCGGGGGTAATTGCCGCTGAAGCCGACTGCACAGGGTCGCGTCACCATGCCGCCATCGGGGCCGGGCAGGTTTACTTCTTTCAGGGTCACGGTGAACGCTTCGTTGGTAGCCGGGTTTTCCACATCAACGGCCCAAGCGAGTGTGCCGGATGGTCCGGTTTGTGGCTCGCCCCGGCTGAACATGGCATCAATGACTGGTGTTGATGTGGGTTTGTCTTTCGGTGATTTTTGTGCGGCGTTGGCGGTAATTTGCTCGCAGCGCCAGCGAATTACGGCCGCTGTGGCTGCCACTACCCCAGGAAACAGCCGCTTCTCGCCGTGTGGCGGAAATGGCATCTCAAAGGCGTGTTCTTCGCTGACGGTTGCCAGTGCATCCAATTTAAGTTGCAGCCAAGCCGGGTCATTGGTGCGCAAATCCATTGACAGGGTTTTGGCCAAGGCTCCAAGCCCACGCGGTTGCTCGGCCCCGTTGACCCAGACTTCAAAGGGCTGGGGTGAGCCGCCCTCTACGGGTGAGAGCTCGCCAATAAACAAGGCAAAGTCACCAAATGGGTGGTGCACCATGAAGGTCCAGGCCGGGTTGCCACCTGGCAGCGCAGGGCGGCCTGGCCAGCGCAGTGATGACAGCACCGGTGCGGGCAAGCGGTCAAGCGCCAGCCGGTGATTGGCACCATCAATTTGCAGAGGTTTGGCGGCGCTGGGTGTGGGTGTCACACTCAATACCGAGCCCAAAACCGAGTTGGGTCGGTAGGTGGCCAGCCCCTTTAATCCAGACTGCCAGGCTTGCGTGTAGAGGTTTTGGAAATCCGCATAGGGATAGTCAGCGGGCACGTTGACGGTTTTCGAAATAGCTGTATCCACGTACGGTGCAACGGCCGCCACCATTTCTTCGTGGGCCTGCGCACTCATTTCCAGCGCCGTGACAAAGGCCGGGGTCAGGGCTGCGTTGACACCCTTGAGATGGCGATAGAGCCGCCAGGCGTGGTCTTCCACTGCGTATTCTTTAAAGCTGCCATCAGGCATGCGTTTTTTGCGGGTGTAGGTCCAGCTGAAGGCCGGCTCGATGCCGTTGCTGGCGTTGTCGGCAAAGGCCAGACTGATGGTGCCGGTCGGGGCGATGGACAGCAGGTGTGAGTTGCGCAGACCGTGTTTGCGGATATGGCCCTTGAGCTCTGTCGGCAGCCGTGATGCAAAGGTCTGGCCACTTAAAAATAGGTCAGCATTGAACAATGGAAATGCGCCGCGCTCGGTTGCAAGATCAGCTGATGCACGGTAAGCGGTATCTCGCATCAGCTCGGAGATCTGCCGCGCCATCTCGCGGGCCTGTGGCGTGTCGTAACGCAAGTTGAGCATCACCAGCGCATCACCCAGACCGGTGTAACCCAAGCCAATGCGGCGCTTGCTGGCAGCCTCCTGCTGCTGCTGGGGCAGTGGCCATACTGTTGCTTCGAGCACGTTGTCAAGCATGCGCACGGCGACTTGAGCGACCTCTGCAAAGCCTTTTTGATCAAAGCGTGCGGTGTCAGAAAATGGCTCTATGACAAAGCGGGTCAGGTCAATCGAGCCCAGGCAACAGCAGCCGTAGGGTGGCAAGGGTTGCTCGGCGCAGGGATTGGTAGCCGCGATGGTTTCACAATAAGAGAGGTTGTTGTCGCGGTTCATTTGGTCCAGAAACAGCACACCAGGTTCGGCATGGTCATAGGTGGAACGCATGATTTGCTCCCACAGCGTACGCGCCTTGAGCTTGCGGTGGACCCAGATACCGGCATCCTTGTTATGAAAAGCGCCGGCTTCTTTTTGTGCCGCACCGGGCTCAGCGCGGTGAATCAATTCAAAATCGGCATCAGCCTGGACGGCTTTCATGAAGTCGTCTGTTACACCCACTGAAATATTGAAATTCTTCAGGTCACCCTTGTCTTTGGAGTGGATGAACTCTTCAATGTCCGGGTGGTCGCAGCGCAGCACACCCATTTGAGCGCCGCGACGGGCACCAGCAGACTCGACGGTTTCGCAGGAGCGGTCAAACACGCGCATGTAGCTGACCGGACCCGAGGCGCTGCTTTGCGTGCTGCCAACCCAGGCACCACGTGGGCGAATACGTGAAAAATCGTAGCCAACACCACCACCACGGCGCATGGTTTCAGCCGCTTCAGTAAGCGCTGTGTAGATGCCAGGATGGCCGTCTTCGACGTGGGCGATGGAGTCGCCAACCGGTTGTACAAAACAATTGATGAGCGTGGCGGCCAG
>JBBQZI010000156.1:0-7764 GCA_038207855.1 Burkholderiales bacterium
GTGGGTTTGTCCAACGAGTCACCCTACGGTGTGCATGAATTTGTGCGGCTGGCCGAGCAGCACAATTTGCCGCGTGTGGCTAGCGTGCAAAACTGCTATTGCCTGCTCAACCGCAGCGTTGAAAACGCGCTGGATGAAACCCTGCAACGGCTGAATGTGTCGCTGTTGGCCTATTCGCCGCTGGCCTTTGGTCTGCTCACAAGCAAGTACGATGCCAGTGGCATTGAAGGCCCGGCAGCGCCGCAGGAGGGCCGTATTGCCAAATACCCCTCGGTGCGCAAGCAGCGCTGGGGCCGCCCCGAGGCGCTGACAGCAGCGCGGCGCTACAACGACCTGGCACGCCAGCACGGCCTGACACCGACGCAACTGGCGCTGGCTTTTTGTTACACCAAGTGGCAGGTGGCCAGCACCATCATCGGCATCACCAGCGTGGCGCAACTGGAAGAAGATGTGGCGGCGTGGGGCACCAGCTTGTCGCCTGAACTGCTCAAAGAGATCGATGCCATTCGCTGGGAAATCCGCGATCCGGCGATTTGAGGTTGGTTCATGGCCAAAAAGGACCACGTCTCTGAAACTCCTGCCACTGCGCTGTTGAAAGCCAGCAAGGTCGCGTTCACCGAACACCCGTACGAGTACCTGGCGCACGGCGGGGCGATGCACAGCTCGTCAGAACTCGGCTGGGACCCGTTTCACGTGGTGAAGACGCTGATCATGCAAGACCAGGATGCCAAACCGCTGGTGGTGCTGATGCACGGCAACCGCAAGGTGTCGACCAAAAACCTGGCGCGTCAGATTGGCGTTAAATCGGTGGAGCCCTGCACGCCCGAGGTCGCCAGCCGGCACAGTGGCTATCTGGTGGGTGGCACATCGCCCTTTGGTACACGGCGGGTTATGCCGGTCTTCATTGAGTCGACGATTCTTGAATTGCCAAAGATTCTGATCAATGGTGGCCAACGGGGTTACCTGATTGGCCTTGATCCGCAGGCCTGCGTGCGCCTGCTGGGGGCCAAACCGGTGCAGTGCGCGTTGAGCCTGACAGATTGATGTCGGGCAGGCTGGCAAAATAGACCTCTGCCCACTTTTGGCCTAGTTCTGGCCCATTTGCATGGGTCAACAGGAGATGACTTGGAATCGATGCACGCTTTTTTTCCCGCGCTGGCCGCCCTTGCTGGCTACTTGATCGGCTCGCTGTCGTTTGCGGTGATCGTCAGCCGCGTCATGGGTCTGAATGACCCGCGCACGTTTGGCAGCAAAAACCCCGGTGCCACCAACGTGCTGCGCTCTGGCAGCAAGGGTGCCGCGATTGCCACGCTGCTGCTGGATGCGGCCAAGGGCTGGCTTCCGGTGATGCTGGTCAGGTGGTACGGCCAGCCGTATGGACTCGACCACGGCACCTTGGCCATGGTCGGGCTGGCAGCGTTTTTGGGGCACTTGTACCCGGTGTTTTTTAAATTTGTCGGTGGCAAGGGTGTAGCCACCGCGCTGGGCGTGCTGCTGGGCTACAGCGCTTGGCTCGGGCTGGCCACAGTCGGGGTCTTTCTGGTGGTGGTGCTGGCGTCGCGCTATGTGTCGCTGGCCTCGATCGTAGCGGCCTTGATGGCGCCGGTGATCTATGTGTTGGCCGATGGTGGCCTGTGGTTCATGAGCAAAAGCGTGGCGCTGAGTGTGGCCATCATGGCCTTGCTGCTGCTGTACCGCCATACCGAAAACATCAACCGTCTGGTCAAGGGTACCGAGTCAAAGCTGGGTAAAAAAGCCGCCGCCGTTGCATCCGTGCCGCACCCGCATGGCCACGTCAGCAACCGTGGGCATAGTCACCGCCACAGCCACAAGCCCGAGCACAAGCCTGCGGACACCCCATCATGAAACTTTGCATTCTCGAAAACGATTACCTTGACCCGGTTGTCGAGCCAACCTACAAAGGCTACGGCGCGATGTTTGAGCGCCTGCTGCAGGCTGCCGGTGCCACTGGCGAATTTGATATTTTCAACACCACCAAGGGGGAGTATCCGGCGTCGTTCGATGCCTATGACGCGGTGCTGCTGACCGGTAGCCGGGCTGATTCTTTCTCGCAAGAGCCGTGGGTGTTGACGCTGCGTGCCAAGGTTGAAGAACTTCTGAACGCCAAGAAGAAGCTGGTGGGCGTGTGCTTTGGCCACCAGTTGATTGCTTTGTGTATGGGAGCCAAAGTGGGCCGCGCACCGCAGGGCTGGGGTGCCGGGCGCATGCAATACCAGTGGCTGGCGCCAGATTTGCCCAATGCACAAGGCCGCACCGATGTGGCGTTGCTGGCCAGCCACCAGGATCAGGTGTTTGAACTGCCCCCGGGTGCCACGCTGTTGGCGACCAGTGAGTTTTGTCCGGTGGCGGCGTATGCCGTGCAAGACCGGGTGTTTTGCGTCCAACCGCACCCCGAATTTGTGGAAGCCTACAGCGCCTTTTTGCTTGACAAGCGGCGCCCATTGCTCGGCGAAGAGCAGTATCTGGCCTGCACCGACAGCTTGGCGCAAGGGCACGACGGCGAGGCTGTGGCCCACATGATGGTGGCGTTCATCGAGGGCAAATAAGCCTGTCGCACTTCAGACTTGAGTCTGCCGTTCCTCCTCGGAACCAATTTGTAGCGCTAACGTTGACAACGACCCGCGAAAGTCGGGTCGATCAAATAGTTAAAGTCGAGCCAGCCAATAGCCTGGCTGGCGACGATGATGGGCGATAGCCAACACTTGAACTGAGCCATCGACTTCGCGGTAGACGAGGTCAAAGTGAAAAACCTTGAACATTGCACGTCGAATATCAGGGGCAAGAACAATGCGTGAGCGATCAGGCGAAGCACAAACCCAAGCCAAGACATTTTGAAATTCAGTGTGGTACCGCTTTCCCAACCCCGCTTGAATTTCTTCATAGTGCGCGACCTGGTTTTTGTGTTCTTCGGCGGCCTCGGGATGGAGCCAATAACTCACTTAAAAAGCGCCTGCACTTGTCGCTCAAGCTGCTCGCCACTCACGAGCTTGACTCTGCCTGTGTCAATATCCTCCGCGCGGCGGCGCGCCTCACTCAGCCAGATATTCTGAATATCAGGTTCCGACGGTGCATCTAGGCTATCGAGCAACAAATGCACCAAATGCGCGCGCTCTGACTTGGGCAAGCCGAGTACAGACTGTTCGATAGCGGTTGTGGTCATAGTAAAAATCCTATCACTGAACGGGGACGGCTTTAACGTAATGTAGACGGCAAACCCCGGTCGATTCATCCTAGGCTTGACGATAGATTTTTTGCGTAAAAACGCTGAAAACTGCTTGCTTGATCAGGTGCGTGAGCTGGTTGGGTGCTTGCACTATAGCCTCAAAGCCGAAAAGGCTTATCTGTACTGGATACGTTTTTTCATTCGCTGGAGTGCCGTACAGGGCGGGGGCATTGCAGCAAACTCAAAATGGTCTTCGAATCGATCACCGACAAGGAGATCGATTTGGCCATGGATTGGTTCAAGCACCGATCCAGAAAATGCGTCGGATACAGAACTCCATACGACGTTTTATGAAACAGTTACAACGGCATCATCAGCCTGTTGCACTTTAGACTTGAGTCCGCCCGGGTTATAGCGGCCGCAAAAGGGCGGCGATGTCGTCGGCATCGAGCGGCCGCGCCGAGCCAAAGCCGGCCACCTGGCGTGCGCTGTTGACCGTGATGGCGAAAAAGCTGAAATCTGCCATCTCGGTCATCGGCTGGGCATCTGGAAAACGCGCCAGATAAACGCCACGCGCCGCCAGCCAGCTTGGGCTGTCAGGCTTGAGGCGTGCCGCTGTTGCTTCAAATGACACGCGCGGCAAGGCGTGCACTGGCCCCGTTGCTGGCTCTGACTGCATCACCATCATCGACACCGCCGGGTTACCCAACAAATTGCGGGTGTGGGGTGCCAGCAGGCTGACGTGAATCACCAGACAGGGCAATTGCGGCTCAATGGCAAACGGCACCATTGAGACAAATGGCTGGCCTTCGGCGCTGAGCGTGCCCAACGCAGCCACGCGCTGGGTGTTGAGCATGAGGCGCAGCGCGCGACTCAGGCGTGGTTCATGGGGCGTATTTGACTGTACCATAAATATATAAGAAATAAGCCTCTAGCCCTTATGAAATATGCGTAGCACGCTGCGTTATAAGGAGCAAATAAAGCTAGGTTGCCTGGGTGCCCAGCTGCAAGATGATGTGGTGGTTGATGCGCTCTTGCACGGCTGAGGCCGCCAGCGCTGTTTTGATGGTTTTGTTTGCGCTGGCAGTGCGCAACAGGCGGGGTGGCTTGATCAGGCTGCCTTTGCTGTCAATCACGAGCACGACATCAGGCAGGTTCGGCTGCTCGCCGCGGCGCATGACCACGGCGATGTCGTCGTCGTTCAATTGCACATAGGTGCCGGGCGGGCACAAGCCGACGATGCGCACCAGCGCTTGCCCCACGGTGTTGCCTTGCTCGGTGTCGCCATCAATGATGTTTTGCGCCGACTCGGTGGCGCTGCGGCCTTCGCGTGAATGGCGTGGGCTGATCATGGCGGCATAACGGTCCACCACATGCAGGATGTGCCCCAGCCGGTGTGGCGGGGTGAGCCGGCTCAGGCTCTCACGCGGGTCTTCGTCTTTATGGTGCAGTTGCACGGTTTCCAGCCACAAGGCATCGGTGATGCCCAGCTTGACCAACTGGGTGGCACCTTTGGTGGCGTGGCTGCGAATCGCCATTTGCTGCTCCAGGCCCGGGCGGCTGACTTGCGTGGCCAGCTCGTCTTGTAGCCGGGTCATGGCGATGTTCATGGTCAGCGCCGCATGCACCAGGCTGTCGCGCTCACGCACTGGCAGGGCAAAGTCAGCTGCGATCAGGTGGCACAACACGGCGCACACCAGCGCGTGCGAAGCGCTGTAGCCCACCGGCGAATTGATGGCCAGTTGAAACAACAGGTACAAGCCGACATCGGCATCATGCCGGAGTAAATCCTGCATCCAGCGGTCGTACTGGTGAACGCGCGCTGCAAACTCCTGCGAACTGTCGGGCGAGCCCAGCACAACGGCAAGGCCAGACTCCAGATCAGACCAAAGACCCAGCAGGTCTTCATAGTCGTCTTCGGTGTTGATGGTCAGGTTCATGGCCTTGCAGTGCTCGCCGTGGTGTCAGCCAGATCGCGTGTTCAGTCGCGAAAGTTGTCAAAACTCAGCGGCATGTCGGACACTTCTTTGCGGATCAGTGCCATGGTGGCTTGCAGGTCATCACGGTCCTTGCCGGTGACGCGCAGCTTGCCATCCTGGATGGCGGCTTGCACCTTGATTTTGCTGTCTTTGATGATGCGCTGGATTTTTTTGGCCAGTTCGGTCTCGATGCCGTCGCGAATCTTGATGACCTGCTTGACCTTGTCACCACCGATTTTTTGCACGTCGCCCTTGTCCAGAAAGCGCACATCGACCTCGCGCTTGGTCAGCTTGTTGCGCAAAATGTCTTCAATCTGGCCGAGCTGAAAGTCAGCATCGCCAATCATGGTGATCTCCTTGTCCTTGAGCTCAACCGCAGCCGGCGTGCCCTTGAAATCAAAGCGGGTGCCGATCTCTTTGGCGGTGTTCTCCACAGCGTGTTTCACATCGACGATCTTGGCTTCACAAACGGTATCAAAGGAGGGCATTTTTTTCGCTTCAAAAGTTGGACAATCCCGCCATGTTAGTTCAGAAAAACGTGCCGCTACAGGCCTTCAACACCTTTCACATCGTTGCCCGTGCTCACGCGCTGGCGCGTATCACCTGCGAAGCCGATGTTCAGACCCTGCTGGCCGACCCCAAGTGGGCTGATTTTCCGAAGTTTGTGCTGGGCGGTGGCAGCAACATTGTGCTCACGGGCGATGTCAAACCGTTGGTGCTCAAGGTTGAAGTCAAAGGCCGCAGGCTGCTGACTGAAACCGCCAAAGCCTTCATCGTGGAGGCCGGTGCCGGCGAGAACTGGCACGACTTTGTTGCCTGGACGCTGCAGCAGGGCTTGCCGGGGTTGGAAAACATGGCGCTGATTCCGGGCACCGTGGGTGCGACACCGGTGCAAAACATCGGTGCCTATGGGGTTGAGTTGCAAGACCGCTTTGAATCGCTCGATGCGATTGATTTGCAAACCGGCCAGTTGTTCACCTTGAACGCGGGGCAATGCGCGTTTGGTTACCGGGATTCGATTTTCAAGCACGCCAGCGAGGCAGATGCAGCGCTCGGTCAACAAGCGCTGGGTCTGAAAGACCGTGCTCTTATCTTGCGCGTGCGCTTTGCCTTACCGAAAGCGTGGAAGCCGGTTTTAGGCTATGCCGATATTGAAAAAAAGATGACTGAGCAAAACTGCAACCAACCCAGCGCACAGCAGTTGTTTGACTGGGTTTGCAGCATTCGCCGCGCCAAGTTGCCTGACCCGGATGTGATTGGCAATGCCGGTAGTTTTTTCAAGAACCCGACTGTGACGCCCGAACAGTGCGCCGACATCATCGAGCGCGACCCCAAGGTGGTGCACTACCGCATGGACAACGGCTCAATCAAATTGGCAGCAGGTTGGTTGATTGATGCCTGCGGCTGGCGGGGTAAATCGGTTGGGCAGGCTGGGGTTTATGAAAAGCAGGCGCTGGTGCTGGTCAACCGGGGCGCAGGAACCGATGGCGCGGGTGCCACCGGCGGCGAGGTGATGACACTGGCCAAAGCCATTCAGACCAGCGTGTACGAGCGCTTTGGGCTTTTGCTGGAGATTGAGCCGGCCGTGGTGTGATCGCCGACCATCATTTTTGACCCTAACGCAGGCTTAAGCGGATCTTTCGGGCATCATCTGGCCATGAAAAAAATCTTTGTGCTCGGCGGTACCGGCTTCGTAGGTACCCATGTGTGTGAAAAACTGGTGCGTGAGGGCTGGCAGGTCACCGTGCCTACGCGACGGCTCATGAACGCCAAAGCGGTCATGCTGCTACCCAGCCTGACAGTGCTCGAGCTTGATGTGCATGACCCGGCCGCGTTGGCGCACGCAATGGCGGGGCACGATGCCGTGGTCAATCTGGTGGCCATTTTGCATGGCACGCAAGTCCAGTTTGAGCGCGTGCATGTGGCGTTGCCCAAACACATTGCCCATGCGTGCGCCACAGCCGGTGTCAAACAGCTCGTGCATATCAGTGCGCTGGGTGCCGATGCGCTACAGCCAGAGTCCGGCCCGTCGATGTATTTGCGCTCCAAGGGCGAGGGCGAGGCGGTGTTGATGCAGGCCGCAGAAGGTGCCGGTGCGGGTGCTGCTGCCCAGAACGGGTTTGACCTGAGCATTTTGCGCCCGAGTGTGATTTTTGGCGCCGAAGACAAATTCATCAACCTGTTTGCCAGCCTGCAAAAAGTGTTTCCGCTGATGCCATTGGCCGGGGCCAACGCCCGGTTTCAGCCGGTGTGGGTGGAGGATGTTGCAAGCGCCGTGGTGCGCTGCCTGGCTGGTGCCAGCAGCTTGCCGTCGCCGCGCATCATTGAGGCCGTTGGCCCGGAGGTGTTCACCCTCAAACAACTGGTGCAGTTGTCAGCCCGGCTGGCTGGCGTGGCCGGTGGTTTTGGTCGGCCAGTGATCGGCTTGCCGCAATGGGCCGGGCGGCTGCAGGCAACGCTGATGAGTCTGGCGCCGGGTGAGCCGATGATGAGTCTGGACAACCTGGACTCGATGAAGGTACCCAATGTGGCCACCGGCAAGCACCCCGGGCTGGCATCCATCGGTATCACCGCGTCGGCCTTGCAGCCGATTGCACAGGA
>JBBQZI010000157.1:0-7725 GCA_038207855.1 Burkholderiales bacterium
CCGGGCTAACACCACTTCAAAGGTGCTGGGCACCGGCTTGGGCATGAGCATCGTGCAGCAAATCATGACCTTGCTGGACGGCCGGGTAACGGTCCAAAGCGTGGCGGGCCGCGGCACCTGTGTCAGCTTGTTTTTTCCGGCTGCCTGAAGCCTGTCTGGAGCACTGCCATGCCTTTTCTGAAATCTGGACTGGTTGCGCGTCAGTACCGCAATACCCTGTGGCTGATCTGGTTGGCAGCGTTGGCACTGGTGTTGCTATTTTGCTGGCATGTGGTCAACCTGACGACGCAAAGCCAGCAACAACAGTACCAAACCGCCGAGCGGGACCTGGCCAACCTGACGCGCGTCAGCCAGGAGCACGCCAACCGCACGTTTCGCAGTGCCGACCAAGTGATCCGTTTTGTACAGGCGCGCTACCTCGCTGAGGGCAGTAAGCTGGACTTGACCGACCTGACCCGCCGCGGTGTGATTGATGCCGAAATTTTCAATCAGGTGGGTGTCATTGATACCAAGGGCATTTACGTGCTGGCCAATCGGCCTGTCACGGGCAAGCTTGATTTGTCGGACCGCGAGCACTTCAGGGTGCATGTGGCGGCCGACACTGGGGAGTTGTTTGTTTCCAAGCCCGTCGTAGGCCGAGCGACCGGCAAGTGGTCGATTCAGCTTACCCGACGCATCAACCGGCCCAATGGGGACTTTGCCGGGGTGGTTGTGGTGTCGATAGACCCCACCTATTTCACCCGTTTCTGTGGCGAGCTCAAGCTCGGCATTCACGGCATGACCGGGCTCTACGGGCTGGACGGTATCGGCCGGGCGCGCCGGGTGGATAACCGCGAAGAGTTTGGCTCGGTGGCCACCGATTCGCCATTGTTCGCATTGATCCGTCAGGGGCAGGCCGAAGGCAGTTACACCCGGCGATCGGTAGTCGATCAGATTGAGCGCTTGTATTACTACCGCAAAATTCCTGGCTACCCGTTGGCGGTAGTCGCCGGGCTCGATGCCAAAGACATGTTGGCCAACTACCAGTTGGGGCGCAATGCCCTGTGGCAGCAGGCGGTGATGTTGATAGCGCTCACGGTGGCGCTGGCCGCCGCGTTGACGCGTTACCTCAGCAACATACAGCGCGCCATGCTGGCCCGTTTGAGCGCCCAAAAGCAAGTACTGGAGCGCACCGAGCAACTCGATGCGGTATTTGCCCTGAGCCCCGATGGCTTTATTTCCTTTGATGCCGAGCGCCGTGTCAAGTTTGTCAACCTGGCCTTCAGTCAGATGACGGATCTGGGTAACCATCGGCTGGAGGGTATGGACGAGCACGATTTCTCAGCCTGGCTGTCCAGTCGCTGTGTACCTGGCGCGGGGTTTTCGGGGCTTGCGGCGCTGCGTGCCAAGCAACACAAGGGTCAAGCGGATGTGCGCGAGCTGATCGAAATCAAGCGCCCCGGCAGGCGTGTGCTGCAAGTGGGCATGCGATGCCAGGGCAACAGCAGTGTGTCGCAGATTTTGTACTTGCGAGATGTCACGGTCGAAACCGAGGTTGATGCCATGAAAAGCGAGTTCATGGCCACCGCCGCGCATGAGTTGCGCACGCCCATGACCAGCATTCTGGGTTTTACCGAGCTGGTTTTACTCACCGATGTTGATCCGGCCGCACAGCGTGAATACCTTCAAATTGTGCTGAGTCAAGCCAACATCATGGTCAGCATTCTGGATGAATTGCTCGATCTGGCCCGTATCGAGGCGCGCCGCGGCAAAGACTTCCGCTACACCCTGGTTGACATCAAGCAGTTGATGACGGACATCGTCAAAGCACTCCCCTTGCCCGCCGGGCGTTTGGCACCGGTGGTGACGCTGCCCGCTGAACCGCTGTCTGTCATGGCCGATGCCAGAAAGCTGCAGCAGGCATTGAGCAATGTACTGACCAATGCCTACAAGTACTCCGCCAGCCGGGGTGCTGCCGGGACTGTGACCTTTGCCGTGTGTGCCGGGTCACCGCAAGCACAGAGCCCGGCGCAGGTGTGCATTTGTGTCACCGACAACGGTATTGGCATGAGCGCGGATCAGGTCAGCCAGGTGTTTGACCGCTTTTACCGCGCCGACACCTCAGGCAAGTATCTGGGCACCGGGCTGGGCATGAGCATCGTCAAAGAAATTATTGACCTGCACCACGGTGCCATCCGCATTGACAGCACGCCGGGGCAGGGCACTTGTGTGGAGCTGTGTTTACCCAGTCATGCCGGTGTGAGCTCGGAGGCTTGACCGAGCCGGTAGCGTTTTAAGTTTGCTTGTATATAAAAATGGATCTGACATGGAATTTTTCGAAGCTGTCCAGCCTACCGTTTTGTTGGTAGATGACACGCGCGCCAACCTGGCGCTGATGAGCGCCTTGTTGCGACCGTTTTATAACGTCAAGGCGGTCAATACCGGTCTCAAGGCCCTGATGCAGTGCCAGGAAGAACCGCCAGACCTGGTATTGCTCGACATTGAAATGCCCGATATGGATGGCTACGAGGTCTGTCGTCAACTCAAAAAAGACCGCTTGACCTGCATGATTCCGGTGATTTTTTTGACCAATAAAGCCGATACCGCGAGCGAGCAATTGGCCATGGAGATGGGTGCGGTAGACTATATTTCCCGACCCATCAGCCCACCGATTTTGCTTTCCAGGGTGCATGCCCATTTTGTCGATTCAACCCATGCCAGAACGCTTAGGGTGAACAACGAGTACCTGGAGTACGAGGTGACCAAACGCTCACGCCAGGTGACGGCAGCGCAAAATGTCACGATGCTGGCACTGGCCTCATTGGCTGAAACCCGCGACAGCGATACTGGCAATCACCTCAAGCGCACCCAAGGCTACGTTGGCGCGCTGGCCAGAGCGCTTAAAAACCATCCGCGCTTTGCCGACTTCCTCACGGAACCCAACATTGACCTGCTGATCAAGTCAGCCCCGTTGCATGACATCGGCAAGGTCGGCGTTCCCGACCACATCCTGCTCAAACCCGGCAAATTGACAGCCGACGAATGGGTGGTGATGAAAACGCACGCCAAACTCGGCTCCGATGCCCTCGAAGCGGCTGAAAAAGATGCTGAAAAGCCGCTTGCCTTTCTGGCCCTCGCCAAGGACATTGCGCACTGGCACCACGAGCGCTGGGATGGCGGCGGCTACCCTGACGCGCTGATGGGCAACGCCATTCCCATCTCGGCCCGTCTGATGGCTTTGGCCGATGTTTTTGATGCCCTGATTTCCCAGCGCAGCTACAAAGCCGCCATGAGCCATGCTGAGGCACGCGCCATCATCATTGACGACCGTGGCCACCATTTCGACCCGGATATCGTCGATGCCGTCCTTGGTGTCTTCGACGAATTTACCGCCATCGCCCAACGCTACAGCGAAAGCGCATGAGTAGCCGCACACACGCCTCGGGTGTCAGCACGCTGTCCATTCTGACGGTGGTGCTGATCTATGCGGCCACTGCCGCCTTGTGGATACTGCTGTCTGACAAGGTGGTGGAAAGCCTCTTCACGGATCCGGCACACGTCACGCTTGCCAGCACGGTCAAGGGTTGGTTGTTTGTGCTTGCCACCTCGCTGCTGCTGTTTGCCTTGATGCGGCGGATAACGAAGCACAAGCTCCTGCCTGACGCGCCTGCCCTGCCTTTGCGGTCCGTCGTCCGTCCCCTCCTTGCAATCACGCTGGTCATTGCCGCAGTCACGCTGGCGGGCATATTTATAAGCTTCAAACAGCAAAACAATATGGATACAGAGCGCCTGCGAGACATTGCCGTGCTCAAAGTGAGCGAGCTAGAACTCCAGATCAAAGAAAAAGTGGCCGAGGCCCGCTATCTACAAAGCAGCCAGTATATTTTCGACGACATCAATCGCCTGGGCACCCCTGGCGATGCGGTCAGCCGCGCACGCCTGATCGACAGACTGGGGACTTACCAAAGCGCTCACCACGAGACCATTCAATTCGTTTTTTTGATCAACCATGCCGGTGATTTTGTGCTGGGAAGCAACGGAGCCCCTCGTACGATTGCCCCGGCATTGCGTGCGGCGGTCCAAGAAGCTGCCGCAGATCGCCAAGTAAGGTTGCTGGGCCCTTACCTGGATGCAGCGGGTCGCCCACGCCTGAATATCGTCGCACCTCTTACAAGTGCAGACCTGCATCAACATACCGTTGTGACTGAAGTTGACATTGACCGCTACCTGTTCCCCTTGATGAAGCGCTGGCCGATAAGCAACACCAGCGGGGAAACATTGCTGTTTCGCCGCGACGGGGAGAATGTGCTGTTCCTGAACGAACTGCGCTATCGCAGCAACACAGCGGCCCGGTTCACCGTGCCGCTCACGCAAGAAAAAGTACTGGCAGTGCAAGTCCTGCGCGCCCCAGCCTTGCTCGGCAAAATGATCGAGGGGGTGGATTACCGCGGCATTCCCGTCATCGGCATCGCCTTGCCGGTTCCCGGTACCCACTGGTATTTGCTCGCCAAGATGGACCAAGACGAGTTCTACAGCACGGCAACCCTGAACGCCATCTGGATTGGCTTGGCTGGCCTGCTGGCCTTGCTGGTGGCCGTAGCCAGCGTTTACCTGCTGCGCCAGCGCCAGCAACTGGCCATCGAGCAAAACTCACGCACGATTCAAGAAGAAAAGCTGCGCGCCTTGCAACTGCTGGACGCGGTGTCCAACTGCTCAATCGACGCTATTTACGTCAAAGACCGGCAAGGGCGTTACCTGCTGGCCAACCCCGCTGCAGCCAGTGTGATGGGCAAGTTGCAAGAGGAGATACCGGGCATTGATGACCGTGCCGTCTTCACGCCAGAAGTCGCAGCGTGCGTCATGGCGTTCGACGAACGGGTGATGAGCAGTCGGCAAAGTATCACCGCCGAGGAATTGATCATCGCAAAGGGGAAGGAAATTACTTTCTTCTCCACCAAGACACCGTTGCTTGATGCGCAGGGTGAAGTCATCGGCTTGATCGGCATTGCCCGCAACATCACCGAGCGAAAACTGGCCGAGGACGCGCTGCGCAAACTCTCGCTGGTGGTGGCGCAAAGCCCGGAGAGCATCATCATCACCAACACCCGGGGCGAGATCGAATACATCAACGAATCCTTCAAACGCAACACCGGGTATAGCGACCAAGAGCTCATCGGTCAGAACCCCCGGCTGCTGCAATCAGGCAACACACCACCCAAAACCTATACGGAGATGTGGGCCGCGCTCAGCACCGGCGCGCCCTGGAAGGGAGAGTTCTACAACCGGCGCAAGGATGGCAGCGACTACATTGAGTTCGCCATCATCACGCCACTGCGCCAGGCTGATGGCGCGATCAGCCACTATGTCGCGATCAAGGAAGATGTCACCGAGAAAAAGCGCATGGGCTTGGAACTGGACCTGCACCGCGCGCATCTTCAAGAACTGGTGCAGGAAAAAACGGCTGAACTCGAACTCGCCAAGGTGCAAGCCGAAACCGCCAACCAAGCGAAAAGCGCGTTTCTTGCCAACATGAGCCACGAGATTCGCACGCCGATGAATGCGATCATCGGCATGACGTACCTGCTGCGCAGCGCCGCAGCGACGACGGAGCAAATCCAGCGCTTGGACAAAATCGACAACGCCAGCCGCCACCTGCTGGCCATCATCACCGACATTCTTGACCTCTCCAAGATCGAGGCCAATCGCCTGCAACTGGAATCGACCGATTTCGATCTTTCGTCGATTTTGTACGGCGTCAGCCACATCATCGGCGAGTCAGCACGTGCCAAAAACCTGGAAATCGTGATTGACAGCGATGCCGTCCCCACCTGGCTGCGTGGCGACCCAACGCGCTTGCGTCAGGCGCTGCTGAATTACGCGGGCAATGCCGTCAAGTTCACCCCAAAAGGCAGTGTCACTCTGCGCACCAGGCTGCTGCAAGAGGAGGACGGCGCGCTGCTGGTGCGCTTCGAGGTGGCTGACACCGGCATCGGCATCAGCGCCGAAGGTGTGGCCGGGCTGTTCAATGAGTTTGTGCAAGCCGATGCCTCCACCACGCGCCAATACGGCGGCACCGGCTTGGGCCTGGCCATCACCAAGCACTTGGCACGCCTGATGGGCGGCGAAGTGGGTGTCGAAAGCATGCCTGGCATGGGCAGCACATTCTGGTTTACCGCGCGCCTGCAACGCGGCCAGGGCCTTAGGCCAGAAGCCTCAAGCCCCGAGACACAGAAAGCACTGCTGCAATTGCGCCAGCACCACCATGGCGCTAAATTGTTGCTGGTTGAAGACGACGACATCAATCTCGAAGTAGCGCGAGAGCTGCTGCGGGGTGTTGGCTTTGAGGTGGACACGGCCGCCCACGGCGGCGAAGCGCTAACCAAAGCGCGCGCCCATGCCTATGACCTGATTTTGATGGATGTCCATATGCCCGTGATGGACGGCCTTGCCGCCACGCACGCCATTCGCCTGCTGGCGGACTGCAAAACCACACCAATTCTGGCGTTTACGGCCAGCGCCTTTGATGAGGACAGGAAGGCCTGCCTGGCCGCTGGCATGGATGATTTTGTCACCAAACCGGTGGAGCCCGATGCGCTTTATGCCAGCTTGTTGAAATGGCTGCCTCAACGCACGCTGGCCTCTCCGGTGGATGCGGCGCAGATGCCTGCGAATACGACACTGCCACTACCCCAACCCAGCTCGGCCAGCCAAACGGCATTGGCCAGGCTCGCCCTCATGCCCGGTCTCAACACGGCCCGGGCACTGGCCATGCTGGGCGGCAATGTGGACAAATACCTGAGCTTGTTGCAGCGCTTCGTTGCGGCACATGCCCTTGACATGTCTGAATTGTCGAGCAGCCTGGCCCAAGGCGACACTGCCAGCGCCATCCGGATCGCACACACGCTCAAGGGCGTGGCTGCAACGCTGGGTGCTGAACAACTGGCTGAGCAGGCGACGGGGCTCAATGAGATGCTCAAAGCACCATCGCCACGCGCCGCTCCCCTGCTGCAAACCCGCATGGATGACATAACGCTCGGTTTTGCCACGCTGGCCTCAGTGCTCGCCCTGCTGCCAACGCCGGCAACGATCAAAACGGCTAGCCCGGCAGAGCTGCAAGCCCTGCAGCCCTTGTTGGCGAAGCTTGAGCGCCTGTTGGCGAACAGCGACACCGCTGCCAACGCCCTGTTTGAGGAAAATGCGGCACACATACTGGCCGCATTCGGCGCACGTGGCGAGGAACTCAAGCGACACATCCTGCACTACCAATTTGCCAAGGCCAGAGAAACGCTGCGCGAGCTCAGCGACTAAGCCCTGGCTTGGCAGATTCGTCAAGAATTCAGCCTTACCCGGGTGCGATTCAAACTGGTGTGCTGCCACGGCTTTGGGCTCAGATCACGATTTTGGCTGCTGGCTGATGAGCTTGCCAACAGTCGCCCCCCAAAACTCGTGCTCTGACCCCAATGTTTTAGCGAAGGCCACCAAACTTGTCTGTCTATCTTCGAAATACCGTCAAGTTACTATCATAAACATAGCTGTCAACGCTTATTAAATAAGGGCTTGATGGTTATTTTCTGCATAAAATTCATTTGAACGCCGCATCTGCGCCGTATTGGGGCAGCAGATCCTGCTCGCGTCCAGACCGGGGGCTCGCATCCTCTGTCACGGTGCATCTCACGACCACTGGCGCGGCCTTCCGCACGTTGACCGTCACGGCCCCTCGCAAGGGTGAATTCGGGGCCAGCACGC
>JBBQZI010000158.1:0-7655 GCA_038207855.1 Burkholderiales bacterium
GTCCAGATCCAAAATCGCCCTGGTCAAGGCTTTTGCTGCAACTTCCACAGCGTCCAAATCCTTTATTTTTTGTCTCTCAGACTTTAGTTTGCCTTTGCCGTGAATCTCAAAATCCCGCAGTAATCGCGCTATAAATTCAAGTTCTTCAAACGTATCTACGGACAAGCCAAATTCAACGCAAGCAGCACACAAATAACGTTGCATTTCGTCGGTAAGTGGACTATCGAAAACTTCCGGCTTACCGTTGCCTTCGTATAGGTTTTCTGTCATTGCGGTCACCCCTTCAGGGGCGGCCGTCATAAGGTGCCAGCGCCAGGTCGGTGAAGGTGTCCGACTTTTCGGGTGGGGTAATTAGTCCCGCCCTAGGCGTGGCAAAACTATTGCGGGTCAGTCCCCCGCCGGGTGCCCCACGGCCTGCAATGCCTGGTGCAGCTCACGCCGTACCGCGTTCCAGTCAAGGGCGGTTGCGAATTCTTCGGGGTTCACTTTGGTTTGTGCATGAACAATCGTTGCGTGTGCAGTCATCACCGCTTGCACCAGCTTTTTGACGGCTTCGGGGTCGGTCAGGTTTTCGCAGTAACGCCAGGCTTCAGACATTGGGTTTTCCTTGGTTGAATTTGACCGTTACACCACAGCAGGCGCGGCCATGTGTTTGATGCGCTGGCGGTCTTTTGCAGTTTGCCCGGCGGCCCATAGATCACGCTGGGTTTGCAGTGCCAGCCAATAGCCGGGCGTGGTGCCCAGGGCCTCGGATAGCCTTAGATCCATGTCTGCGCTCACGGCCGCGTGTCCGTGCAGTATCTTGGACAACATCACCCGACTGATGCCGATATGGGCTGCGAAGTCGGTCACGGTCACGCTCAAATCTTCAAGCCAGCCGGTCAGCAGCTCGCCAGGTGGCGCGGGGTTGTGCATTTTTATGCAGCCATGGTCGGGGCTGGTTGAACGTGCATGGGTGCCACTTTGAACCGTTGCGCTGCCTGCCACACGTCATAGGCGCTTTGCTGTGCCAGCCAGGCACGGGCATCGCCCCCACGGTCGGCACCTAGCCAGGCTTCAAGGCGCAAGGCCATATCGGGCGAAATAGCAGCCCGGCCATTCAACATGCGGGACAGTGCCACACGCGACACACCCAACTGGTCGGCGGATTGGGTCACACCCAGCCCCAACGCAGGCAGCACGTCATCACGCAGGGTCAGACCGGGGTGCGGTGGTTTAAACATGCGGGTCATGGTGCGCTCCTAGTGGTAGTCCAAGTAATCAACCAGCACAGCGTCTGTGCCGTCAAAGGTGAAAGTCATTCGCCAGTTGCCATTGACCGACACGGCCCAATGCCCCTTCAAATCGTCTGTGAGCGGGTGCAGGCCCCAGCCCGGCAGGTTCATGTCCCGGTCGCATGTAGCCACGTCCAGGCGTGCCAGCAGGCGCGACAGCTTGGGCGTATGGTCAGGGCGAATGCCTGCCTTGGTGCCACGCTCAAAAAACGCTTGCAGCCCCTTATGCCTGATTGACTTAATCATGGTTGATTGTATCTTGTGGCGTTATGCAGTGCAGGTTGATTGTCATCACGTAGCCTTGTCCCAGTCAAAACGCGTCGGGGGGGGTTGTTCCAAGGGGAAAACCCTTTGCGCCCATTTCCAGCCAAGTTCAAAGCCTGCCAACAAAGCCCGAAGCCGGGCGGCTGGTGGTTGGATTGGGGGCAGGACATAGATATAGATTGATTGAATTCACTTTCATCATATAAAACTGTCCCCACTTTGTCCCCACTCTGTCCCCACTTTGTCCCCACTGCAAAAAACGCTTGTTTCATTGGGGAAACCGGATTTGTCCCCACTGTCCCCAGAGTTTTGGCGGGTAGCAGCCTGGAAACGCTGCAAAAGGCGTAAAAAAACCGCCCGGCGGCTCAGCGTGGGGCGGTGGTTGGGTGCTGGTGGTGGGGATCAGGCGGCCCGCTTGGGCATCTTCAAAACCTTGCCAGTCTTGCGGCCGTCGAGGTAGTCAGCCCACCATTGCATCAGCTTGGCGCGGTCTGCTGTGTAGGTGCTTCGGTGGTAAGCGGCCCGCACGCCGTTGCGCTCTATGTGTGCCAGCTGGCGTTCGATTACGTCAGGGTTCCAGCCGCATTCATTGGCCACCGTGGAAAACAGCGCCCTGAAGCCGTGGGCGGTTGCGCTGCCTTTGTAGCCCATGCGTGCCAGGGCTGAATTGAAGGTGTTTTCGCTCAGGGATTTGCTGGGGTAGAACGGGCTGGGGAACACCAGTTCACGGTCACCGCTCAGGGTTTGCATGGTGCGCAACACTTCAACGGCTTGCTTTGACAGTGGCACGCGGTGCTCAAGTTTCATTTTCATCCGGGCGGCCGGGATGATCCACAGCGCCGCGTCAAGGTCAAACTCTGCCCACAGCGCCCCGCGTGTTTCGCCCGGCCGGGTTGCAGTCAGGATCAGCAGTCGCAAAGCGTGCACGGTGTGGAGGTCGCCTTCATAGGCTGCCAGTTTGGCCAGAAAGACGGGCAGGTCTTTATCAGCCAGCGCGGGGCGGTGCGTTACATAGCGGGGTTTGAGAATTTCAGACGGCACCAGATCAAGCATGGGGTTTGCTTCGATGCGCTCATGGATCACCGCCCAGCGGTAAACCGCCTTGACCCGCTTTAGTACGCGGTCGGCTTGGTCAGCCGCGCCGCGTGCTTCCACTTTTTTGACGGCTGCCATGATTTCGCCGGGTTTGATGCTGGCAATAGGCCGCGCCCCCAGTGTTGGGAATATGTCAGCCTCAAGGGATGCGCGAATGCGGGTGCTGGTGACAAGTGCCCAGCGTGCGGCCTGGTGCGTCAGCCAGTCACGCGCCACCGCTTCAAAGGTGTTTACGGTTTCGTGTGTGGTTTTGATCTTGGCTTCTTTGCGCAGCTGGCCAGGATCAGCGCCGCCTTGCATGGTTTTTTTGGCTGTGGCTGCCAGTTCGCGGGCGGCCTTGAGGCTCACGGCCGGGTAGACACCAAAAGCCAACAGCTTTTCTTTGCCCTCAAAGCGGTATTTCATGCGCCAGTAGCGCCCGCCTGCCTTGGTCAGTTCCAGATACAGCCCGCCGCCGTCAAAATGTTTGCCGGGTTCGGTCAGGGTGCGAAGCTTTGCGTCGGTCAGTTTCATGGTCATCACCGTGGTTGTGGGGGTACATTTGGGGGTACATTCTGACACCGAACGTCAAAAAGCTAGGTTTCATGCGGGTTTGCGGCCTTTTTGTGATTCTGTCAGCGGGACCAAATCAGGGAAAACCACATTACCCGAATGGGCTACTCCCAATTACCCTTCGCGGTAATGGACGCAACGCCCCAAGTACTTAAAAATTGCCGCTGCTAAGTAACGGCATTACAGGGTTTGCAGAATCTCTGCATTTCCTATCAACTCACACGATAACCGGCTGCAACACGCCACCCAACGGAGATAAACATGGAATTTAACAAAGAATTTGACGCATCAGGCCTATCTTGCCCACTGCCCATCGTCAAGACCAAAAAAGCGCTGGCCGACATGACACCCGGTCAAATTCTTCGCGTGATCTCCACCGATCCTGGTTCGGTTGCCGACATGGCCGCTTTTGGCGAGCAAACCGGCAATGCGCTGATGGAGACCGGCAATGAAGGCGGCAAGTTCATTTTTTACATGAAGAAGGGTTGAGTTCAAGCGCGAATTTAAAAATACATCCTGGAGACAACCGCATGGCAACCAAAAAAATGGCGTTGATCGCGACCAAAGGCACGCTGGACATGGCGTATCCCCCGTTCATTCTGGCCTCTACTGCGGCAGCGCTGGGTTGGGATGTACAAATTTTCTTCACCTTCTACGGCCTGCAATTGCTGCGCAAAAGCCTGGATGACATCAAGATCAGCCCACTGGCCAATCCCGCTATGCCAATGCCTGTCCCGATGCCCGTGTTTGTGCAGATGCTGCCAGGCATGGAGTCGATGGCAACCATGATGATGAAGAACAAGATGAAGTCCAAGGGCGTTGCCTCGCTGCAAGAGCTGCGCGACATCTGCCTGGAGTCTGATGTCAAGTTCGTGGCCTGCCAGATGACCGTGGACCTGTTCGAATTTGAAACCAGTGAGTTCATCAAAGATGTGGAATACGGCGGCGCCGCCACCTTCATGAAGTTTGCTGGCGAATCTGACGTTTGCCTGTTCATTTAGCCAAATCTGGCCGTTTCCCCTTCCTTGCGCCAGCTCCAAATGCTGGCGCAAGTATTTTGTGCAGGACCCGGCCAAGCTGGCGGCACAGCAAAAACCAAACTGGAAATTTCAATGAAGAAACTGATTCTTTGGTGTGTCTTGCTGTGCTCAGCACAAGCATGCCTTGCGCTTGCCCCCTATTTCAAGGGCGATAAAGCAACGGGTGCAGACTTGACAGCGCAACTCGACCAAGTCGAAAAAAAGCTGCAGGCTGAAGGCTTCACTGTCATTGGTCGCCACACGCCAAACGGCATTCCTGGCCACGCCAGTTTGATCGTGACCGACCCCGCCATGCTGACAGCCATTCGCGCCATTGGTGGCTCGGCCGTGATTGCCTCGGGCATTCGCGTGGGTGTGCTAAGTGACGGTAGCGTCACCTATATCAATCCGGATTACTGGTACCGCGCCTATTTGCGATCAAATTTCAAAACCGCGCAAGCGGCTGCCGCCGGGGTACAGACCCGGTTAGCCAAAGCCCTGGGCAATGCAGGTGGTTTTGGTGGTGATGTTCCGGAGGCGGAGCTGGAAAACTACCGCTACATGTTTGGCATGGAACGCTTTGATTCCCCCAACACCGAACTGGCAACACACGCTAATTTTGATGCAGCCCTGAAAGCCGTCCGCGCCAATCTGGTCAGTCAAGTCGGCACAACCCACCGTGTCTACGAAGTGGTCTCAGCGCAAAACCAGACCGCAGTTTTCGGTGTCGCCATGAACAGCCCTACCGATGGCGAGGCCTGGTGGGTCAACAAGATTGGTGCAGACCATATGGCAGGCTTGCCCTACGAGGTGTTTATTGTGGGCAACAAAGTCTATGCCTTGTACGCGCGCTACCGCATTGCACTGGCCTGGCCCGCGTTGGGCATGGGACAGTTCATGGGAATCATCAACGCACCTGATGCGATTCGCGCCACGCTGAGCCGTGTCGCGACTGGCACCAACTGATTTAGCCTGACAGGAGCACGCAAATGACAGCTGCAATGAGCCCGGCTACCCTGGTTGTCTGGGGTGGCTTTATGCTGGCCTTTGTTTTTGGTGCAATCGCCAACAAAACCAATTTTTGCACCATGGGAGCCATTTCAGACGTGGTCAACATGGAACATTGGGGACGAGCCCGCATGTGGATGCTGGCCATTATGGTGGCCATCGTGGGCACCAATTTATTGCAATATGCCGGTTTGATTGACCTGTCCAAGTCGATCTATCAGCGCCCTTCACTGCCCTGGCTGTCCTTGCTGCTAGGTGGTGTTTTATTTGGCGTGGGCATGACCATTGCCGCTGGCTGCGTCAACAAAAACCTGGTTCGGTTAGGTGGCGGCAGTTTGCGCTCATTGGTTGTCTTGGTCTTCATCAGTATTTCGGCTTACATGACGCTCAAGGGTCTGTTTGGGCAATGGCGCTCAAGCTACCTTGACCCGGTATCGTTGGACCTGTCGAAATGGGGCATGAGTACCCAAAGCTTGCCAGAATTACTGAGCAAATTGACGGGTCTGCCCACCAAAGCCGCAACACTGGCCACGCTGGCTGTAGTTGGCTTGGGCCTGCTGGCCTTTGTGTTCAAAGACAAGCGCTTTCGCGCAAATCTGGCACATGTCATCGGCGCAATCGTGCTTGGTCTGATCATCGTTGCTGCCTGGTATCTGACCGGGCATATCGGCTACGGAGAAAACCCGGAAACACTCGAAACCGTGTATTTCGCCACCAATACCCGCACCCTTGAGTCGATGAGCTTTGTTGCACCAACAGCTTTTAGTTTGGAGATGTTGTTGCTCTGGACTGACCAGTCCTTGCGGATGACGTTCGGTATTGCCACCGTCATTGGCGTGGTGCTTGGCTCCTTTGCATATGCCATCAGTACCAGCCAGTTCCGCTGGGAAGGTTTTGCCTCGGTGGATGATTTGCGCACCCAGTTGATGGGTGCCGTGTTGATGGGTTTTGGCGGCGTGACGGCGATCGGCTGTACCGTTGGACAAGGCATGACCGGCATTTCGACTTTGGCAATCGGCTCGTTCCTGGCATTGGCAGGCATCATCGCGGGTGCCGCAGCCACCATGAAGTGGCAACAGCGCTAACGATTCAAGCCTAAGGCCCCGGCGCGCGATGCCGGGGTTGCCAGGCCACAATGCTCGCCACAATGCGGTCCCACGGCAGGTCCAGCAGGCTGGCCCCATTGACCTTTGCATGTTGCACCATGGCATGAATGTCAGCCACCGGCTCGCCGAGTTCAACTTGCAAACCAAGCAAGCCACCACACTGCAACTTCATCACTTTGGCGTGGCCAAGTGGCTCACTCAAGCGCGGTAAACGCAGTGCAAAAGTGGCACGTTCGCGCAGCAGCGCAGCCAGCGTTGCGCAATTGATGCGCGCCACTTCCAGGGTGCAAGCGACTATTTCACGCTCCGCCAAGGCCTGTCGCTTGGCCAGTTCGCACTGCGCGCAGCCAGCCAAAATAGCCCTCTCGAAGACGCAAGGACTTGGATTGCGCGTCTGACGCGATGCATGGTAGGCAAGCTCATCCATGAGCAATGGCTCAATCGTCGCCCTTGGGGCCGGGTGTGCGAACCTGAGATAAAAGGTCTTCAGCCTGGAGCTCGTTTTCTGCAAATATGACTTTGATCTTTTCAGTCGCATTGGCGCTTTGCTCAAGGCGTAACGCCTTGGCTTGAGTCGATGCTTCATTGAAGCTGGCAAACTCGGCCAATTTATCGAGCTGGGAAAACGGTTTGATCAGGTAGATGTAGTAAGGCATGAGAATCGAATTTCGTTTGTTTTGCGACAATTTCAAATGTAGTGTTTGGAGGCGCGACGGCGCCCGGGCAAGGCCTTCTGAATAATGACCCCACGCACGGCGGACAAATCAATCAGCGGCTCATCCGCAAAGGCTGGATTCAACGGGTGCAACACCCATCCTGCAGCGGTTTGGCACAACTGCCTGAAGGTCCACTCCTCCTGGTGCCAAGCCAGCACATAGGAGCCATCTTTTATCAATCCATCAGGCTCGATGATGATGATTTCACCTTCAAGAAACTCGGGTGACATGCTGAAGCCCATCACCATCAGGGCAAACGACTCCCCGCCAGAGCAGTCTGGCGCCATCTGATCTGCCGCGGGTAAGCTGGCATCAGCGTAAGTTGCATCGTGGGCCGTCGACAAATCAGTACTTTGGGTCATATTTGCGTTCATGCAAAGGGCGCTGGATCACAACGCTTGGGTGAAAATTTGTGCAGCGGGTACACCCGCTGTGCGAAGCTCGTCGTGCAAGGTATTCGTAAACGCCGCTGGCCCGGCCAGGTAAAACTCGCAGTCGATGTCAAAAAGGTCAGCGCGCATGGCATGCGCGATCTCGCGGGCACCCACCTCGACATCCAGATGCGATACCAGTTCATATTCAAACTGGTCCAGCGCCTCAGACCAGGCGCGACACTGGTTG
>JBBQZI010000159.1:0-7647 GCA_038207855.1 Burkholderiales bacterium
ATGTGCGCGGTGGCCTCGCCCATGCCAAAGCCGATTTCCAGTACCACCGGGTTTTTTATAACATTTATGCCTGTAGCCCCCGTATTACCTGCGTAAGTAGCTTCGAAATCAATAGCGATTGATTGGTAGGGCAGTAAAAACTGCGGCCCAAGTTCTTCAAACGCCTTGGCTTGTCCGCTGGTGGTGCGGCCGGCGCGCTTGACAAAGCTCTTGATGGTTTTGGGGTAGGCCACACCGGCTGGGAATTGGCCGCGCGGACGCGGCAAGCGGGCTGCCTGTGGCGCGGTTTCGCTGGGTTTGGGGATTGAGTTCAATGGGGGAGTGGGCATGGTGTCGTTCACGGGGCACGATTGTAGAGAGGTGAAAATACCCGAGAATGGGACTTTAGTCACGCTTATCGCTACTACCGGGGAAATTCACCATGCCGGCGCTCACCCAATCAATGCGACCGCTTGTCACGGCGGTCATCGTGTTTGTTGCAACACTGGCGGTGGCTGGCTATGTGGTTTACAAAAGCGAGTTGGCCCGACAGAAGATTGCCCATCACCAGGCGCAATTGACAGCGCTTGAGTATGCGCAAGCGCAGCAACAAAATTTGCAACATGCCCTGTCGGCTACCACGGTGTTGGCGGCTCTGGTCAAGCAGGGGCAGGGCAATATCACTGATTTTGGGGAAGTTGCTGCCAAATTGCAGGTCGAATTTCCAGGTGTGTCGGCTTTTGCTTTGGCACCAGATGGTGTGATTAGCGATGAATTTCCGCTGGAAGAAAATCGCGCAGCCATCGGCCTGAACTTGTTTCAAGACCCGGTGATGCAGCAAGAGACTGTGTTGGCGCGTGACAGCGGTCAACTCGTTTTGGCGGGCCCGTTCATGCTCAAGCAAGGCGGATTAGGGCTGGTGGCGCGGCGAGCGGTTTCGCTTGAGGCACCAAACGGCAAACCAGTCTTTTGGGGCCTTGTCAATGTGGTGGTGCGTCTGCCGAACCCCTTGGGCGCAGCGCAACTTGATCAATTGAAGAAACGTGGCTACAACTTCGTTCTGTGGCGTATGCCCCCGGCATCGCAAGTGCGGCAAATCATTGCCCAATCGGCTGTGCTGCCGCAGGATGCACTGGATTTTCCGGTGGCCGTGCCCAACGGCATCTGGACGCTTAGTCTGGCACCCGTTTCCGGTTGGGGTGACCTCCAAGGCTTGAGCCTGAAGGCAGCGCTGGCGCTGTTGCTGAGTTTTTTGATGGCCTATGCAGCCCGCCAGGCCAATCTGACCCAAACCCGCGCGACCCTGCTTGAGGCTGAGGTGGCGCTGCGAAGCGGCGAGATACTGGCGCTCAACCGGCATTTGCAAGCGACGCTGAATGCCTTGCCTGACTTGTTTTTTGAAATGGATGAGAGCGGGCGCTTTCTGGCCTGCCACTCGCCCAGTCCTGAGTTATTGATCGTGTCCGAAGCCGACATTATTGGCAAAACCGCGGCCGATCTGCTGCCCGCCGAGGCGGCTGAGATTGCCAAAGCGGCGCTCGCTGAAGCCCGCGCCACGGGCGCTTCGCACGGCATGCAATATGTACTGAACCTGCCCGGTGACGCGCGCTGGTTTGAACTGTCGGTGGCGCGAACGGCGGGTGACCAGCATCAGGCCAGCACCTTTATTGCCTTGTCGCGCGACATCACAGATCGCAAAAATGCCGAATTCAAGTTGGAGCGCCTGACCAAGCTCTATGCCGCACTGAGTCAATGTAACCAGGCCATTGTGCGGTGCAAGACCGAGGCCGAGTTGTTTGCTGTGCTGTGCCGTGATGCCGTCAACTTTGGCGGTATGAAAATGGCTTGGATCGGCATGCTTGAAGCCCACAGCCAGCGCATCTTGCCGGTGGCATCGTTTGGTGAAGGCACCCATTACCTGGAGCAGATTGACATCACGCTGAATGCCGATCTTCACAGCGGCCAGGGGCCGTGCGGCATTGCCATGCGGGAAGACAAGCCGTATTGGTGCCAGGACTTTCAAAATGATCCGGCCACGGCCGCCTGGCATGCGCGTGGGCAACAGTTTGGTTGGGGCGCTTCAGCGGGTTTGCCACTGCACCTGGATGGCCAGGTGATCGGGGTGTTTTCGGTTTACGCCGCCGAAGTCAATGCGTTTGACGATGCCGCACAGGCCTTGCTGGTTGAAATGGTGCTGGACATCAGCTACGCGCTGGACCGCTTTGCCGATGAACAAGGGCGCAAGCAGGTGCAAGATGCCCTGCACGACAGCGAAGAGCGCTACCGCAAAGCCTTCCAAACCAGCCCGGATTCGGTCAACATTAACCGACTGGCAGACGGGATGTACCTGGATGTCAACAGCGGGTTTGAGCGCTTGACCGGTTGGCAACATGATGAAGTAGTTGGACAAACCTCCCTGGAACTCAATCTCTGGCACAACCCGGCTGACCGCCAACGGCTGGTCGATGCTTTAAAAAGTGATGGCCAGTGCAGCAACCTGGAGGCCGATTTTGTCAAAAAAGACGGCAGCGTTATTCATGGTTTGATGTCGGCTGCGGCGGTGCGTTTCAAGGATGTCGATTGCATTTTGTCGATCACCCGCGATGTCACCGACCGAAGGCGCGCGCTAGAGCAGATCGAGCAACTGGCGCATTTTGACCAGCTTACCGGCTTGCCCAATCGCAACCAGTTGCACCAGCGCTTCAACTTTGCGCTGAGTCTGGCGCAGCGCAGCGGCGAAAGCATGGCAGTCATGTTTTTGGATCTGGACCATTTCAAGAACATCAATGACACCCTGGGCCACAGCGTGGGCGACCGCTTGCTGGTGGAAATTTCGCGCCGGCTCAATACAGTGCTGCGCGCCGAAGATACTTTGTCGCGCATGGGTGGCGACGAGTTCATTTTGTTGCTGCCGTCGATTGGCCAGGAGGCTGCCGGCCAGGTGGCGGCAAAACTCATTGCCGCGGTGGCGCAGCCGTGCCATATTGAGCGCAATGAACTGGTCAGCACGATCTCGGTTGGCATTGCCATGTACCCGCACGACGGTGAAGATTTTGAGACCCTGTCGAAAAATGCCGATGTGGCGATGTACCGCGTCAAGCGTGCCAGTCGCAATGGCTTCTGCTTTTTTACGCAAGAGATGCAGGTGCACTCGGCCCGCACACTGCAGTTGGTCAATGCCATGCGCCATGCTTTGGCGCGGGGTGAATTTGCGCTGCACTACCAGCCACAAGTGAGCCTGCAGGACGGGCGCATCGTTGGTGCCGAAGCCCTGTTGCGCTGGCAGCATCCAGAGCTGGGGGCGTTGTCGCCGGCCGAGTTCATTCCGATTGCTGAAGACAGCGGGCAGATTATTGAAATTGGCGAGTGGGTATTGCGCACGGCGGTCGCGCAGCTCAAGCACTGGCTGGACGCGGGTTTGCCATCGATGGTTATTGCGGTAAACCTGTCAGCCGTGCAGTTTCGCCATGCCAACTTGCTCGAATTGGTGACCGGCATTCTGGCCGAGGTTGATTTGCCGGCGCACCACCTGGAGCTGGAGTTGACAGAAGCCACGGCCATGGACAATCCGAGCGCGGCGATCGAGCTGATGAATCGCCTGCATGCCCGCGGCATCCGCATGTCAATCGATGACTTTGGCACCGGTTACTCGTCTTTGAGCTACTTGAAGAAGTTCAAGATTTACAAGCTCAAGATCGACCAGTCTTTTGTCCGTGACATCAGCGATGACCCGGACGACAAAGCCATCGTCACAGCCATCATCAACATGGCCAGCAGCCTGGGGCTGCACACCATTGCCGAAGGTGTGGAAACCGCCAACCAGCTGGCCTTTTTGCGCCTGCAAGGCTGTGAAGAGGTGCAGGGCTATTACTTCAGCCGGCCTCTGCCCAGCGATCAGTTTGAGGCGTTTGTGCGAGCGCAAACGACTTGACGCGGCATCCGTCATCCGCGCGCCAGCGGCTAGCCCGTGTTTTTGACCTGTTGGTCTGACCACATACTGACCCACGCCTGCAAGGCATCCGTCAAATTGGTGTCGATCGCGCTTGCTAGCCCTAATGTGTTTGCTGCTGCCTGCAGTGCTAGCAGTGCCTGCTGCGGTGACGATGTATCAATGGCTTGCGCACCGTTTTGTTTGGACAGCTTTTCACCGCTTTGGTCCAGCACCAGCGCTGTGTGCAAGTAGCGCGGGCTTGGTAAACCCAGCGCCTGTTGCAAGCGTATTTGCCGCGCCGTGTTGTCGGCCAGATCAGCGCCGCGCACCACATCGGTGATGCCCTGCAAGCCATCGTCCAGCACCACTGCCAGTTGGTAGGCAAAGCAGCCATCGGCGCGCTTGAGGACAAAGTCTCCCACCTCGGCATGCAGGTCTTGTGTTTGTGGTCCCAAGCGGCGGTCTTGCCAGTCAAGTTGGGTGGTGGGATGATTTTCAGCGCCGCTGTTGGTTGCTGAAGTTACTATTAAATCAATAGCTTCTTGCGCATATTCCACCTGGGCTAGAGGCCTATTTTGTATATAAATGTCAGTCCGCAAGCGCCAGGCGCGTGGCAGCTTGCCGTGCAGACCGTCCCGGCAGGTGCCGGGATAGACCAGCTCGCCGTGGCGGGTTTTGCGGTGGCCGCTTGTCAGTAACGCGGTTTCGATGTCTTTGCGCGTGCAGGCGCACGGGTAAGCCAGGCCACGTGCTACCAGGTCATCGAGCGCTTGCTGGTACAAGGCGCTGCGCTGTGACTGGTACAGCACGGGTGCATCGCTGTACAGACCGCAGACGGCCAACTGCTGCAAGATAAGCTGATCGAAGCCGACCAGGCAGCGCGTGCTGTCGACATCTTCGATGCGCACCAGCCATTGGCCCTTGTGGGCACGCGCATCAAGCCAGCTGGCCAGCGCCGCCACCAGTGAGCCGGCGTGCAGCGGCCCGGTGGGCGAGGGCGCAAAGCGGCCCCGGTAGAGCGGCTCAGCGCGCATGCCAGTAGTTAAACCGCGCTCAGAGCCAGCTCCAGACCCGACACAAAGGCGTCTTCGACCCGGTGGCCAACGCACCAGTCACCACAGACCCCCAAGCCTTTTTTGGCATCCCACAGGTGGCTCTTGCCCAGCGGTTTGAGGGTTTTGGCATACAGCCAGCGCTTGCTGTCGACATGGGCCGGCACCGCACGAATGCCGGTGACTTCGGTGAAGGCTTTAAGCAACTTGGACTCGGCGCGTGCCGTGTCGTCTTGCAAGTGCTCTTGTGACCAGGCGGCGCTGGCTTGCACGGTCCAGCGTTCGACCGCACCGCGGCCAGGTTTGCTGGACTCGCGGGCCAGCCAGGCAATGCGGTGGTGCGTGCTGCGGGCGGCGTTCCACTGGGGGCCCAAGCTTGACAGGCCGGGTTGCATGGCCTGCGGAAAAGCCAGCATCAGCGTCCAGCAAGGCGCGACTTGAACCGTGTCAAGCTGCTTCACCCAGGGCGCGGCCTGCTTTGAATTTTGTAGCAAACTTTGGGCTTGCGCGGCGGGTATGGCCAGTAAAACACCGTCAAAGCCAGAGAACACATGTTGCGTGCCATCGCGCCCTTCGGTGCGCAGTTGCCATTGTTTGGGCTTGACGGCATCACGTTCCACCAAGTTGACATGGGTGTCAAGCTCGACGCGGCCGGTAGCCGTCAGCGGCTCGGCCCAGCCAGCCACCAGTGATTTCATACCCGGTACGCCCACCCAATGTGATTCGCGCGCGGGCAGCCCGGCGGCGGCGATGCGGCCAAGTTCATCCAGCACCTGCACGGTGTTGGCGCTCCAGCGCTTGCACAGCTTGGGTGTGGTTTCAAGTGCTTGCAAAAATCGGGCATCACGCACCGTGAAATATTGCGTGCCGTGGTCAAACGAGCCAAAGGCGCTGTCGCGGGTGGCCATGCGTCCACCCAGGCCTGCACTTTTCTCAAACACGGTCACGCTGTGGCCAGCGTTCTGCAGCGTGCGTGCACAGGTAATACCGGCCATGCCTGCGCCAATGATGGCGAAGTGTTGTGAAGGGCGGGGGGCTGTGCTCATATTTTCTCCAATTGATAAAGGTTGTATGGCACCGACTTTACACGCCCCGGTGGCGCTCCAGTAAAGCGCTGCCTGACTGCCGTTCCTGGCAATGGTTTGCAGTATGGCAAGGGCATCGGGGGTGCGTACCTTGCGGGCTGGGTGGAGGCGATAAAGTCCACCCCTTTCAATCTTGTTGCAGGATCTCACCATGCTGACTCTCAGACCTTCAGGTGAACGCGGCTACGCCGATCACGGCTGGCTCAAGTCGTTTCACAGTTTTTCGTTTGCCGACTACCACGATCCGGCCCACCTGGAGTGGGGCAATTTGCGTGTCATCAATGAAGACTGGATCGCCGCCGGCAAAGGCTTTGGCACGCATGGCCACCGCGACATGGAAATCGTCACCTATGTGCACCCGGTGCGCGGCGAGCTATGGGTCAACGGTGTGCAACTGCGCACCGGCGACGCGGCGCTGCTGGCTGATGAGTCAAAGTTGCTGCTCGACGGCGCGCTAGCGGCTGAAGTATTGGTGTTTGACCTGATCGCCTGATTTTTCGCCTACTTTCATTTTTCGATCGTTTTTAAATCAAAAGGAGTTTCCCTATGGCAAAAGTTGCTGTTGTTTTTCATTCCGGCTACGGCCACACTCTGCGCATGGCGCAATCGGTGGCCGACGGCGCCGGTGCCGTGCTGGTGCCGATTGATGCTGACGGCAATGTGTCTGACGCTGGCTGGGCCACCCTGAACGATGCGGATGCGATTATTTTTGGCTCACCGACCTACATGGGCAGCGTGAGCTGGCAGTTCAAGAAATTTGCCGATGCCTCCAGCAAGCCTTGGTACATCCAAGCCTGGAAAGACAAAATTTTTGGTGGCTTTACCGCCAGTGCCAATGTGAATGGCGACAAGCATTCCACGCTGCACTATTTCATGACACTGGCCATGCAACACGGCGGTGTGTGGGCCGGTACCGGCATCAACTACAACAACACCAAAGCATCGCAACGCAGCGATTTGAACTACCTTGCCTCCAGTACTGGGCCAATGGCGCAGACGCCGGGCGATGCCAGTGGTCAGGAAATGAATCCCGGTGACCTGGAAACCGCCCGCCTGTTCGGCAAGCGGGTGGCTGAGCTGGCTGCCAAGTTTCGTGGTTGAGGTTGTTTTGAGGCTGTAGCCCCCGTCATTCGTGCGATGACAGCTATCAATTAGATAGTCTTCAGTCTCGTTTCGATGATTGGCTCGCTTGAAGCGTTGGCTGCCAGTGCGGTTTGCTAGCCAGGGTTCACCAGTGGGGCAAAATGCAAACACTCTGTTTGTTACAAGTGCCATGAATAACGCCAAAAAACACCTCTGCTGTACAAGCCCTTGGCCACTTGCCGGTGTCTTGGCTGTGACTGCCTGTTGCAGCGTTGGCAGCGCCCTTGCCCAAACCGCCGCGCTGGTTTCTGAAAATGATTTTTTGACCGACATGCCGATTGTGCTGTCGGTATCGCGCTTGCCACAGCGGCTCGATGAGACTCCCGGCGCGGTGACCATTCTTGACCGCGAGATGATTCGCTTGTCTGGTGCGCGTGACGTGGCTGACTTGTTGCGTCTGGTGCCGGGGTTTCAGACCAGCACGTCGTTTGAGACCGGTGCGCCATTGGCCAGCTAC
>JBBQZI010000160.1:0-7552 GCA_038207855.1 Burkholderiales bacterium
GCCACATCGGTCAGCGCAGCAAACTGCGATTGGATGTCGCCAAAGGTCGATATCTGCGCCTTAACATTGGTGGCTTTGAGACCCAGCGTTTTGAGCGGTGTTTTTTCCAGCGCCACCAATTGCGACACGATGCTGTTGACATCCAGCCCACTGCCAATACCTGCTGAAGAAAGAGTTGCCATGACTGACTCCTGTAAAGCCTGCATGTGTTACAGACTACCAATAAACCACTGCAATTATCCGAGCATGCGACACCGTCCGCTTGGTCGATAAGCCACCGAAAACCAGCCTAAACTTACGCCTGCAACCCATAGCGTCATCAAATGCTCTTTGCCCTGACAGTCATATCGACACTTCGCCCCGCATGCTGAAGGTTTTTTATTTGACCCCGCATCGCGGCGTGCAACCGGGAACGCATCAACGCATCAGTGGTAATCGTCTTCTAGCTGATGCCGAACTGCAAGGACATTGATGGACTTATTGTCTTTAATTTCGTATAGGGCAACGTATCCTGAGCTGCGAAATGGAATGATGAGCTCGCGCAAAAATGGACTCTTGCCAGCTTTGCGAAAGATAAATGGCGAGCGCCTTAGATGAGTCTCTACCTCGATCTTGATGGCATCAATGGCGAGTTGTGCATCGTCGAAGTCTTCAATAGTTTGAGCACGCGCCAACAAAAAGTCAAAAAGACGCAATAAATCGCTGCGAGCGGCGTCGGTGTAATAGACCTCAAAGCTTCCCATCATCCAAGCACTTGCTTGCGCCTGTCATCGAGTCTTTGCTGAAGCTCCGCGTGCACCGTTTTGGCAGAGTGATAAACGCCAGACTTCTTGGCGTCGTCGCTGGACCACAAACCGCGGGCTAAAAATTCGTCTTGAATGCGGCGGCGATGGATCGTATCGCGTACGGACGTTTCGATGAGGTTCGTCAATGTTTCTCCCTCGCGAAGCACACTCTCGGCTGCCTCACGCAGTTCAGCCTTGACGCGCAGAGATGGAAAGGTAGAAGTTTTCATGTGGTAGTGCTGCGTTTCAATTGCGACGCACTGAGTGTAACGACTTTTCGACCCGGTACTTTAGGCAACCCGAGCGCACGACACAATTGCAACCGCACCTTCGACGGCCTAAAAAAAGCGTTGTGCCCTGGTTTGAACGACTGCGCTTACCGCAACAGCGCCATCACACCTTTGGCAACTGGTTGGCTTGCGCCACCATGGCGGTGCCGGCTTGCTGCAGCACCTGGGCGCGCGACAGGTTGGCGGTTTCTTGGGCAAAGTCGCCATCATGAATCCGGCTACGTGAAGCGGACAAGTTCTCCGACGTGGCTTGCAGGCTCGTCACCACCGAGATAAAACGATTCTGGACCGCACCAAACTTCATTTGCTACACATTAAATAGCTGCTTACGCAATATAAAAAAGGGCTAGAGCACGATTTCATGCACAACATCGCCGGTGCCAAGCCGGATTTCATCGCAGTAGTCAATCCAGTGCATCCAGACGCACAACGACTTCAGCCCTCTGCGCGTCTCTTTCGATGACCCAGGCATGGAACAACACAAATTCAATCTCAGATGCACATTGCCAAAAAAAGCGGTGGCAAACCAAGGCTTGCCACCGCTTTTTGTTGGTACCGGAGCCTTGCGCCCCGGCTTGAACTACTGCGCTTACCGCAACAGCGCCAGTACACCCTGCGGCAACTGGTTGGCCTGCGCCACCATGGCGGTACCCGCTTGCTGCAGCACCTGGGCGCGTGACAAGTTGGCAGTTTCTGAGGCAAAGTCAGCATCCTGAATCCGGCTGCGTGAAGCAGACAAATTCTCAGAGGTGGTTTGCAGACTGGTTACCACCGAGGTAAAGCGGTTTTGCACCGCACCCAGCCCAGCACGTGTTGCGCTCACGGTTGCCAGGGCACCGTCAATGGCTGAGAGCGCATTGGTGGCGCTGGTTGCAGTGAGCACGTTGATGGATGAGATGCTTTGCACATTCAAGGTGGTGGTGGGTGCCGTTGTGCCGGCCGTAAAACCAGCATTGGCTGGCGTGCCCCCGCTAAGCACAATGCCGGCGGCATTGCTTGTGTCAAGCTTGATCTTGCCTGTCGTTACCGTAGCCGCACCGTTGTCTGTGATGGCAAGCCCAGTTGCAGTCGTAACGGTAGCCCCCGATCCAGCAGTCCCATTTGTAGCTTCCAACTCGATATTCCGCCCATCTGCTGCAGTCAGCGTCACCTTACCGGCACTGTCCGCAGTCGCTGTCACACCAGACTGGCTAGACACCAAATTGATTGCGGCAGCCGTATTTGCACCTTGGCCGCCCGCAGTACCACCCGCAGCAATCGCACCAACTGCAATACCGTTAATCATGAACGAGTTGGCGGCCGTGACCGCACCAGACGTGCCAGCAGCGCCCGTAACGGTCGTTGCTTGTGCAGTAGCCGTGACACCGGATTGTGACGAAACCGCATTGATGGCCAGTGCTTTGGAGTAAGCGCTGGCGGCCGATTGGCCCGGTGCGGCTCCAACGGCTGCTGAACCGATTTGAAATCCATTCAAAGTCAAATCACCGGCAACCAGAGGGGCGGACGTTGCAGCACTACCGGTCAATGTCGTAGCAGTTGATATTCCACTACCACCCAATGAAGTCGTGCGTGCGCTGGCAATACTGGCAACCGTGATGCTGTCGCTGACGCCGCCGTTGGCGCCGACCTGGAATTTTTGCGCCACAAAGGAGCCATCCAGCAGCTTGTTGCCGTTGAAGGCCGAATTTTGCGCGGTGCGGTCAATTTCCGCCGACAGTGCTTGCACCTCACCGTCGAGCGCTGCGCGGTCCGAGGTTGTATTTGTGGCATTGGCTGACTGCACGGCCAACTCACGCATACGCTGTAGGTTGTTACCAATCTGCGCCAAATCGCCTTCAGCCGTTTGCGCCAGCGAGATGCCGTCGTTGGCATTGCGTGCCGCCTGGTTGCTGCCGCGAATCTGCGCTGTCATACGTTCGCTGATCGACAGGCCCGCCGCATCGTCTTTGGCGCTGTTGATGCGCAAACCGCTTGAGAGTCGCTGCATGGCGGTGGATAGCGAGGCCTGACTCATGCCCAAGTTGCGTTGGGCAGTTAACGAACTGATATTTGTATTGATGATAGACATTTTGAAGCTCCTAATAAAAGCTGAATTAATCCGGCATTGCTGCCAATCCCAACGCCAGCCCAAAGACTGGCCGCCATGACCGGTGCGTATTCAAAAACCGCTTGCCGGACGTTTGAGCTCTGTTTGCACCGAAGCTCACTGAATCACCTGTTGAAATGTGATGGGAGTGAGATTACGAAAAATTCACAACCTCTAAAGCCCGATAAACGGCAGGGTTTGCGGCTATTTCGTCTAAATCAACCATTGCCGTGTATGGCAACGACGCGGTGATAAGTTGTTATTCGCTATTTTTTTTGTAGCTATTAGCGCATATATAACAGGGGCCAGAGGTATATTTATGCATTAAATATCAAAGCGCACGGCTGGATTCAACTTTTAGCCGAATTTACCGATAACCCAAGAATGGCGGTGCCTCATGCAACGCTCACCGGAGGTCATCATGATTACCCCTTCCATTGGACTCCCCTACCCTGGTGCATCAGCCGCACTGAACTCGACACGCGCGGCCCAGGCCAACACCACGCCCAGCACCCAGCGCAGCCAACAGAACAAGCAAATTGTGCAAGCGTCGATGGATGTGTCGATCAAGTCCGCCGATTCGTCACTGGCTTTGCTGTACCGCACCGCCATTGACCGTATCAACCTGGTGCTGGAACCTGAGTTGGGGCCGAACGCGATTGGCAGCGCCCCCACGGAGATGTTCACGCCGGAGGCCACGGCAGGGCGCATTTTGTCGCTGTCCACGGCTTTTTACGATGCTTATGCCGCGCAGCACAAGGATCAGGATGCAAAAACCGTGGCGCGCAATTTCGTCGATCTGATTCGCGGCGGCTTTGAGCGTGGTTTTGGTGAAGCCCGTGACATCCTTGGCGGCTTGAATGTGCTCGGCGCGGACAGCCCCATAGAGCAAGGCATAAACCAAACTTATGCGCTGGTCATGAAGGGTTATGACGATTTTCTGGCGGCCAAATTGAACCCCCAACCAGCGGCCAGCACACCGCCACAAGACACAAGCGCGGCCCAGGGTTAGTCAGGTCAGGGCATTCGGCAAAAGTTGCTACCATGTTTGTAGCTGCTTGCGCTTATTTCATAAGGGCTAAAGGTCTATTTAGCTTAGAAGTCGTTTAGTGCGGCGGTAACGAACTTTTGCCCACGGCCAAGCGCGGGGTTGACATAGAAGCGCTGTTGCTGGCGTTGGCCGGCGAACCCGATGATGGCGTAACATTTCCGCCATGACCAACGATACCGCCATCACCCCTGACGACTACGACACGCCGTGGAAAGAAGCTATTGAGCACCATTTTCCGGAGTTCATGGCGTTCTATTTTCCCCAAGCGCACCGCCAGATTGACTGGCAAAAGGGCCACACCTTTCTTGACCAGGAGCTTCAAGCCGTGGTGCAAGACGGCGAACTTGGCAAACGCTTTGTGGACAAACTGGTGCAGGTCAACCGCCTGTCTGGCCAGGAGGATTGGATTTACATTCACCTTGAAGTGCAAGGCAGCGCCCAAGCTGAATTTGCTGAGCGCATGTTCGTCTACAACTACCGCATTTACGACCGCTACCGTCGCCCGGTAGCCAGCATGGCTGTGCTGGCCGATGACACGCCAAGCTGGAAACCACAGGAATTTAGCTTTGAGGTGCTGGGCTGCAAACACAGTCTGCAGTTTCCTGTAGCCAAGCTGCTGGATTACGCCAACCGGGCAGAGTCCCTTGAAGTCGACCCCAATCCGTTTGCTTTGGTCACGCTGGCACACCTGCAAACCCGAGCCACCCGCACCGACCCGCAGGCGCGGTTTGCAGCCAAGTGGAAGCTGGTGCAATTGCTGTACCGCCGGGGTTGGAACAAGCAGCGCATCATTGACTTGTTTGCCGTCATTGACTGGATGATGAGCTTGCCCAAGGCATTATCAGAGCAGCTATGGCAGAATCTTGACAACTTGGAACAGGAGAAAAAGATGGCTTACGTATCAAGCGTCGAACGCATTGGAATTGAAAAAGGCATGCAGGCAGGTATGCAGCAAGGCATGCAACAGGGCAAGCAACAGGGCTTGCAACAGGGCATTCAGGCAGGTATGCAGCAGGGTGAAGCGATGGCGCTGCAAAAGTTGCTGACCAAACGTTTTGGCGCTGTTGTGCCAGCCATTGCCGTCCAAATTGAAACGGCTGACCTGTCGCAAATCGGCATCTGGTTTGATCGGGCGATTGATGCCCCTAGCCTGGACGCCGTTTTTGGCGACACGCCAGCGTCATCCCACTGACCTAAACAGCCACTCCAAATCAACAATCCCGGCCATGCGCCGGGATTGTTCGTTAAGGGCAACGCAAACTGGTAAAAGAATGGGGTCGTTCGTGCCCCCAGCGCTATGAGACACTTGCGCCCCATGGAACTCATTGCCCTTAGTGTTGATCAACTGTTTGTAGGCTTGTCTCTGCGCTACACGCTGAGGGATGAGGCAGGCCAAATCATGCTGCTCAAAGGCCACAGAATTGAGACGCCCCAGCAGCTGGACGGCATAAAAAATCGCAAGCGCATTTTTATTGAAATCGACCAAGCCGATGAGGGTGTGCGGGCCATGATGGCAGGTATTTCGGCGCTCAATATGGCCGGCGCGCCAATCAAGGATTTCTCCAAGTACATCAGTGTCAAATCGACCGCCCCGCTGGAAGAAAAGCAACTTGGCAGCGTGCTTCAGCAGTGGAGTGATGTGGAATCAAAGCTGGGTGGCCTGTTGGGCAGCTTGACCACTACCAGCGATTGTGAAAACAGACTGGGTCTGCTGGAGCGGCAAATCAGCAAACTGCTGGAACAAGACGCGGCAGCATCACAGTTTATTTTGTTCAACCGCGCGGTCACGCACTATGGCGGCTACAGCGTGTTGCATGCATTGTTGTGCGCGGCACTGACGAGCCTGTTGGCAGAAACATTCGCACTGTCTGCCGAGCAGCGCCGCAGCTTGGTGTGTGCCGCGTTGACCATGAATGTTGCCATGATGCAACTGCAGGACATCCTGGCGCTACAAAAGAATGCGCCAAGCGCAGTTCAGCGCAGTGTGATTGACGCGCACCCGGCTAAGGGCAAACAAATGCTGGAGAGTGCAGGCATCACCGATCAGCACTGGCTGGCCGTGGTGGCGCAGCACCACGAACCGGTGGTTGGCGAGGGTGGCTTGGCGAGCTGGTCGGCCGTGGCGCGCATGACCAAGATTTTGCAAACGGTGGACCGCTACACCGCCGCCATGAGCCCGCGCAAATCAAGGGCCGGGCGCACCGCACGCGACTCGGTGCGCTCGGTGGTCATTCAGGCCGGGGAGGCCAAGCATGATGAAGTGGGCACGGCGCTGGTTCGGGTTTTGGGTTTGTGTCCGCCTGGCACATTTGTGAAACTGGCCAGCAATGAAACGGCGGTTGTGTTGCGCAGCGGTATCAAGCCGGCAGAGCCCTGGGTTGCCGTGGTGCTGAACGCCCGTGACGAACCAATTTCCGAGCCGCGCTTGCGTGACACGTCAAAGCCCGGCTTTTCGGTGCAATCAACCTTGACGGCCACCGCAGTTCGGGTAAATCTGAACACCGACCTGATGCTGCGCTTGATGCCCAAGTAAAAGTGTGCCAAGCCACAACCCAAAGCAAGGTTGATGTGGTGGTAAATGATTGACAGTTTGCAATACTTGTCATAACATACAAACAATAACTCATTTGATGGAGATTAGTATGTCAGTCCACACCTTTTCTAGCCGTGACTTCACACGCGACGTATCGGCAGCCAAGCGGGCAGCTGCAGGTGGGCCGGTGTTCATCACCGATCGGGGTCGCCCAGCTTTTGCATTGCTCAAAATCGACGACTATTTTCGTATCATCGGCCAGAGCGAACCGACGCTTTTGGCAGTCATGGACAGCATTCCGGGTGGCAGCGGCATTGCGTTTGACCCATCGAGTGTGAGCGTGGACTTTCAGTCGGCTGTTTTCGACTGAGTTGATTATGTTCATTCTGGATACCAACGTCATTTCGGAATTGCGCCAAGGCAAACCCAATCAGTCCCCCGAGGTGCGCCGATGGGCTGGAGATCAATCCGCGAGCAGGCTTTTTTTGTCGGCGATCACGATTCTTGAGTTAGAAAAGGGCATTTTGGCGCTCGAACGGCGCACACCTCCGCAAGGGAGTGCGCTTCGGGCGTGGATGACTGGTTTGCGAACCGCATTCGCGGGACGCATCCTTGCGTTTACCGACCGAGCGGCGACTCTGTGCGCCGCACTGCATGTACCCGATCCTCGATCAGAGCGTGATGCCATGATCGCGGCAACAGCACTGGAACACGGTTTCACGGTAGTCACTCGCAATACGCAGGATTTTGCAAATACAGGTGTGACGCTTTTAAATCCGTGGCAACACTAAGTGCTACACATTCGAT
>JBBQZI010000161.1:0-7518 GCA_038207855.1 Burkholderiales bacterium
ATAAACGGGGTCAATAAACTGCACAAAAAACGACAGCAAAAACAAAATCGCTTTCGGATTGAGCAAGCTGATGACCAGTGCGCGCTGAAATGGATTTTGAGCTTCTAGGGGCTTAGCCCCCGTGTTTATTGCGTCAGCAGCTATATTTTCAATAGCATTTGATGCCTCACTTGAGGCCGGCAGCCAACTGCGCACGGCTCCCCGCAACAAGTTAAAGCCGACCCACGCCAGATATGCGGCACCCGCGTACTTGACCACCATGAACAGGGCCGGATAAGTGCGCAACATGCCAGCCGCGCCCAACGCGGTGCAGATCAGCAAAATCGTGTCGCCAACAAACACCCCGAGCGCGCCCTGGTAGCCGGCCTTGACACCGCGCACCGTGGCCACCGACAAGACGTACAGTGAATTGGGCCCAGGCAGCAAAATGATGCCGAACGCGCCAATCACGTAAGTCCACAGATCGGTGACCCCGTGAAAACTCATCCGCGCGACTCCATGGAGGCGATGAAGCGGTCAAACAGGTAGCCAATGTCATGCGGTCCGGGCGAGGCTTCCGGGTGCCCCTGAAAGCAAAACGCGGGTTTGTCGGTGCGCTCAATCCCTTGCAGCGTGCCATCAAACAGGCTGACGTGGGTGGCGCGCAGGTTGGCGGGCAAGGACTTTTCATCGACCGCGAAACCGTGGTTTTGGCTGGTGATGCTGACGCGCCCAGTGTCGAGGTCTTTGACCGGATGGTTGGCACCATGGTGGCCAAACTTCATCTTGAAAGTTTTGGCACCACTGGCCAGCGCCATGATCTGGTGGCCCAGACAAATGCCGAATGTCGGAATGCCGGTCTCGATCAACTCGGCAGCAGCGGCAATCGCGTAGTCACACGGCTGCGGGTCACCGGGACCGTTGCTGAGGAAAATGCCATCCGGCTGGTACTTGAGAACCTCGGTCGCGGACGTTTGCGCCGGCACCACGGTGACCTTGCAGCCGCGCTGGGCCAACATGCGCAAGATGTTTTTCTTGACACCAAAGTCATAGGCCACCACGTGAAAGCGTGCTGCCGTTTGCTCGCCGTAGCCCGGCTTGCCATCCAGCGCTGGATTAAACAAAGCCCACTCGGTTTGCGCCCAGCCGTAGGCCGTTTTGCTTGAAACCACTTTGGCCAGATCGGCTCCGGCCATGGTCGGTGCTGCGCAGGCCAAGGCCCGTGCCTGATCAATGACCGCCTGCGTGACCAGCTCACCGGCCGCCAACGCCAGAATGCAGCCGTTTTGAGCGCCCGCGCTGCGCAGCTGGCGGGTCAGTTGGCGGGTGTCAATGTTGGCAATGGCCACCGTGCCCTCGGCCACCAGGTACTCGCTCAAGGTCTGGGTCGAGCGAAAATTGGAGGCCAACAAAGGCAGGCTTTTGATGATCAGGCCAGCGGCATGAATCTTGTCGGCCTCAACGTCCTGTGGATTAACGCCATAGTTGCCAATGTGGGGATAGGTCAAAGTGACGATCTGCTGGCAATAGCTCGGGTCGGTCAGGATTTCCTGGTAGCCGGTCATGGAGGTGTTGAACACCACCTCGCCGACGGTGGAGCCAGTAGCCCCGATGGAATTGCCAATGTAGACCGTGCCGTCTGCGAGCGCCAGGATGGCGGATGGGGTATTTCCCTTGAGTGACAAAAGCACTGGGTTCTCCGAAAAAGTTACGGGTACGCCCAAACGCGCAAGAGACCACTCTTGAGACTGCTATAAATTGGGATGGGGCTTGGGCTGCGCTTAGGCGTACGCGGGTGCGAAATAGCCACCAATTATAGCCGAGGGTAGCTCGCGAACCAACCCCAGCTGCCGACAAAACCCGGGTTTACCCGATCCCGGCGGTAGCACTGGCGTGCAGGCAAATGGCGGCAGCGGCAGCCACATTCAGGGATTCTTCACCACCAGGCTGGGCAATGCGCACGTGCATCGTGGCGAGCGCTTCCAGCTCCGCACAAACGCCCTGCCCTTCGTGCCCAAGCGCCCATGCGCAGGGCATCGGCAGGGTGCCTTTTGCGAGTGCCTGGTGCAAAAAATCTCCCCGATGCGAGCTGGTCACCAGTCGCGGCACGGCCAACTGGGCCAGCACTGACAAATCCGCCCCTTCGATCAATTGCAAGCCCCAATGCGCGCCCATGCCGGCGCGCAACACCTTCGGACTCCACAGGGCAGCGGTGCCCTTGAGCGCAATGACTTGCTTGAAGCCAAAAGCCGATGCACTGCGCAAAATGGCACCGACATTGCCCGCGTCTTGCACCCGGTCCAGAATGACACTGGCGGCCGTGGTCTGCAGCGGTGCAGCGGTGGGCAAATCAAAGATAAAACCCATGCGTGCCGGTGATTCCAGGGCACTGATATCGTCATAAAGCGCATCCGAAATAACTATATTTTTAATAGCTGCTTGCGCATATTCTACGCGGGCTAGAGGCCAAAAAGACTCTGAAAATATGCCCATACTCGGCACCACGCCGCGATGCAATGCCGCACGCACCAAGTGGTCACCTTCAGCCCAGAAACGCCCTTGTTTGCGGTAATCGGTCGTGCCGTGGGCGAGCCGTCGCAAGTCCTTCAGAAAAGTGTTGTCACGCGAGCTGATGGTGGTCACCGCCGGGGATGTCATACCGTAATCCCCATCAAATGGGTTGCAGCAGCTTGCGCGCTCGGGACCTGGCTGGCTGCAATCACCTCGGTGACGGGCCGGAAAGTGGTACGGTGTTGTGGACAAGCGCCATGGGTTTGGAGCGCCTTCAGATGCAGTGCCGTGCCATAGCCTTTGTGCTGGGCGAACCCATAGACAGGAAATTGCAGGTCATAGTCTTGGCACCAGCGGTCACGCGTCACCTTGGCCAAAATTGACGCAGCGGATATGGCGGCGATCAATGCGTCACCCTTGACGATGGCTTCACAGCGCATCGTCAATGCTGGCAAGCGGTTGCCATCGACCAGCACCAGTTTTGGCGACAAACGCAAACCCTCAACCGCCCGGCGCATGGCCAAGAGCGTAGCCTGCAAAATATTCAACGCATCAATCTCTTCGACGCTGGCCTGTGCGACCGAGAAACACAGTGCTTTGGCACGAATTTCATCAAACAGGCTTTCGCGCTTGCGCTCGCTGAGCTGCTTGGAGTCTGCTAGGCCTGCAATCGGATGAAGATCATCCAGAATCACGGCAGCCGCCATCACCGGCCCGGCCAGCGGGCCACGACCGGCTTCGTCAACGCCGGCAATCAGGCCATTGACCCGCCACTGCAAAGCAATTTGTTGCATGCTGGCTTGGCGGACTTTGCCGGTTTTGCGGGCTTTAGGCTTCAATGAGGTTGGCGATGGCATGGGCAGCAAGGGTTGGGGTGTCGCGTAACAATTCGGTGTGCAGCGCGCTAAAGCGTTGCTCAAGGTGGCGTATTTTCTCAGGCTGCGTGGCTGCAGCATCCAGCCAGGCCAAAACTTCTTGCGCCAGCGCCTGGGGCGTGGCGGCGTCCTGCAGCAACTCTGGCACGACAAAGTCCTGGCAAAGAATGTTGGGCAGGCCCACCCACGGTTGCAACTTTTTGCGCCGCATGATCTGCCATGACAGCCCACTCATGCGGTAGGCAATCACCATCGGGCGCTTGAACAAGGCCGCCTCCAACGTGGCGGTGCCGCTGGCAATCAGCGTCACATCGCAGGCGGCCAACGCCGTGTGCGACTGGCCATCGACAATGCGCAAGTGCGCTGCGATACCACTGGCAACGGCTGCCGCTTCGATTTTGGCTCTCAACGCAGGCACCGCAGGCACAATAAATTGAATAGCAGGCTGCGCATGTTTTATAAGGGCTGCGGCCTGAAAGAACCTAAAAGCCAGATGTTTCACCTCGGATTCCCGACTGCCCGGCAATAGCGCTATCACCAGGCCATCGGGCGGCAGCCCCAGCAGCGCCCGGGCCTGCGCTTTGTCGCTGTGCATCGGGATCACATTGGCCAGCGGGTGGCCGACGTAAGTGGCGGCAATGCCGTGCTGCGCCAGCAAGGCGGGTTCAAACGGAAAAATACACAGCACGTGATCAACACTGCGTTTGATTTTCTCCAGCCGTTCAGGCCGCCAGGCCCACACCGAGGGGCAGACGAAATGCACGGTTTTGATGCCCTGAGCTTTCAGTGCAGCTTCCAGGTCCAGGTTGAAATCGGGCGCGTCGACGCCAATAAAGATATCGGGTTTGTCAGCCAGCAAGCGATTTTTTAGTTGCGTGCGGATACCAACAATCTCGCGGTAGCGGCGCAACACCTCCCAGCCAAAACCATGTACCGACAACTTGTCGTGCGGCCACCAAGCCTCAAAACCACGCTTAGCCATTTGCGGGCCGCCAATGCCGAAGCTGTTCAACTCAGGCCAGCGTGTGCGCATGCCGTCCAACAGCAAGCCGGCCAGCAAATCGCCAGAGGTTTCACCAGCGACCAGCGCTGCATTGAGCTTTTTTAAACGGTTCAGCATGAGAGCCCAAGCGCTAGCGAGACAGGCTCTCTGGGCGGCTGACGATTTCTGGTACCCCAGTATGAGGAGGCTGCTCAGGGAGCCTGTCTTGCGGGTTCAGAGCGCAACCGTCGACAAGGACAAAACATGCCTGAAAAATCATCGAACAATGCCCCGCTGCGGTGACACCTGCTGCAGGAATGACAGCATCATCTGCACGTCTGGTATGGATTCAGGGTGGTTTTCGCTTAAACCGGCAATGCGTTCCATGGCCATCTGCAGCGTCAGATCGTCCCGGTACAGCGCTTTGTGCATGGCCTTGACGGCAGCAATGCGTTCGGGCGTAAAACCACGCCTGCGCAAGCCTTCAAAGTTCATTGAGCGCGCCGCAGCCGGTTGCCCCTGGCACATGACAAACGGCGGCAAATCGGCAAACAGCAGCGTGCACATGGCCGTCATGCTGTGCGCGCCAATTTTGACAAACTGGTGTACCACCGTGAAGCCGCCCAAAATCGCCCAGTCACCGACCTGCACGTGACCCGCCAACTGCGAGTTGTTGGCAAAAATAGTGTTGTTACCGACCTGGCAATCGTGTGCCAGGTGCACATAGGCCATCAGCCAGTTGTCATCGCCAACCCGGGTCACGCCGACATCACCGGGCGAGCCGATATTGAAGGTGCAAAACTCGCGAATCGTATTGCGGTCCCCAATGACCAACTCACATGGTTCACCGGCGTACTTTTTGTCTTGCGGAATCGCCCCCAGCGATGAAAACTGAAAAATATGGTTGTCGCGACCAATGGTGGTGTGGCCTTCAATCACCACATGCGGCCCAACTGTGGTGCCTGCGCCAATTTTGACGTGCGGCCCGATGATGCTGTAAGGCCCAACCGTGACCGAGCTGTCAAGCTCGGCAGCCGGGTCAACAATGGCCGTGGCGTGAATGGCAGTCAAGCGCAGCCCCTTAGGCAATTTTGCGCATGGCGCAAGTCAACTCGGCCTCAACCGCCAGCTCGCCGTCGACCAGCGCTTTCGCATTGAACTTAAAAATACCGGCTTTCATGCGCAGCAACTCGACTTCCAGGATTAACTGGTCACCTGGGCCCACGGGGCGCTTGAAGCGCGCACCATCTATACCGGCAAAGTAATACACCATGTCGTCGGTTGGCGCCGTATCGAGCGTGTCGAAAGCCAACAGCGCCGCAGCCTGCGCCAGGGCCTCCAGCATCAGCACCCCTGGCATTACCGGTCGACTCGGAAAATGGCCTTCAAAAAAAGGCTCATTGATGGTGACATTTTTCAGGGCCCGAATGGATTTACCCTTGTCAATGGCCAGTACCCGGTCCACCAGTAAAAACGGGTAGCGGTGCGGCAACTGCTTCAATATTTTGTGAATATCCATCATGACGACTGTTCCTTTTAGTTGTGATTCGGTGCTGAAATAAGCGCAGCGAGTTGGGCCTCAAGGGCACGCACACGCTCGCGCAAGCTACTGAGCTGTTTGAGTGATGCCGCATTTTTTTCCCAGGCGGCATTCTCGTCAATCGGGAACATGCCGGTGTAGTGGCCTGGCTTGCGAATCGAACGTGTGGCTACCGTGGCTGCCGAAATATTGACCCCATCAGCCAGGCTCAAGTGTCCCAGCACAATGGCCCCACCACCTACCGTGCAATGCGCGCCAATGTGCGCACTCCCCGCCACGCCGGCGCAGCCTGCCATGGCAGTATGCGCACCCACATGCACGTTGTGGCCGATCTGAATCAGGTTGTCGAGCTTGACGCCGTCTTCAATCACCGTATCTGCCAGCGCACCCCGATCAATGCAGGTGTTGGCCCCAATTTCAACATCGTCCCCAATGCGCACCGCCCCCAATTGCTCAATTTTTTCCCAAGCCCCCGCGTTGGGGGCAAAACCAAAACCATCGGCACCAATCACCACCCCTGAATGAACGATACAGCGTTGGCCAATGCTGCAGCCATCACCCACTGTGACGCGCGACTTGAGTTCGGTGTCGGCACCAATGACCGCACCTTGCTCAACAACGCACAAGGGCCCAATACGCGCGGTCGGATGAATGATGGCCTGCGGGTCAATGACAGCGGAGGGATGAATGAGTGGGCGGTCAGCGTGTGGAAGCCGCTTCTTCCAGAGTTGCGTCACGCGGGCAAAGTACAAATACGGATCATCGGTCACGATACAGGTGCCACGCGCCTGCGCCAGCGCCTGAAACCCGGGGCTGACAATGACGCACCCCGCTTTGGAGCTTGCCAACTGGTTCTGATACTTGGGGTGGCTGAGAAAACTCAGTTGCTCAGGCTGAGCCGTCTCCAGGGGTGCCAAACCATGGATAACAAGCTCAGCATCACCCAGCAATACGCCGCCAAGCGCCCGAACAATCGTGTCTAAGCGCAGGGGCACGCCTTTCCAGCCTTCAGCGAAACCTATTTACCTGACGAGGTGTTCAGTGCCTTGATCACTTTGTCAGTCATGTCATGTTTGGGGTTGACATAGACGGCATCCTGAAAAATGAAATCATACTTTTCAGCGATCGCAATATCCTTGATGACCTTGTTGGCGCGCGGGATAACCAACTGCAACTCTTCATTTTTGCGGGCGTTCAGGTCTTCCTGAAATTCGCGACGCTTTCTTTGAAAGTCACGGTCTTGCTCCAGCAATTGCTTTTGCTGGGCCAGGCGCTGGGACTCCGGCAAAGTGGGCGCATCACGCTCAAATTTGTCGGCCATCGACTTGATGTTTGAGCCCTGGTCTGTCAACTCTTTTTCACGCTTGGAGAATTCCTGCTCTAGCTTGACCTGCGCCGCCTTGGCGGTGCTGGCCTCTTTCAGCACCCGATCGGTGCTGACAAAACCGATATGCACTTCCTGTGCCTGTGCCGATAGCAGGCACAGCCCGCTGACCAGCAAAATACCCATCTGACGTGTAAAGTTGTTCATTAGAAACTCGTTCCGATTTGAAATTGCATGGTTTGAATTTTATCGCCATCAAACTTTTTGATAGGCTTGGCAAACGCCAGACGCAATGGGCCGACCGGCG
>JBBQZI010000162.1:0-7508 GCA_038207855.1 Burkholderiales bacterium
TCGATGGTGTCGATCGTGAAAAACTGGTCTTGCGTGGCCCAATGCGCTTGCAGCGGCGCATGAATTTTGCTGGCATCAATGTAGTCCAGCGGTGGGCAGCCATACCAGACCACGCCGGCATCAATTTCGGGTGACTGCGTCAGCGCCAACAGCGTGAGCGCACCGCCCATGCAAAAACCCGTCACGCCAACTTTAGGCGCACGGGTTTTCAAAAATTGCACGGCACCTCGAATATCTTGCGCTGCGGCATCACCAAAATTGAGTCCGTCCATCAGGTGGTGGGCCTCTTCGGCCTCGACGGTTGATTGCCCGCGGTATAGATCAGGCACCAGGGCTTGATAGCCGGCCGCCGCCAAACGATCGGCCACACCGCGAATCTGGTCGTTGAGTCCCCACCATTCCTGAATCACCACGATGGCCGGAGCCCCCGCTGGTTGCACCGGTTCGGCCAGGTAGCCTTGTATGCTTTGCCCATCCGGGCGCTGAAAAGTTACCATCGTTCCCATTCGTTTTCTCCTAGTGTGATGACTCATTGTCCGCAATTTTGGTTCAGTTTCATCCACAGGCACCTGACCCATCAAGGGTGTCCACTAAAACCAGAGGGATTGGACCGCAAGCACTGTCGCATCAAACGCAATTTGTCTCCTCCTGATTGCCGTTACGATGCGCACCTGCACCCCAACACCATGCCAGACACCGCGCCAGCCCCGACACTCACCCTGCAGACCACTGATGCTGGCCGCCGTGCGCTGCTGGCTGGCTGCTGGAGCGCAGCAAGACTGGCTGAGCCCGCCAACTGGGCGCGCATCACCCGCTCTGTGGCCGATTGCACCCAGGCCGCTGCACAGATCAGCCCGTGCGCTTGGGATTTGACCGCCGTGCAGCGCCTTGACCATATTGGCGCACAGCTGCTGTGGAACGCCTGGAGCCACCAATGGCCCACGGAGATCGCGCTCAACGACAGCCAGCGGGTCATGCTGGAACGGGTGGCGCGCTACACCACGCAGGTGCCTGCAGTGCCCCGCTTTGATGTCATGACGGCTTTTTTACACTTGGGTGAAATCATCTGGATGATGCTTGACCATGCCAAAGGCCTGCTGCAGCTGCTCGGGCAATTGTTGCTCGATGCCGTCAAACTGGCGCGTGCGCCGCGGCGTGGCCCCTGGCGTGATGTGTCAGGCCACCTGTACCGTATTGGGGCCACGGCATTGCCAATTACCGCGTTGGTGGGCTTCATGATCGGTATCGTGCTGGCCTACCTGATGTCGCGCCAGTTGCGCCAGTTTGGTGCCGACACGTTCATTGTCAACATTTTGGGCATCGGGCTGATTCGCGAGCTCGGGCCGATGCTGGCGGCCATTTTGATTGCCGGGCGTTCCGGTTCGGCGATTACCGCGCAGATTGGCGTGATGCGCGTCACCGAAGAGCTGGACGCGATGCGCGTCATGGGCATTGCCCAAGGCTACCGGCTGGTGTTGCCACGCGCCATTGCGCTGGCCATTGCCATGCCCTTGATCAGCATCTGGACCACAGCGGCATCGCTGTTGGGCGGCATGCTGGCGGCTGACGCCGTGCTGGGTGTCAACCCGGCCTATTTCTTTGCCACGCTGCCGGACTCGGTCGAGATTGGCAACCTGTGGCTCGGCGTCGGTAAGTCGGTGGTGTTTGGCTTGCTGATTGCACTGATTGCCTGCCACTACGGCCTGCGCATCAAGCCCAATACCGAGAGCCTGGGCCGCGGTACCACGGCCTCGGTGGTGACCAGCATCACCGTGGTGCTGCTGGTCGATGCGGCCATTGCCGTGATCTTCAAGAACGTCGGCATATGAACCCCACCAACAGAAAGCCCGCCATCGTGACGCGCCAAGCCGTGGTGCAAATTGACAAGCTGTGGTCGGTTTTTCACGAAGCCGGGCGCGATGCGGTGGTTCACCAAGACCTGGACCTGACGGTTAACCGGAGCGAGGTGTTGTCGATCGTCGGCGGCTCGGGCAGTGGCAAAACCGTGCTGCTGCGCCAGATGCTCGGGCTCGAAGTGCCTAGCCGTGGCAGCGTGACGGTGCTGGGCGAACCGGCCGCACAACTTGGTCGCGAAGGCGCAGCCAGCCGGGTCGGCATGCTGTTTCAGCACGGTGCGCTGTTTTCCGCCTTCAATGTGATCGACAACATCGCCTTTGCGCTGCGTGAGCTCAAAACCCTGCCGGCTGATCTGATTCAGGACGTTGCCATGGTCAAGCTGCAAATGGTCGGGCTGGATGTGTCGGCCGCCTTCAAGATGCCGGCTGATTTGTCGGGCGGCATGATCAAGCGCGTCGCGCTGGCGCGTGCACTGATCATGGACCCGCCACTGCTACTGCTGGACGAACCCACCGCCGGTCTGGACCCCGGCAGTGCCGACGAATTTTGTGCGTTGCTTAAGTCCCTGCACCAGGAACTGGGCCTGACGGTGGTAATGGTCACCCATGATCTCGACACCATCCTGGAGTTGTCCACCCGCATCGCCGTGGTGGCCGACCGCCGCATCGTGGCCGAGGGCAGCGCCGCGTTTGTGATGGCGCAGCCGCACCCGTTCATCAAAGAGTTTTTTCTGGGCGAACGCGGCCTGCGCGCCAGTGCCCTATTGCAAACCGGTGCCAAAGCAGGTTAAAAAGGCGAACAAGCAAGCAAACTTATGGAAAACAAATCTCACGCGCTGGCGGCTGGCACTTTTGTGCTGCTGCTAACTGCCATGTTGATCAGCACCGCCGTCTGGCTGACGCGCGACACCCGCGCCATGCGGATTTTTGAGCTGGCTGGCAAGGTCTCCTTGAGTGGCCTGCAGCCGCAGGCTGGCGTGCGCTTTCATGGTGTGCCCGTCGGCAAGGTCACCGCCATGGGGCTCGATCCGCAAGACAAGAACCAAGTGCTGGTAACGATTGCCGTGGACGACCAAGCGCCCATCAGTGCCGCTACCTTTGCGACCCTGGGCTACATGGGCGTGACCGGGCTGGCTTATGTGCAGCTTGACGACCATGGCGAGCCAACCCCCGCGCCACTGACCGGGCGCATTCCCCTCAAACCGGCGTTGATGACCACCCTGACCGAGCAGGGCGAGCGTCTGCTGGGCCAACTGGAGCAATCCACCAAAGCCTTCAACCAGCTGCTGTCACCGGTGAACCAGCAGGCGGTGACGACGGCGCTGGAAAATATCGGCAAAGCCGCATCTGACGTGCAACAGCTCTCAGCGCAGGCGCGCCAGACCCTGCCCGAACTGGCCCAGGCCGGTCGTGAAACCGTTGCCACGCTCAAAGCCACCTCGGTGCGCGTCGGCGACAGCGCTGACGAAGCCCGTGCCTCGGCGCGCGCATTCAGGCAAGTGACCGAGCGCATGTCGGCACCCGGCGGCACACTCGACCAACTCGACCGCAGTGCCGATATTCTGGTGGCCACCGGCCAAACCCTGCGCGTCAACACGCTGCCGCAGGTCAATCAGGCGGTGGCAGAAGCAGCGCGCACCACCCACCGGCTGGGCGACCTTACGCAAACCCTGAACGACAACCCGCAGGCCATTTTGTTGGGTAAACCCGTCCTGCCGCCCGGACCAGGCGAGCCCGGCTTTAGCGCACCCGCCGCCGCAAGGCAATAACAGGGCACTGACGCAGACACGCCGCCACGACCCCGTCAAGACCAAGACCGATGCACAACCGTCTCAATAAATACTATGAAATCAATAGCTACTTACGCATATAAAACATGGGCTAGAGGCCTATTTCTTATATATTTCCTGGCACTGGGCGGCTGCACGCTACCGCGCACGGGCAGTGCCCCGGAGGTGTACGACTTTGGCCCCGGCGCGCTGCAAACCGAGCCCGACAGCCACAACGACCACCTGCCGCCGCTGGAACTCAGCACACCGCAAGCCAGCGCTGCGCTCAACAGCATCGCCGTGCAATACCGCCTGGCTTACACGGATGCGCAGCAGCTCAAACCCTACACGCTGGCGCGCTGGAGCATGCCACCGGCGCAATTGCTGGACCAGCGCTTGCGTGCCCAGTTGGGTCTGCACCGCGCCGTCATCGCCCCTGGCGAGATCATTGGAGCGGCATCTGCACTGAAGGCCGAGCCGCTGCTGAACCTGCGACTGGAGCTGGAAGAATTCAGCCAGTTGTTTGAAACCCCCGTCAAAAGCAGTGGCCTGCTGCGCCTGCGCGCCACCGTGACGCAGCGCAGCAGCGCAGGCGACGCCCTGCTGGCCCAGCGCAGCTTCATCGTGCAGCAGCCAGCGCCCACGCCGGATGCCAGCGGCGGCGTGCACGCCCTGAGCGCAGCCACCGACCAGGCGATTGCGGAAATTGAGGTCTGGCTGGCGCAGCTTGCACCACACCATCCAGCCCAATGAGCCCGCAGGAATTCATCACCCAATGGGGCCCCGCTGGCTCGGGACGCCAGCTTGACTCGTGAAGGTTTGGACCAAGCACTGTCACCTCAAGGCAATCCGGAATTTGCCACTATCATGAACGTGATCTGGGCCTTGCGCCTTAAATTTGGCCCCTCACACAATCTCCAATATCACATGAAATTTTTCATCCGAACCTTCTTCAAAACCCTGCGCATCGTGCTGGGGCCTTTTATGCTGATCTGGGAATATCTCAGCCGACCACGCGGCGTGGTGCGCTCTGCCGCGGCGCAGCAGGCCGTTGACCAGCAGTGCCAAAGCTTGACGCTGTACCAGTTCAGCACCTGCCCGTTTTGCATCAAGGTGCGCCAGGAGATGCGCCGCCTGTCGCTAGCCGTTGAAAAGCGCGATGTGCAGCACAACTTGTCCAACCGCTCCGAGTTGGAGCAAGGCGGCGGCGCTTACAAGGTGCCCTGCCTGAAGATCACCGATGCCAGCGGGCAAAGCCAATGGATTTACGAGTCGGGCGCGATCATCAGCGACCTCAGAGCTCGCTTCGCACCAACTTAACGCTATTTTTTATATAGCTTACTGCGCAGTATTGATAAGGGCTACAGCCCGATTTACCTTGAAGCCGAACCGACCAGCACCGGCAACCCGGCACGTGCCCAAGCGTTCATGCCGCCCAGCACATTGACCGCGCCGGTGAAGCCGGCCTTTTCAAGCACTTTGAGTGCCGAAGCAGAACGGTTGCCAGAACGGCAGATCAGGGTGATCGGCTTGTCTTTGTAAGCACTGATTTCGGACAAGCGTTTTTCAAGCTGGCCCAGCGGGATCAAGGTGCTGCCCGGGGCGTGACCCTGCACATATTCGTCGGGCTCGCGCACATCAATCATCAGGGCACCCTGGCTTTGCATGGTCGCCCCCTGTGTGACATCCACCCCAGACGCCTCGGTACAAGCAGACACCAATACCACCAGCAACACACTTGCCAGCAGCGACTTGAACAGTTTCAGATTCAGCATGATCTATGAGCCCTTTAGCTTTTAAAGGGCTCAAGCATAAGCCAAGACTGAATTACAGGTCGAACCGCACCCCTTGCGCCAGCGGCAGCGCATTCGAGTAATTGATGGTATTAGTGGCGCGGCGCATATAGGCTTTCCAGGCATCCGAGCCAGATTCACGACCGCCGCCGGTTTCTTTTTCGCCACCAAAAGCGCCGCCAATTTCAGCCCCGGAGGTGCCAATGTTGACATTGGCAATGCCGCAGTCTGAGCCGGCCGCTGACATGAAGGTTTCGGCCTCGCGCAAATCGGTGGTGAAGATGGCGGACGACAGGCCTTGCGGCACGTCGTTGTTGAGCGCGACCGCCTCATCCAGCGTCTGGTACTTCATGACGTAAAGAATCGGCGCAAAGGTTTCGTGGCGTACCACCGCCGTTTGCGCGGGCATTTCGACCAGTGCCGCGCTGACGTAATACGCATCCGGAAAGCGCTCTTGCAAGACACGCTCGCCGCCGCTCACCACACCGCCTTGCTCGCGGGCTTGCTTGAGTGCGGTTTGCATGCCGTCAAACGCCGCTTTGTCGATCAGCGGCCCAAGCAGGGTGCCAGCTTCATGCGGCACACCGATCTTGAAGCTGGCGTAGGCTTTTTTCAGTCGCGCCAGCAGGTCGTCATAAACGCTGGCCTGCACAATCAGGCGCCGCGCCGAGGTACAGCGCTGTCCCGCAGTACCGGCAGCGGCAAAGGCCACGGCGCGCACTGCCATGTCCAGATCAGCCGAGGGTGCCACGATGATGGCGTTGTTGCCACCCAGCTCCAGCAGGCTGCGGCCAAAGCGCGCCGCCACACGCTGGCCCACGGCACGGCCCATGCGGGTGCTGCCGGTGGCGGAAATCAACGCCAGCTTGGGGTCATCAACCAACGCTTGGCCGACATCCGCCAAGCCCAGCAGCACTTGCGAGAGGTCGCGCGTCAACTCCGGCTGACCAAAGCGTTGGCAAGCGCGCTCAAACAGCGCCTGCACCGCCAGCGCACACAGCGGGGCTTTTTCTGATGGTTTCCAGATCACGGCATCGCCACACACCAGCGCCAGCGCGGTGTTCCAGGCCCATACCGCCACCGGAAAATTAAACGCCGTGATGATGCCGACCACGCCCAGCGGCTGCCAGGTTTCCATCATGCGGTGGCCCGGGCGCTCGCTGGCAATCGTCAGGCCATGCAACTGACGCGACTGGCCGACGGCAAAGTCGCAGATGTCAATCATCTCCTGCACCTCGCCCAGCCCTTCAGAGGAAACCTTGCCGACCTCCAGCGTGACCAATTCACCCAATGCCTGTTTGTTGGCACGCAACTCTTCACCCAGCAAGCGCACCAACTCGCCACGCTGCGGCGCGGGGACGAGCCGCCAGCGCAGATGCGCGGCATGGGCGCGCCCGGTGGCTGCGGCCACATCAGCTACGGGTGTCGCGCGAACCTGGGCCAGCACTTGACCGTCAATCGGCGACAGGCTGGGCCGATCGCCCCCTTGCAGCGCCTGCGGGGCCACGCCCAAAGAGGCCATGAGATCAGTGACAGATGTGTGCATGAGTGCTCCTGAAAAAGATGCTGCTCACCCTTGTTGCGTAAGGGCTAGAGCCTGTTTTAACTAAAATTTATTGTTACCGCTAACCAATCGACTCGACCTGGCGCGACTGCTGGTAGGCACTGCCAAAGCGGTTGGCCAGCAAGTCAGGCAGCGCCACCTGCTCTTGCCGGATAAAGCCGTGCTGGGGCAATTTTTTCTCGCGGAACAAGTCCACAGCGGCACAAATGCCGGCCGCCGTGGTGATCTGGATGGCGCTCATGGGGTTGGTCTCAGAGCGGTCGGCAAAAATCTTGCGGGCAAACACTTCTTGCATGAACTTGCCATCGCACTCGCCACTGACGGTGACAAACACCAGCACCACATCTTGCATGGTCAGCGGGATGGACTTGCGCAAGATGTTTTTCAGCGTTTCCTGATCATGCTGCATGCCGATCTCTTGCAGCAGCATTTTCATGATGGCACCGTGGCCGGGGTAACGCACGGTTTTGTAGTCGAGCGTCTGCACTTTGCCTTTCAGCGTGTCGCACAGCGTGCCAAGGCCACC
>JBBQZI010000163.1:0-7494 GCA_038207855.1 Burkholderiales bacterium
TCATGGGCAATGATGTGGCTCAGCGTGGTTTTGCCCAGGCCCGGCGGGCCAAACAGCAGCACATGGTCAAGCGCCTCGCCGCGCATCTTGGCGGCACTGATGAAAATCTCCAGCTGTTCGCGCGCCTTGGCCTGTCCCACATACTCATCAAGCAACTTGGGCCGCAAAGCGCGCTCAACCGCCTCTTCATTGGGCGAAGCGGGCGCATTGGAAACCACCCGTTTGGGTGGCGGGGCAGCAAAATCGTCGGTTTGAATACTCACAGCAGGCTCGGTTTCAGGGTTAGGCTGGCACTATAGCGCCAGCCTGCCGGCTTGCTATTCAAGCCAGCGCGGCAATCTGCCGATAAGGTGACATAAATGACTTTTTTTCGGGTTACTCTCGAACCAGGCACCGCCATGAAAACCACCCGTCCCCCAGCCATTGCACTGCTGGCACCCCTGCCGTTCAAGCACGCGTCCCGCATCTGCTGGCAACATTGGGCCTTGCCCGCTTGCCTGACACTGGCGCTGATCGCTGGTGCGACACAACCCGCGCACGCAGCGGCTACTGAGCATGAACCGGCCAAAAGCGCTGCACCGCACAAGACCACCGCCAGCGCGCCCACCGAGGAGGCATCAGCACCGGCACCGGCGGGTTCGACATTGGGCGGTGATCTGCGCCAGGCGCTTAAAGACAAACTGATCGACAAGAAGAGCCTGATTCTGGTCATCAAGGAAAAGCCTGGCACCAAACCGGCACCAAAGACAACGTCAAAGGCAGCAGCGGCCGACATCACAGAACCAACCAGTCACGCACCGGCAGTTGCCCATGCACCCGCTGCGGTTGCCCGTGCACCTGCTGTGGCCCACGCCCCGGCGAACCCGCGTGCCAGCCGTGATTACATCAGGGCCAAAGCGGCTGCCATGACTGGCCATGAAGTCGCACCAGAGGCCCCCAGCGCGCACGGCGGCGATGTTCATGGTGGTGAGGTGCACTGGTCTTATCAAGGTGAAAACGGTCCACAAAACTGGGGCAAGCTCAAACCAGAATTCAGCGCCTGTGCTGTGGGCAAGCGCCAATCTCCGATCAATATCGAGGAGTCAGCCACTTTGCACGGCCCAGCCGAACCACTGCAATTCAACTACACGCCGTCCAGCGGCACCGTGGTCAACAACGGCCACACCATTCAGGTAGACCTGCAAGGTGACAACACATTGACCGTGCGTGGTCAGGTTTTCAAGCTGGTGCAATTTCACTTTCATACGCCATCCGAGGAGCAGGTGAACTACCGCAATTTCGCCATGGTGGCGCACCTGGTGCACAAGAGTGCCGATGGTCAGCTGGCGGTGGTGGCGGTGCTGCTTGACCCTGGCGTGACCAATGCGCTGATGGAAAAAGTGTGGACTTACATGCCGCTCGACACCAACGACCGGGTGCGCCTGCCGACAGACATCATCAATGTCAACGAACTGCTGCCCAAAGACCAGCGCTACTACCAGTTCATCGGCTCACTGACCACGCCGCCCTGCACTGAGGGCGTGCTGTGGATGGTGCTGAAAACACCGACCCCAATTGGCAAAGACCAGCTGCACCTGTTTCAGCAGCTTTACCCCAGCAACGCCAGGCCCGTGCAACCGGTCAATGCGCGCCCGGTGCGTAACGCGCAATAGCGCTCAGAAACGCTATTATTTATATAGCTTCTCGCGCTTAATCCATAAGGGCTAGAGGCTATATTTTCTTGTTATCTGGCAAGTGCCCGTAAAGCCAGCTTGATGCCTTCACTGACACCCACATCGTTGGGCAAGGCTTTGAGCGCGGCGGCGGCTTCCTTGTCGTTGTAACCCAAGGCCATCAAGGCTTGCAAAATATCGGCTTGCGCGTCGCTCGCCACATTGGCCACCACACCTATGTCGGGCCCAAGCTTGCCTTTGAGCTCCAGCAGCAAGCGCTCGGCGGTTTTCTTGCCGATGCCCGGCACCTTGATCAAGCGCCCGCCTTCTTGCAAGGTGATGGCTTGCGACAACTCCGACACACTCATGCCCGAGAGCACCGACAGCGCGGTGCGCGGCCCCACGCCGCTGATCTTGATGAGTTCCCGAAACGCCTCGCGCTCTTGCGTTGTGGCAAACCCATAAAGAATTTGCGCGTCTTCACGCACCACAAAGTGCGTCAGCAGGCTCACCTTGGCGCCCAGTTCAGGCAGGTTGTAAAACGTGCTCATGGGCACGAACACCTCATAGCCGACGCCGTGGCAGTCAACGATGACCAGTGGCGGGTTTTTGGTATCGAGCGTGCCGGTTAATTTGCCAATCATTGTCTGCCGATCATGGGTTGAATCATTCAGGAAATATCAAATCAAGCTGCATCACCGGCGTTGGCGCACTGGCAACCAGCGCGGCAACATGGACAGCAACACGGTGTCTTTGAGCATAACGTGGTGGTAAATCGCCGCCGCAGCATGAAGCCCGGCCAGCCACAGAATGGCATCGCCCAGCCAGGTATGGATTTCTGCAATGCTTGCGCCTAAAGCATGCGACAGGCCAATCGGTGAAGCAATTTGAAAACCGGCTAGCAGCGTCAATGGATGCCCTTCAAGCCAGGCACCGGCCATGGCGGTTGCCGGCACGGCAAACAACAGCAAATAAAGAAAACCTTGCACGGCCTTGGATACGATGTGCATCAGGCGCGATTGGGCCACTTCCTTGGGCCGGGTATCGAACAGGCGCCACAGCAGGCGCAGCGCCAGCAAGGCAAACACGCACAGGCCCAGGGTCTCGTGCAGTTGCCGCTCGAAATCGTTCGCCGCAAGGTATACGCGCTGCTCCGAGCCACCAAGGCCATAAATAAAGGCAACCAGAACCAGCATTGCGGTTACCCAGTGAATCAGTTGGGCCATCTGCCCGTAACGGGTTGGAGAGAGATTTTTCATGTCATTACGTCCAGAAAATATAAAAATGATAGCGCACGCGCATCAGCAGCAAACCAGGTGGGCGCCAGTGCGTTAGCCTCAAAGTTGACCCGTGGCGCCTTGATGGCCTATGGTAGCGGCACAACGAGTCAAAAACGGCGCCGGTCCAGCACCTTAAGAAAGCCCTAAGCCGGCCAATATCTGGCCCCAGGCGCGCTGGCGCTACCATCAACCGATGAAACTGACACCACCGGTACAAGACAGCGATCCGACCCACGGCACGATTAACCGGCCTGCAACGCGTCCCAGCGACTACCCATCCCTGATCCAACCGCTGCTTCTGGTATTTGCCGCGGTGGCGCTGGCATTGGTGTTTGCCACTCTGGGCAGCGAAGTCGTCGAAGGCGAGACCCGGTCATTTGACCTGTACTTGCTCCGCTGGGCACAGGCGCTCAGGGTGGATCACCCGGTGATGACGGATGTCATGCGCGATTTGAGCGGCATGGGCAGCACCGTCGTCCTCACCCTTGTGACGATGGCAACCGTGGGCTACCTGCTGCTGAACAACGCGCGGGGCACCGCCCTGCTGATGGCCACGTCGGCCATGTCAGGCACGGCTCTCGTCAGTGTTTTCAAGGCCGCGTTCGGGCGCTCGCGTCCCGACCTGGCTTATGCGGATTTTCTGGTGCCAAGTCTGAGCTTTCCCAGCGGCCACGCCAGCATGTCGGCGGTGGTCTACCTGACCCTGGGCGCGCTGATTGCCAGCACCCTTCCACGCCTGGCGCAGCGCGCCTATATCCTTGCCAGTGCCGGCCTGATGACCATGCTGGTTGGGTTGAGCCGGGTCGTACTTGGGGTTCATTGGGCCACCGATGTGCTGGGTGGCTGGACCTTTGGGGTCGCCTGGGCCATCATCTGGTTGCTGCTTGCGTGGCATATTGCACGCCGACACACAGCCCGGTCTGGCGCTGCTCATCGGCATTCCACCTGAGATGCGGCGAAAAAACTGGTATGAACAACATTTGGCGAATCCCGAAGTGACGACGACGACCAAACCTATGATGGGCAGAAAATGATCAATGTGGAGGGCGAAACTCATGCAGTTGCACATGGAAATTTCGATCAATGGCGCATCGCGAATTTAATAGATTTCGAAATTGCACTTGAAAAATTCGATGATTCGAAATCAGAAGATCGTTCAATTTTCTTAAAGCAAATTGAGCCCGCGCTGGGCGTTCGGGTCAATGATCGCTCAGCTGTTTTCATGGCTTGGTTGAAGGTCCGGGTTCCGGGTGAGGTGACCACCGGAAGCCAATTTCAACTCGGCATCCGTTACGCCATTCTTTTGGCCGTACTCTTTGGCGGTTTGACCGGCGTTGGAACCACAGCCGGACTGCTAGCCAATCAAAGTTCGTATCCGATCAACGCGGCATCTTTCCTCGCAGTCACCGTTGGCTTGCAACTTGCTGTCATCGCGATTGTTATAGCCGCCTTGATGGCTCGAAAATTTGGTTTCAACTTTTCCCCATTGACATCAGCAATGAAAGGCTTGGTGCTTTTAATCGCCAGGACACTCAGCCTGCTAAATGGCGAACAAAGAACTGAAGTACGTTATTTCTTGGCAAAGACTGGCGAGAAATCTGAGCGACTAGGTCCATTAATTGGGCTGCAACTGCTTCAACTGACCCAGGCCTTCGCGATTGCTTTCAACCTTGCCATCTTGGGTTCGATGCTGTTTTATTACTTGCCATTTTCCGAACTGCGGTTTGGGTGGCAAACAACTTATATGTTTCTGCCTGCAACTGTTTCCAAATTTATTCAGGTTATTGCCGTCCCGTGGAGCTGGATTTCAGACTCATTGGCACCTTCGATGCAGCAGGTTCTTGCGACGCAAGTCGCCCGAGGGCAAAGCTCACTTTCTCTTGATGCCTCATCTGTGCATGCTTGGTGGCCTTTCCTGTTATGCGCAGTCGCATTTTATGGACTGCTTCCACGGCTTATCATGGTCGTAACCCTAGAAGGTATGCTGCGTTGGCGATTGCGACATATGCCATTCAATCATCGACAAGCCAATGCGCTTTGGCGAGCACTACAGCCTGTGGTGGAGTGCCGTGAGCCAGGTGAATTGCCGCCAGAAGACGCAGTCAGCCCCCGCCATCCCCTTGGTTTTCCCGTGAATGTACTGGCCATAAAGTCAGACGCAAGCACTTTGAGTGACGAGCAAGTGGCGAACTGCATTGAAAGGTCACTCGGGCGGCAGGTCAAACAAATCATTTCATCATGCATAGATGACGACAATTTGTCACCTTCGCTCGCCGCTGGCTTGCAAGCCCGGCCAGACGAAGTAGTCGTCGTTGCGCCAGCAGCTCAAGACCCGATCGTCGCCATCGCAGGCTTTCTCAAAATGCTTAGCTCATCGGGCAAACCAGACGGAGAAGTCATCGTCCTTCTAACGGGAGATGCTGGAGCCAACCTCGATTCGCGTCTGAAAATCTGGACACGATTTGTCGCTGTGCAAAGATTGAGAGCAGGGGTAGAACTATGTCAATAGAAGATCCAATCCGGTCATTTGCCGTAGTCGGTGCAGTAAACCATGGCAAGTCCTCGGTTCTATCGACCTTGATGCAGGATGACAGTATTCGGGTATCTGAGTTTCCCGGCGAAACCGTAGGTTTGCAAAGTTTCCGTCTGGGTGGCCTCGTTGATTTCTATGACACGCCTGGATTCCAGAATCCTCGTAAAGTTCTCGACGAGATTGAGAAGGCACCCAAGGATGATGATCCGCTGGAAAAATTTCGAGTGTTTGCGGATGCCCACCGACATGAGCCAGATTTCGACGCGGAATGTCGTCTGCTAAAGCCAATTCTTGATGGTGCGGGGATCATCTATGTTGTCGACGGATCCAAAGCGATTTCAGATATCTATCGGGCTGAGCTGGAACTGATTCGTTTGACCGGTGCCACTCGTCTCGCCTTGATCAATTATTCGGGTGAGCAGAATCACGCGAAGGAATGGCAATCTGCACTAAAACAGACATTCAATATCGTGCGCGATTTCAACGCCCACAGCGCAAGTTATCGAGACCGCGAGAGCTTGCTTGATGCGTTGGGCACTATTGAAGCATCATGGGAACCTCAGTTACAAAAAGCAAAGTTCGCTTTGCGAGAGCAACGGAAAGCGCGAATAGACGATGCAACTTCTATCGTCATTGCAATGATTCGGGAGTGTCTTTCCCATTCAATTGGGCAGCCCATACTGACGGAGGATGAAGCCGCTCGAAAGTCTGCTGCTGAAAGTTTGCGTTTGCAATTTAAGAAGGAAATAGCGACGATAGAAATCCTTGCGCATAATTCCATCATCAAGCTCTTCGACCACCACTTGGTGAAATCGAACAGTGAATCAAGCAAGATTATTGACGAAGATCTATTCAGCGAAACCACTTGGAGCCTTCTCGGCTTGAGTAGAAGTCAGTTAATCATTGCGACAACCCTTACTCTCGCTATTCTTGGTGGGAGCTTAGACATTTTCACCGCCGGACATACACTCCTGCTCGGAACAATACTGGGTGGAACATTTGGCTTCGGATCGGCATACCTGCTGGGGAAGAAACAACCAGAAATTTCCGTAACACTTTATTGGCCTGAGTCTATTCGCAAGTTAATGCCAGAAAAATTTCGCTTTTCGAGCAGCGAAATTCGAGTCGGACCAATGAGTGCCGTCAATTTTCCATGGATACTTTTGGATCGTTCGATTGCTACATTGAGCTATGTCGCTAGGCGAACCCATGCACGTCGTGATCAGGAAGAAATTCAAATAGAAAAGCTCTTACCCTGGTTGAAAGAAAATCAACTCTCAGTCGAGCAATGGCCATCCGATGAACGTAAGTTTTGTTCCTGGTTTTTTGCAACCCTGCGCAAAGAGAATCTTCTTAAAGCAGATGATGTAAGTCAATTCACAAAGATCGTTCACGAGCATATTCGCGAGGTTGTCGAGGCCGCTGATAGGCCTTCGGCGCTGCTTTAGGTCATCATCGGGTTGCTGCTTGTGCGCCGAATTGCACGCTGACACACAGACCCAACTGACGCTGCTCGTCGGCATACTGAAGCGCCACCCCAGCACCGATCCGGTCCGCCAGGGTCTTGACAATCGACAGGCCCAAACCTGATCCGACTTCGTCATTACCGAGAATTCGATAGAAAGGGTCAAACACGCGCGCGCGCTCAACTTCAGCAATGCCCGGACCGGTGTCGATGACTTGCAGCATCGCACGACCCTGTTCGTTTTGAATGTGCAAGTCCACCCTGCCCGCGTCCGGCGTGTAGCGGATGGCGTTGTCAACCAGGTTGCGCACCAGAATTTTCAGATCAATTTCCTGGGCCATTACGCTGGCATCCAGATCACCCACGATGCCCAGATCAATGTTTCTGGACTGCGCCAAGGGCATCAGGTCTTCGATGACCTGGTGACACACCTGTCGCACCGAGACTGGCCCGGCCTGGCTCATATCCGCCTCACGTGCTCGCGCCAAAGCCAGCAATTGATCGAGCAATTGGCGCGATCGCTGCAGCCCGCCCTGCAACGCGCCAAGCCGCTCACGAGCGGGG
>JBBQZI010000164.1:0-7444 GCA_038207855.1 Burkholderiales bacterium
CCCAGAACGGGCAGTAATGCTACAGCGATGATCCAAATCAATTTTTTTTCGTTGGAGACGGCGCTTTGAAAAATATTGAGAATGGCCCAAATGTCCCCAGCGAGCACCAGCACACCAATGAGTCCGTTGAATCCAAATTGCATGATTTCAGGTTCCTTATGCTTATGGGCCAAGTCGCCATTGCCCGGCCATCAGGCAATGTAACTTGAATGCACCTGTTGCGCGCAGTTACCGACGCTTGAGCCGCAAAAAATCGTGTCATTTCAATCAACTGCCGCCAGGGATTACTGCACTGGCAACTGCCCCGACCGCCTTTGCCGTGACTTTCACGCCAGTGGCCACCACTGTCACCGCAGCATCGGCCACGGCCACCACAGCGCAAGCTTGCAGCGTCAATGCGATGAAGCTCGCACCAATCAGTTTGTAAAAAGCATTCATGGAATTCTGAAGGTGGTTGGAAATGGGGAGGTCTATAACTGCATTCAGACAGGTTTTACAAAAAGCCCAATGGTCAGACAAACTCCAAGAACGGTAGCCGCCGTAGATGGCAATTACAAACTGCGCGGTTGCAGCAGTAACCGGACCAAGATGCACCTTGGTTTCAGCGGACTTGCGAAAAAAGCTGCCCCAGGCAAATACGGAAGTAGCAAACAGCACCAACCAGGGAACCATTACAGAGAACATTGCCGAGGGCGTTTTAAGCAACAGCAGGCCGCCAAGCGCACCGCCGAAGATGCTGATGACAAACAACACCCAAAATGGCAATCGACCTGCACCGGTAACCAATCGGCGACCCGCAAGCCCGGATGTCACTTGCCCCGGAAACAGGGCAAGTGTAGAAGTGATGTTGGCAGCCAATGGCGACATGCCCGTCATCATCAGTACGGGAAGTGTCACAAATGAGCCACCGCCAGCAAGCGCATTTTGCAGGCCAGCCCAGAGTCCGGCGATAAGTACGAGTCCAATCAGCATAAATGGTCCGCGATTTTTTTGAATAGGTTTCGAACTTAATGATGCATCAACTGAGTCTTGATGATTCAATGCTTGGCTGAGTTGTCAGCAGGTGCGCGCAAACGCATCAACTTGGCAGCTAACGAAGCAGGAGACAATGCGCCTACATGGGTGTCGACCATATGGCCACTGGCGTCATAAAACAATGTAATGGGCAGTGACATCGACCCGATTTCCCGACCCAGGTGAGATCCAGGGTCAAGCGCCACGTTGGCAAGACTGAGCTGACTGGCAAGGAGGTAGTTTTGAACCTTCTGTGCATATTCCCCTTGGTTCACAAAAACAAAACTCATATCGGCTTCCTGTTTTTGGGCGTTCGCAAGCACAGGCATTTCTTGTCGGCAAGGTGGGCACCAAGTAGCCCACAGATTGACAACCATTGGTTTGCCACCTGCAAGTGCCGCAAGGTCCATGGATTCACCCGTCAGCGTTGTCAATGCCACCTTGGGAAGGTCTGGGCTCTGCAGCAGCCGTAGAAAGCCAAACATCAGCCCCCAAGAAACGATCCCTGCCGCCAAGCCCAGAATCAGTTGTTTTCGTAAGGCCTCCCGGCGTGAACCGTGCCAGGCGGCCACCAACAACGCAGTCACGATAGCCGCCCAAGGCGTAAAACCACCATCGCGGATATCCAAGATAGACCATGGCACATGACGGTAAATATCGAACCAGATGGCAACAAAAACGATGCGTGCCGCCAATAGTCCCAGCAACATCATGTCGGATAAGACATGGCCAATGCCACCCGATTGCTGACGGCGTCCGATCAGGTAGCCTGTCGTTAAAGCAACAAGCGCAGCCAGTAGCAACACCAAGTTACTGGTTGATAGGGCGAATGGCCCCAGATTTATGGACAGCATAGGTAACCAGATTGGACACTGGCGCCATCTGCGCCTTGGGCGATGTCAAAAACGTCATAAGTTTCAAGGTGGATCCATTGACCTTTTGTAGCAATCATTTATTCTTTCGGTGTGGGGTTCGGGGTGAATTGGCTACTCGCATCCGAATGTGATCCAGGTAATCCCGTGCATTGCGTTTAACGAAGCATGGGCCATCCGAGGCTCAGCAGTATCAGCAGAACGTGAGGAAAAGCGACTGTTGGCCGCAACATGCTCTTGCCATACTCTGCCAGCAAGCCGGTGAATCCTGGACGAACGGCCTTCCATTCGGTATGCAACTGGTAGCTTGAGGAAGTCTGCCCCGAGCTTTGCCGAATGAGTTGCTCAAGACGCAAGATCCGTTCGCCGAGGCGTGATTGGTATGTTCTGAAAATACCTTCCTGCACCCACATTATTAACAGCAACGAAACGGCCATCGGCAAATTCAGCCCGAATACCAGGCTGGAAACAATCAGCGCGATGCTGGCTAGCTTGATCAGAAGGCCATACTTTTCGTACTGCTCGTAATTGTTTTGCAGGGTGATCCATTCCTGAGCGAAGGGGGAGGTTTGCGGGAGTGGCATTTTTTGTTTGGTTCAAGTGGGACTTAGCAACATTTTTGTGTGGGCAGCAGGTAAAGACCGCTGGCACGACACCACAGGATTGATGAGGTTGGCAATGGGCTCGACGTTCATGCCGGTGAGTTTAGTAGCGTCAGGTCAGACAGTGGCCGAATGATCCGAGTGAATTTTTTCACAGCCGATGGTCAGAGATGTGCCATCGTTTGAAGTTGATTGATATTGAAAGTCGACCACCACTGGTTGTGATCAAAGCGGTCGCGCCCTGCCAAGTGCTGACTATCAACGCACCGTCTGACTCGAAATTTACGACAAAAGCATAATGACAAGCCAAACATCCAAAGAATGACCATGCCACGCTCAATACTTGCCGAATCAAACATTCACCCTGCCATCAGGAATAAGGTTGCCAACCACGAGCGCACGATTGTGTCTGAGGTGCAGTCTGCCATCGCCAAGAATCCAGTCGTGGTGGTTGGCATGGGCATGAATCCATTTCCCAAAAAAGCATGCCGAGCACTTGATGCTGCCGGTATAGCTTATCAGTACCTGGAATACGGAAACTATTTCAACGATTGGCGCAGACGCAACGCGCTCAAACTCTGGACAGGATGGCCGACCCTGCCCATCATCTTCGTGAAGGGAACCCTCATTGGTGGAGCCAATGATCTTGCCAAACTGATGGATAGCGGCGAACTCAAGGACATGCTTGCTTGAGTCGAGCGCGATTGCTTCAGATCGAAGCAAAGCTGCCAATTCTGTTTGGTTCGCATTTTTTGGATCAATCATGGCCTTCACCGACAACACCTGCCCCTCAGAATAGTTTATGCAAATTGACCACGCCGATGCGCCGTTGAGACTTAAATTGCCCGAGGGCTACACCTTTGCTGACCTCAAGGTTCGGCGCTGCGCTGACGATGCCATCGATTTGGACATGGATATCGTTCGCCTGATCTGCAAACTCAATGATTTGGATTTTGAGAAAGTCTGTCAAAGCCCTGGGCCAGTGGTTACTACCATCCTCACCGTCTGGTACAAAAACCATTTGGCGGCAGGTGGTCGTCCGGATCCCCTGATGGAAGACCTGAAATCCTCTGCACGACGACTCAATTAATCACGGGTGCCCCGCAACGGACAGCAATGCAAGCCTTCTACGCCGACCATTTTGTACTGCCGTTGCCCGATGGTCACCGATTTCCCATGGCCAAATACGCCATGCTGCGTGAACGTTTGCAGGCAGAAATGCCCACGATTGAGTTCAGCGAAGCAATTGCCGCAGGTATTGATGAGCTGTCCCTGGTGCACACCCAGCGCTATATCAATGCGGTACTGCATGGCGGACTGACCGCTGCAGAGCAGCGTGAAATCGGTTTCCCCTGGAGCCCAGAGATGGTCGAACGCGCGTTTCGATCTGTGGGTGCCACATTGCAAGCAGCAAAAACAGCGCTGGGCGGTGAAGGCGTAGCAGCCAATTTGGCGGGCGGCACCCATCATGCATACCCAGATAAGGGAAGTGGATTTTGTGTTTTCAACGACATTGCCGTGGCGGTAAGGCAGATGCAGGCGCAGTCTGCGCGCCGCCAGATTGCACCGCTGGGTCACCCGTTACAAGTCGCCGTGATTGACCTGGATGTGCATCAGGGTGACGGCACGGCCTTCATTCTGGGCAGCGACCCGAACGTATTCACGTTGTCTTTGCATGGTGCAAAAAACTTCCCCGTTCGCAAGCAAAATAGTCATTGTGATTTGGCATTGCCCGACGGCTGCCAAGACGCTGAATATCTAAGTGCATTAACACACGGTCTCGCGCAACTGGAACAGCGCTTCAAGCCTGAGCTGATCATTTTTCTGGCGGGAGCTGATCCGCACGAAGGTGACCGATTGGGCCGATTGGCGCTCACCGATGCCGGTATGCAAGCGCGTGACAAACAAGTGTTTGAATGGGCTTGGCAACACCGGGTGCCGCTGGCCATGGTCATGGGCGGTGGTTACGGACGCGACATTGAAAGCACCCTCAGAGTGCAAGTCGCTACCTACCGCGTTGCACTGAAATACTGGCACCTCTGGCGCAATCTGCCATCTGAATCATGATTGCGAACTTGATACCCAGGAGACTGCGATTGATGCTGCCTGAACTACGTTTTGATGCTGCGAACTCGGTTGCGCAGTGGCACCCCATCAACGATGGGGTCATGGGAGGAAAGTCCAGCAGCCGCATGCGCTTGAGTGGCAAGGGACACGCCGTTTTTGAGGGAATCGTGTCGCTTGAGAATCGTGGCGGCTTTGCATCCATCAGAGCCAACACAGCAGTTCTGGCTGCGCCTGGCATAGTGGGCTACAGAATCACGGTGTTAGGTGACGGCAAGCGCTACAAGCTTAATTTGCGCACCGACGATGCTTTTGATGGCGTGAGCTATCAGGCTGAATTCTGCCCGGCTTTGGCGCAGTGGTGTACCCTTGATCTGCCGTTGGCGGCCTTCGCCCCCAGCTATCGGGGACGATTGGTATCCGATGCCCCGATGCTTGATCCGGCCAAAGTCCGACAAGCTGGCTGGATGATTGCGGCCCGCCAAGCGGGACCATTTCAACTTGGCATCGAATCTATAAAAACCTACTGAAGCGTCAATTCCTCATTGACTTGCGCGAAGGTGGCTTTGGTGTCTGGCAGGCATGATTGGCGCAGCAGTTCGACCGAATCGCAGCGATCTGATGGGTTCTTGCCCGAGCATTGACGGCAGTGTTCTATCAAGCAGAGTCGCAACTTTTTTCGCAACTGTTTGTTTTCGCCAGTGAGTTTATCCACCAGTTTTCTTAGACGTGGCAATTCATCAGCCTGTTCCTCACCATCGGCGACATCAAGTGAATCATCGGCGAAAGGTATTGACTCCCGTTGCTTGCGTTTCGCGTCCCGCACCCGCTTGGCAGGGCTCGAACCAGGGACCTACGGATTAGCTGTCTGGCGCTCTAGCAACTGAGCTATCGATGAAAATTTCCGGGCGCAGGCTATTTTGTTAAGTGTGAGGGCTGACCCCATAGCGCAAAACGATGCATCGCAGTCGGCAGACAGTCTGTAAGAGACAAAAATAAAAAACCGCACTACCAATTTGATAGTGCGGTTTCCTTGTGTCTATTGGTGGTGATAGGTGGATTTGAACCACCGACATCAGCATTATGAATGCGCCTGTAATAGTATTTGCCAGTGTTGATTAACACCTATACAATCAATATAAATCAACAGCTTATAGCGTAAGCACTGGACAGGTTGACAGTGCCAGCGTTGATTGATATTCCACAAAATGGGGTGTTTTTGGCTACACAGTGGCTACACGGGCTGGTTTTTGGCTACACCGTGGCTACACCGAAAGGGCATCAATCATGGCAAGACCCAAAAAGACAGACGCGCCAGACACCGCGCAAGCAATCGAGTTGACCGCTGGTGCAATCGAGCGCCTGACCTGCCGCACCGACACCAAGGCCCAAGCCTTTTTGCGTGACACCAAGGCACCCGGCCTGCGCGTGCGGGTTACCAACACTGGCGCGAAGTCGTTTGTCTTTGAGGCGAAGCTAGACCGCCAGACCATCAGGCGCACCATTGGGGACGTTCGCGCCTGGAGCCTGGACGCTGCCCGCACCGAAGCCCGCCGCCTGGCCGTGCTGATTGACAGTGGCACCGACCCGCGAGAGCTTGAGCGCCAGCAACAGGCAGACAAGGCCAGCCAAGCCGCCGCCGCGCTGGAAGCAGGCAGACAATCCGCCTTGACCTTTGGCGAGGCTTGGCGTGCTTATGTTGCCGCCCGCAAGCCTTATTGGGGCGCGTGGCAGTACAAAGACCAATTGACGCTTGGTGATACCGGCGGCGTGATACCAAAACGAGGCAAGCCCGACACGTTGACCATTGCCAGACCCATTCACCCACTGATGTGCTTACCTCTTGGAGCAGTCACCGAGGAGGTGATTGAAAATTGGGCCGCAACTGAGGCAAAGACCCGCAAGAGCGTTTCAAGGCGTGCCCTTAGCTGCTTGAAAACTTTCTTTTCCTGGTGCTTGGAGCAAAAAGAGTATCGGCATATCGTTACATCAAACCCAGCCAAAACCAAAAAATCAAAGGAAGTGTTGGGCCGCCCTACTGTGCGCCAAGACGTGTTGCAGCGCGAGCAACTGCCGGTTTGGTTCGCCCACGTTCGCCAGATTCAAAACCCGGTCATCAGTGCTTACCTTCAATGCCTGTTACTCACTGGTGCCCGCCGCGAGGAATTGGCCGCGCTGAAGTGGGAGGATGTGAATTTTCAGTGGAACGGGCTTGACATGAAAGACAAGATTGAAGGCCGCCGCGCCGTTCCCTTGACACCCTTTATCCGAAGCCTGATTGAAGGGCTACCGCGCCGCAATGAGTGGGTTTTCTCTAGTGTGCTGATTCTGGAGCAAGACGGCAAGACCGCCCTACGCCGCGCCCGGTATCACGCCGCCAAGGGTCAGGCTGCGCCCGTGGGTGCAGTGGCTACCCGAAGCGCATCAGGCCGATTGGTAGACCCCAGCAACGCCCACCGCAAAGCCTGTGCCGCTGCCGGGCTGGTGCTGACCCTGCACGGGCTTCGCCGCTCGTTCGCCAGCCTTTGCGAGTGGCTGGACATACCCGGCGGCATCAGTGCGCAGATACAAGGCCATGCACCGCAAGGCGTGCGAGAGCAGAACTACATTCGCCGCCCGCTTGACCTGCTTCGCGTGCATCATGAAAAGATTGAAGCGTGGATTTTGGAGCAGGCCGGGGTTAAGTTCGATGCCCAGGCAGAGCCGGGAAAACTGCGCGTGGTGGCTGGTTGACTTGTAAACCATTGATTTACAGATTATGATTCTCACATTCAAGCATAAGGGGCTGGAAGCGTTTTTCACCACGGGTAGCAAGGCAGGCATTCAAGCCATGCACGCTGCACGCCTGCGAGAGCTGTTGACCGCCCTGAGTGTGGCCAGTGGGCCGCAAGA
>JBBQZI010000165.1:0-7439 GCA_038207855.1 Burkholderiales bacterium
GGCGGCTCACCCACGACCATCCAGTCAGCCTGCCAATCAATCGGTGGCACGGCCAGTACCGGTGCGCGTCGGCCCAGGCACATGGCGCAGACTTGGCACTGGCTGACCGTGGTGTGCAAAGTTGGCCAGTCCATGCTGGCAATACCGCCTGCCAATGGCAGCAGCGCCGTTGGGCCGATCGGCGGCGCAATATACGGCGTGGCAGGCTTGTGACGCGGCAACGGTGCGCTGGCGGCCTGCAACGGAGTTGCCAGCGGCTCTGGGGCGGCATCTGGCGAAACAGCGAGAGGCACCGCTTGATTTATATATTTTTGGTCTATAGCCCTTTCACCGCCTGCGTCAATAGCTATCGATTCAATAGCATCTTGGGTCTGCTCGGCGGCCCTGATCCGATGCTGTTCGGCCTCATCCGCGTCCGTGCTTGATGGCCACCAGACGCGCACACCCATCTCGGCCAGCATGGCGCGTTGGCGGTGGTCTAAATCAAGGCTCATGGAGTGATTTTCTCAGACTTGTCCCGATTGAAAGTCCATCTTCGTCAGCCAGTTTGAGGCTCATCACCAGCGCATCTTCACGCGTGCCGCCGCTAGCCGGGTAATACTGCTTGCGCAGCCCCACGTAGCGAAAGCCCCGCGCCTTGTAGACATGAATGGCGCGGGTATTGCCAGCACGCGCCTCCAGCCACAGCCAGGCAATGCCCTGGCCACGGGCCCACAGCGCCAGCGCGTCCAGCAGCACTTGCGCCCAGCCTTGGTGCTGGTGTTCGGGTGCCACGGCGATGTTGAGCAAATGAACTTCTTCAAAGCCTTTCATGGCGACAAAATAGCCCAGCAAACAGTCGCCGGCCATCAGCATCTGCGCCGGGTAGCCGCTTTCAAGGCAGTCGGCAAAATGCTTGCGCTGCCAGGGGTGGGCGTAGGCGCGCTGTTCGAGTGCCATGACCGCGTCCAGATCGGCCTCGGTCATGGGCTCAAAGCGAACTTCTAACGGCTGCAGTTGGGCGTTCATGGCGCAACGCCGTTTGCTGCCAGCGCGGCATTGGCCAGTTTGATTGCGTCGCGCTCCCGTGTGGTTTGCGCCACCTTATCGCGGATGTAGGTCGGCAGCGCTTGCGCGGCGCTCACGGCGCAGCCGGCAGCCAGCAGCGCCGGTGCCAGGCGCAACAGCGCGGCAGCCGTAGGCAAGGCATTGATGCGCCGCGTCAGTCGCTCGGGCAAACGCGCACCGTAGACCGCAAACACGTTGCCAGCCAAAACGGCGTCACCCGCAACGCCATCTTCGTCGCCGTCGTTTGACGCGTTACATGCGAAATTTTCAGGCTTTATCAGGCGGTAGCCCTTGTCGCTCCTCCACAGTTCACTATTAAAACTGTAGCTTGCTGCATACATCTCATCCATTCGGGCATCGAGCAGTGCGGTGACGCGAAAGCCATCGCCCGCATCCAATTGCGCGCGCGCCTCTTCGGCTACCGCCAGCAGGGTATCAACCGGCAGCACGGGCACACCGGCGCCAAACGCCAGCCCTTGCGCCACCGAGCAGGCGGTGCGCAGCCCGGTGAACGAGCCGGGGCCGGCTCCGAAAACAATCGCATCCAGTTCCTCAAAGCGCAGTTGCGCTTGCGCCATCAGCGCCTGAATTTGCGGAATCAGATGGGTCGAGGTGAGCGCACCGCCGGGCCCGGTGTGCAGCCACGCTGTCGCGTTGCCACGGCGTTGCACGCCGATGAACAGGTGTTCGGTGCTGGTGTCAAAGGCCAGCAGGTTCAAGTTATTCATCAAATCAGCCTCCAGCCCTTATAGAACCAGCGTGAGTAGCTTCTTTTTTAATAGTAGCCGGTGTCGCTGCACGCACACCAAACAAAATCCCGCCGGTCACCAACAGCAAGCCCACCGCCAGATTCCAGTGCAGCGGCTCACCCAGCAGCAGCACCGCGCCGAGTGCCGACAGCCCCGGCACCAGCGCCGTGATCATGGTCGAGCGCACCGGGCCAAAGTGGCGAATCATCTGGGTAAACGTGATGCCCGAAATCACCACCGAGCCCCAACCCTGAAATGCCGCCTGAAACAGCACGTCCGTCCAGGGTGCGGTGAACACCTGCCCGTGGACCACGCCGCTCAACACCAGCAGCGTGTACACCGGCAAAAAAGTCACAAACGCAAAGGTCGTGATCGCAATGGTGGCGCGCACCGCATTGAGCCCGTGGTGACGCGCCAGCACGCTGTACGTGGCCCAGCACATGGCAGCGACCATGAACAGCACATCGCCCAGCCAGACCTGGCCGCCATCAAAGGCGCGCAGCAGGCTCAAGCCACCCACCATCAAATCGCCCGCCACGATCAGGCCCACGCCCAAAGCCCGCGCCGGCGTGATGCGGTCACGCAGCAGCCACAGTGCCAGCAGCGCCGTCCACAGCGGCAGGCTGCCCGGCAACAGCACTGAGGCGTGCAGTGCTGGCGCATAGGCAAAGCCGTTGTAGGCCAGCAAGGCATACAACAAACCGCCAAAAAATCCGACCGGCACGGTGATGCGCATCGGTAACGGCGACATACCCAGCCAGGAGGCCCCCACCATGCCGCGCGCCCGATCCTGACGCACCAGCCAGGCGCCCCACGGCAGCAAAATCAGCCCGGCGCCGAGAATGCGGCAAAAGGCAATGTCCAGCGGGGTCAGCACATGGCCGCGCGCCGGGTCAGCGCTGGCGCGGGCAATCAAGATGAACGAGGTCCAGATCAGCACCGTGACGACTGCTGCGGCGATACCGATGGTGCGCGGCGATAAGCGGCTGAGTAGATGGCGGGGCGTTTGGGGCATCGGGCGATTATCCGTGGCGGCACCCACCGCATAATTGCGTCATGCCTTTCGCCTCAAAATCATTGCCCCGCTGGATCTGCTTGGTGTGCGCCCTGAGCAGCACAGCGCTGCTGGCCCAAAGTCCTCTTGCAAGCGCATCCGCCGCCCTACCCTCAAGCGTCACCACCGCCTTGACCCAAGCCCAGGTGCCACTGAATGCGGTCAGCCTGATGCTGGTTGATGCCGACGGCCAAAGCGCGCCGCGCCTGAGCCATCGCGCTGATGTGGCGATGAACCCGGCATCCACTATGAAACTGGTCACCAGCTACGCCGCGCTGGACTTGCTCGGCCCAGCCTACAGCTGGCGCACACCGGTCTGGCTGGAGGGCCCGAACAACCACGGCACGCTCAAAGGCAACCTGGTCATCCAGGGCCAAGGCGACCCCAAGCTGGTGCTGGAGCGCCTGTGGTTGCTGTTGCGCCGGGTGCAAGGCATGGGCGTGCAGCGCATTGACGGCGACATCGTACTGGACCGCCGTGCGTTTGCTGCCGTTGCAAGTGACCCGGCAGACTTTGATGGCGAACCGCTGCGCCCCTACAACGCCGCGCCCGATGCGCTGCTGCTCAATTACAAGTCAATGGTGATGACCTTCACGCCCGACATCGCAGCCAACCTGGCGCACGTGCAATATGACCCACCGCTGGCGCGCGTCAAGCTGCCCGCCAGCGTGCCCTTGACCCGGGGTAAAGCCGGCGCTCCATTAGCGCCGTGTGGCGACTACCGGGGCAGCTTGAAAGCTGATTTTTCTGATCCGTCGCAAATTCGCTTTGCTGGCAGCTACCCAGGCAGTTGCGGTGAAAAAGTCTGGCCGTTGGCCTATGTTGACCCGGCCAGCTTCAACGCCCGCGCCCTGGAAGGCCTGTGGCGCAGTATGGGTGGGCAGTTCACCGGTAGCGTGCGCGAAGACGCAGCTCCGGCCAGCCCAGCTACCTTTGAAGTGACTTCACCGCCGTTGGCAGAAGTCATTCGCGACATCAACAAATTCAGCAACAACGTGATGGCGCAGCAAGTCTTTTTGACGCTGGCGCGCTCAAACCTGCCGGACATCCCGGCTACGCGTGAGGCCGCCCGTGAGGTGATCCAGCGCTGGTGGCAGCAGCGCATCAGCCCAACCGATGCGCCCACCATTGACAACGGCTCGGGTCTGTCACGCCAGGCCCGCATCAGCGCCCAAGGTTTGGCCCGGCTGCTGCAGGTGGCCTATGCATCGCCGGTCAGCCCTGAGCTGATGGCCTCGCTGCCGATCGTCGGGGTAGACGGCACACTCAAACGCAGCCAGGCCGCGCCCTACAGTGCACACCTGAAAACCGGCAGCCTGCATGGGGTGGTCGCCGTCGCGGGCTATGTGCACACCGCCCACGGCAAACCCCGCATACTGGTGGCCATCGTCAACCACGCCAACGCAGCTGCCGCCCGACCCGCGCTGGAAGCCCTGCTGGACTGGGCAATCAATGACACCACGGTGCCATAGCGCCGCAGCGGTGGCCGACAATCACTGTTCATTTTCTGTTCATAAAGCTCATGACCCTGACTGATTTCATCGGCACGCTGGCCGCCGTGCTCACTACCGCCAGCTTCTTGCCGCAGGCCTTGCACACCTTCACCACCAAAGATGTCAGTGGCATATCGCTGGGCATGTACAGCGTCTTCACGGCGGGCGTGGCCTGCTGGCTGGTCTATGGCCTGCTACTGGGGGCCTGGCCGATCGTCATTGCCAACTGCGTCACGCTGGCGCTGGCAGCGGCAATTTTGCTGATGAAGCTGCGCTACCGATAGTTTTGAGCACAAAACGCAACAGCCACGGGTTTACCCGATGAGCGGCACATCGCAACCAACCGTATCATTTGAGTTACATAAGTGCACGGTCGTTCTTTTTTACTCTGGAGATTTTTGATGCGGCAATTTAAATTATTGGGAGCTGCGCTGGGCGCAGCACTGCTGGTGGCGGCTTGCGGTGGGGGCGGGGGCGATGGCAATCAGGCGCCAGCTGTCAAATTCACATCAATGGTGTCTTTTGGTGACAGCTTGAGCGACGTCGGCACCTACAAGGTTGGCACGGTTGTCGCATTGGGCGGGGGCCTCTACAGCGTTAACGGAATTGCTGGTGCCATAGGTGCCGATGTCACGCCAACCAATAACTGGACCACGCTGGTTGCAGCGCAGGCCGGTCTGCCAGCGCCCTGCCCGGCGCAAACCGGCCTGGACGGCGATGCCACCAAAGGATTCAGTGTGCCGGTGGTCAACCACGCTGGCTGCTATGGCTACGGACAAGGCGGCTCCTTGGTGACCAAACCGGTCGGTCCTGGCAATAAATTGCTGGGCGGCGCCAACGCCACGCTGGGACAACTCACAGTGCCCGTGATCACCCAGATTAGCAACCACCTGGCTGCTGTGGGTGGCAAATTTGCCGGCACCGAACTGGTCACGGTAATGGCTGGCGGTAACGATGTCTTTATCGACGCGGCCGCCATTGCCCCAACCATCGCGGCATTGATGGGCGGCGGCATGAGCCAGGCTGATGCCACCACCCAGGCATCAACCGCAGCCGTGGTTGCCATGGGCACTGCAGGCGCAGAACTGGCGGCTTACGTGAAAGCCATGATCGTGGCCAAGGGTGCCAAATACGTCGCGGTCGTTAATCTGCCGGATGTCAGCAAAACACCTTATGCCTACGCGCAGAGCGCCGCCACACAGGGCCTGGTCAATACCATGGTGACCACCTTCAACACACAATTGACAACTGGATTGGCAGGCACCCCCGGCGTCATCATCGTTGATGCCTATGCCGACAACCGCAACCAGGCCGTCAACCCAGCCAGCTATGCGCTGACCAATGTCACCACACCGGCCTGCAATCTGACAGCGCCAAGCCCCAATGCATTGGGCAGCTCCTTGGTGTGCAACAGCAGCAATGTGAATACCGGTGACGTTTCACACTACCTATTTGCCGACACCGTGCACCCGACGCCTTACGGCTACAAGCTGTTGGCACAACTGGTCACCAAGAGTCTGGTGCTGGCGGGCTGGCTGTAATTCAACGAACTTCAAGAAGAAATACCTATGAAAACCCAACTGAAGCTCATCGCAGTTGCCGCCATGCTGACCGCTGGCACCGCATTTGCCCAAACTGCTGGCACCTGGATGGCGCGGGTCGGGGTGACCACCATCGATCCACAAGTCAACAGCGGCTATTTGTCGCCCCCAACCTACCTGGGCGGTGTCAAGGCTGATGTCGGCTCAGACACCCAGCTCAGCGGCGGCATCACCTACATGTACACCGACCATATCTCGGTAGACGTGCCATTTGCATTACCCTTCACTCACAAAATTATTGGCGACGGTGCACTGAAAGGTGCCGGCGATCTGGCCGAAGTAAAAGCGCTACCCATCACCGTTTTCCTGCAATACCGCTTCATGGAGGCCAACGCCAAGTTTCGTCCTTACGTCGGTTTGGGACTGACCTATGCCTATTTCTTTGACGAGCAAGGCAGTGGCAAGCTGACCGCCACTACCAACCCCGGCGGCCCACCGACCAAGTTATCCGTAGACAGCAAGTGGACGCTGACACCGCAAATTGGTGCAACGATCGCGGTCAACGATAAGTGGTTTGTCGACCTGCACTACAGCAAGTCCAACCTGAAGACCACCAACCATTTCTCAACCGGCCAAACACTCGACATCGCGCTCGACCCAGTGTCTTACGGCATCGATGTGGGCTACAAGTTCTGATGTCTTGAGTCACCAACGCTGACAGCAAAAAGCCCCGCCAAGCCGGGGCTTTTTTACGCCAGAAACCTTTCAGCAAGCCGCGCGCTGCAACCGGTCGCGCACGCCGTCCCACTCGGGCATCTCTGGCGGGGTTTCAATCCAGATTTGACTCACCCCTTGCGCGTCAAAGTCGCGCAGCACAGCAAATAATTGCTGCGCAGTACTGCTCGCATCTTGCAGCATGGGTAAATGCAGCACCTGGCCGTTGGGCACGGCAAGCACCGCACGGGACCAGACCGCAATGCCCGGATGCTCAGGCGCCAGCGCTGAATGATCGGCCGAGACGACTGCATCAGCCGCAGCCGCAGCCCCAGGAAACGGATCGCGCTGGCGGCCAAGCTCGTCAAGTGCCAGCTGCAACTCGGCAGCATCCATCAGCCGCACCCGAGCCCGTGGCGCGTAGTGCGACTCCAGCGTGCCAGAAGCCTTGGGCGCAGGTGCTGCTTGCGCTAGCAGCTCATCTTTCAATAGCACTTTCAAACCACACACCGCCTGCACCTGATCAGGTGTGATGGCACCCGGACGCAGCAACACCGGCTGGCCACGGGTGCAGTCGATGATGGTGGACTCAATGCCCACGCTGCACGGACCACCATCCAGAATCAGTAAGTCGTCGCCAAACTCGCCCTGCACATGTGCAGCCGTCGTCGGGCTGACGCGGCCAAACTGGTTGGCACTGGGCGCAGCCAACCCCCAAACCAAATAATTGGGGTCAGATAACGATTGTTTTTGATTCGAGTCAGATTCAGAAAAATTAATCGTTATCTGACCCCAATTAATGAGCGACTGCAGCAGTGCCTGCGCTACCGGGTGCGAGGGG
>JBBQZI010000166.1:0-7251 GCA_038207855.1 Burkholderiales bacterium
CGGGCCACGCCAGCCCGCTGCCCGCGCCACGGCAAGGCTTGTCACTCAAACGCCAGTTGCTGCTGTGGCTGTTGCTGCCGCAACTGGTGCTGTTTTTGGTCGGTGGCGCGCTGGCCTACCGGGTGGCCCTGAGTTACGCCAAAAAAGCCATTGACCAATCGTTGACGCAATCGGTGCGCTCGCTGGCGCGCCAGGTCAAACCGATTGGCTCGGGCCTGCTGATTGATTTTCCACGCGCCGCGCAAGACATCATCGAACAAGACCCAAACGATCGGGTCAGCTACATGGTGTCGTCGCCAGCGGGCAGTTTTTTGCTCGGCAACAGCAAATTACCCGCACCCGCCGGGTTGGCGCAGGCATACAGCAGCGCTGCCTTTTTGTACGATGCCCAAGTGGATGGCAAGCCGATGCGCGTGGCCCTGCTTGATGTCGACTATGGCGACGCTGGCTCACCCCAGCGCATGCGCGTGCAGTTGGCCAAAAGCCTGGCGGTGCAGCAGCGCCTGACGACCGAGCTGATCGCCGACATGCTGGCGCCGCTGCTGCTGCTGGGCGTGCTGCTGAGCGTGTTGGTGTATGGCGGCATTTCGCGCGGGCTGCAGCCGCTGACCCGGCTCCAGGCCCAACTGGGCAACCGGCTTGAGCAAAGCCTGCAGGCCTTGTCACCCATTGAGATGACGCAGGCGCCCCAAGAAGTGCACGCACTGGCCGGCGCTGTCAACCAGTTGCTGTCCGCCGTGCGGCGCAGCCTGGGGCAAGAAAAACGTTTTTTGAACGATGCAGCGCACCAGTTGCGCACGCCACTGGCCGGCCTGATCAGCCAGACCGAACTGGCCCTGAGCGAAACCGACCCGCAGGCCTTGCGGGTGCGCCTAAACAAGGTGCTGTCGGGTGCCCAGCGCAGCGCCCACTTGGTGCACCAACTGCTGTCGCTGGCGCGCAATGAGGTTGAGGTCAAACTGCTGCCGCTGGACCTGGCAGCGCTGGCCCGCGAGGTCGCCCGCGAGTGGACCCCGCGCGCCATCAAAGCCGGTATCGATTTGGGTTTTGACGGCGACGACCATGCCTGGGTGCTAGGCCAACCGCTGCTGCTGCGCGAAGCCCTGAACAACCTGATTGACAACGCGCTGAACTACGCCGGGGCCGGCAGCGAGGTGACGCTGCGTGTGCACGCCCAGGACACGCAGGTGCTGCTGGAAGTGCAAGACAACGGCCCGGGCTTGTCGGCCGACGAGTTGCCCCATGTGTTTGAGCGCTTCTGGCGCGCCAGTACGCTTGCCGGTGGCTGTGGTCTGGGGCTGGCCATCGTGGCAGAAATTGCCCATCGCCATGATGGCAAGGCCCTTGTGCAATCGACAAAAGCCGATGGATTGCGGGTGCAATTGCTGCTGCCCGCTGCTGACAGCGCGCCTTGCGCGTGAGATACTGTTTACGGGAGAGCCCCGTGCAAATACCTTTGAACCTGGCAGCAATAAAACATGAGCAAGCCACTATCGACCCCTGTCACCCCGCCCGAGCCGGAGAACCCGTGGAAGCTGGCGCTTGAGGGCACCGGTGCCGGCATTTGGGACTGGAACATGGTTAGCGGCGAGCAAACGCATTCGCCGCGCTGGGAAGAATTGATCGGCTACCAGGGCAACGAGCTGCCCCACAGTTACGCCGCGTTCATCTCACGCGTGCATCCGGACGACATCGCGGTCATTGCGGCCGCCGCCGCCGATTACTGGGAGGGCCGAACCCCGGTGTACACGGCCGACCTGCGCATGCGCTGCAAAGACGGCAGTTGGAAGTGGTTGCTCGCCAAAGGCATGATCGTCAGCCGTGATGCGCAAGGTGCGCCACTGCGCATGATCGGCACCCATATCGACATCACCCGGCGCAAGCAGGCCGAGCAGATGCTGACTGAGCTGAATGCCGAACTGCAGGAGCAAACCCGCCTGCAGCAAACCACGCTGAACCACATCAGCCAGGGTATTTTGGTGTTTGATGCAGCGCGCCATGTGATCGAATTCAACGCGCGCGTGTGCAATTTGCTAAACGTGCCGCAGGCCTTTCTGGCAGGTCGCCCGACCTTAACGCAACTCAGCCAGTTTCAGAACGACCGCGGTGATTTCGGCCCCGGTGCCACGCTGGTCAGTGCCAACGCACGCCCGTTTGTCGTGGCCCACGGGGTCGGCGAGCCGCCGCTGAATTACCTGCGAGAAACAACCGACGGGCGGGTGCTTGAAGTTCTCTCCGAGCTGTTGTCCGATGGCGGCATGGTGCGCACCTTTGCCGACATCACCGAGCATGTGAGGGCCAAGGCAGCGCTGCGCGACAGTGAGGAACGCTGGAAGTTGGCACTGGAAAGCACTGGCGATGGTGTTTGGGACTGGCATATTCCGAGCGGGCAGGAATACTTTTCCAAAAACCTGTTGCAGATGTATGGGCTGGCTGAGGCCGACATCAGCAACAACGCCCGCGAGCTTGACGAGCGCACCCACCCGGATGATGTTGCCGGGCTCCACCAGGATCGCCAAGCCCACTTTGACGGGCTGACACCCACTTATGTCAACGAGCACCGCATCCGCTGCACCGATGGCAGTTGGAAATGGGTGATGACCCGTGGCATGGTCATCAGTCGGGACGCACAGGGTGCGCCATTGCGCATGATTGGCACGCATACCGACATCTCGCAACGCAAAGCGGCCGAAGCGCTGATCTGGCAACAAGCCCATTTTGATTCGCTGACCGGCTTGCCAAACCGCCGGATGATGCGTGATCGGCTCGGGCAGGCACTGAAAAAATGTCGCCGCGATGGCTCGCAACTGGCACTGCTGTTCATTGACCTGGACCGCTTCAAGGAAGTCAACGACACCCTGGGGCATGACTGTGGCGATATGCTGCTGATCGAGACCGCCCGGCGCATTGCCGCCTGCCTGCGCGAGGTCGACACGGTGGCGCGCATGGGTGGTGACGAGTTCACCGTGATCGTGACCGAACTGCAGTCGCCACAAGACCTGGAAATCGTGCTGCACAAGCTGCTCGCCACACTCAGCGCGGTGTTTCAGTTTGGCCACGAGCAGGTGTTCATCTCGGCCAGCATCGGGGTCACGATGTACCCGGGCGACGGCAGCGAGATTGAAGACTTGCTGAAAAATGCCGACCAGGCGCTGTATGTGGCCAAAGGTGCCGGGCGCAACCGCTACAGTTTTTTTACCTCCGCGCTGCAACTAGCCGCCCGCTTGCGCGCCCAACTGACGCACGACCTGCGCGTGGCGCTGACCGAACAGCAATTTCGGCTGGTGTACCAGCCGATTGTGGCGCTCGCCACCGGTGCCATCCACAAGGCCGAAGCGCTGGTGCGCTGGCAGCATCCGACGCGCGGGCTGATCAGCCCGGCCGAGTTCATTGCGGTGGCCGAGAGCAGCGGTCTGATTGTGGCTTTGGGTGAGTGGGTGTTTCAGCAGGCGGCAGACCAGGTCAAAGCTTGGCGCACTTCACTGCACCCGCGGTTTCAGATCAGCGTCAACAAGTCGCCGGTGCAGTTTGAAAACCCCAACCCGCAGCACCAACCATGGATCGCCCAACTCGCCGCCAGGGGGCTGGGCGGTGACAGCATCGCGGTGGAAATTACCGAGGGCCTGCTGCTGTCGACCAGTGATGGCGTGGTTGAGCAGCTTTTGCGCCTGCGCGATGATGGCATTCAAGTTTCGCTGGACGACTTTGGCACCGGTTACTCATCGCTGTCCTACCTGCAGAAATTTGACATTGATTTTGTCAAGATCGACCAGTCTTTTGTGCGCGGGCTGTTGTCAGGCTCAACCGACCTGGCGCTGTGCCAAGCCATCATCGCCATGGCGCACGCGCTGGGCATGAAGGTGATTGCCGAAGGTGTCGAGACCGTGGTACAGCGCGACTTGCTGGCGCAGGCGGGTTGCGACTTTGCACAAGGCTATTGGTTCTCGCGCCCGGTGTCAGCGGCTGATTTCGAGGTGCACTACGACAGCGTGTCGAGATCAGCTTGCCCAGGTGACTGGTCTATTTGACCAGCCCTCACTCCAGGCGCAGCCCGCTTTGCGCGTCAAACCAGTTGTTGTGGTTGGCGCTGACGCTCAGGCCCACCTGGTCGCCCAGTTTGACCTGCGTGCTGGGTGGCGTGCGCACGGTGATCAGCCCAACGCCGGTTCTCACCACCACGTAGGTGTCAGCACCGGTCGGCTCGACCAGCGTGACTTCACCGCGCCAGCCAGCGCTGTCATCAAGGTGAATGTGCTCGGGGCGTTGGCCCAGGGTGACTTTGCCGGCCACCGGGCAAGGCAGCTGCAGCGACCCACCTTCAAAGGAAAATAGGCTTGTAGCCCCCGTATTACTTGCGCTACCAGCTATGAAATTCATAGTAGGCGAGCCAATAAAACCCGCCACATAGGTGTTGGCGGGCAGGCGGTAAATCTCGTCGGGTGTGCCAATTTGCTGCAAGATGCCGTCTTTCATCACGGCAATGCGGCTACCCAGCGTCATCGCTTCGATCTGGTCGTGGGTGACATACACCGTGGTGATGCCGCTGACCAAGTGCAAGCGTTTGATTTCGGCGCGCATTTCCACGCGCAGTTTGGCGTCGAGATTACTCAGCGGCTCGTCAAACAAAAACAGTTGCGGGTCACGCGCCAGAGCGCGGCCCATGGCCACCCGCTGGCGTTGCCCGCCTGAGAGTTGTGCCGGGCGGCGGTCCAACAGGTGCTCGATTTGCAGCATGGCAGCCACTTCATGGATACGTTTGGTGCGCACGTCCTTGGGCACCTTGCGCATTTCCAGCGCGAAGCCAATGTTGTCGGCCACGCTCATGGTCGGGTACAGCGCGTAGCTTTGAAACACCATGGCAATGTCGCGCTGCGCCGGAGCCATACCGATGACGTTTTTGCCATTGATGCGCAGTTCGCCTTCGGTCGGTTCTTCCAGACCGGCAATGATGTTGAGCAGGGTCGACTTGCCGCAACCCGAGGGGCCGACCAGAATCAGGAATTCGCCCGGCGCGACATCGATATTGATGCGTTTGAGCACCTCGACGGCCTTGTCGCCCTTGCCAAAAACCTTGCGAATCCCTGCGATGTGAAGTGATGCTGCCATGGAATTTATCCTTTCACAGCGCCGGCTGTGAGACCTTTGACGAAGTATTGACCGGCCAGCACATAGACCAGCATGGTCGGCAGGCCGGCGACGATGGCCGCTGCCATGTCGACGTTGTAATTTTTCACGCTGCTGGTGGTGTTGGCCATGTTGTTCAGGCCCACGGTGATGGGCTTGCTATCGGCACCGCTAAACGCCACGCCAAACAAAAAGTCATTCCAGATGTTGGTGAACTGCCAGATCAGCGTAACCATCAGGATCGGTGTCGACATCGGGATCACGATGCGGTAGAAAATGCGCCAAAACCCAGCACCATCCATGCGCGCAGCGTTGACCAGTTCACGCGGAATAGCGGTGTAGTAGTTTCTAAAAAACAGCGTGGTGCCAGCCATACCAGCCAACGAGTGCACCATCACCAAGCCGGTGATCGAACTGCTCAAACCCAAAAAGCCGAGCACCTGGCTCATCGGCAGCAACACCACTTGGTACGGCATAAAAACGCCAAACAGCATGAAGCCAAACAGCAGGTCTGAGCCACGGAACTTCCACATGCTCAACACGTAGCCGTTGATGGCGCCAATAGTGGTAGAGATCAGCACCGCTGGCACCGCCATCGACACCGAATTCCAGAAAAAAGGCTTGAGACCGCGACAGTCCACGCCGGTGCAGGCGCTTGACCAGGCCAGAGCCCAGGCATCGAAATTCAGGCTGGTAGGCAAGCTCATCAGATTGCCCGCACGGATCTGCGCGCCGTCCTTGACCGACGTGACCAGCATCACGTACAGCGGCACCAAAAAGAAGAAGGCAGCCACCAGCAGCAGGCTGTAGACGGCGAGTCGGGAAAGTTGTTTGGCATTCATGCGTAGGGCTCCTGCGGCTCAGCGCTCATGCGGTTTGGACCGCAGTTCGCTGTAGAGGTAAGGCACCACAATGGCCGCCACGGTGGCCAGCATCATGGTGGCGCTAGCCGCACCCAGACCAATCTGGCCGCGGGTGAAGCTCATGGTGAACATGAAGGTAGCAGGTACATCGGTGGCATAACCCGGCCCGCCCGCCGTCAGTGCCATGACCAGATCAAACGCCTTGATGGACAAATGCGACAACACCAGAATGGTGGAAAAAACCACCGGGCGCAGCACCGGCAAGATGATGCGCCAGTAAATGCGCGGCAGGCTGGCACCGTCAATTTGCGCCGCCTTGATGATGCTGTCATCGATACCACGCAGCCCCGCCAGAAACAGCGCCATGGCAAAGCCAGCAGATTGCCAGACGCCAGCAATCACGATGCAGTAAATGGCCGTGTCACTTTGCACCAGCCAGTCAAAACTGAAGGACGACCAGCCCAGGTCGTGCATGAGTTTTTCCAAGCCCAGGCTCGGGTTCAGAATCCATTTCCAGGCGGTGCCTGTGACGATGAATGACAGCGCCATGGGGTACAAATAGATGGTGCGCAGCACGCCTTCAAAGCGTATTTTCTGGTCCAGAAAAATTGCCAGCACCATGCCCAGCAGCATCGACACACCGACGTATAGCACGGTGAAGATGCCTAGATTCTTCAAGGCCACGTACCAGCGGTCCATGTCCCAGAGTTGGACATATTGCTGCAGGCCGACGAATTCGTCGTAATTGGGCAGCATGCGCGAATTGGTCACGGACAGGATGCCGTTCCAGATCATGAAGCCGTAGATAAAGGCAAAGCCGAGCAAAAAGCCCGGCGCGATCACCAGCTTGGGCAAGACGTTTTCAAAGGATTTCATAGGGCTCCTGATTTGGATTACCACGTCGCGGCAATCCAAGCGCTTAGAAGTGATGGCTTGCCACGTCGCGATGCGCCTCGCACCGACGATCAAACTTACTTGGTCGCAGCCGCCTTGGCAATGCTCTTGATGCCATCGGCCACCGACATCTTGTCGTCATTCCAGAACTGGCTGACCGCATCCTTGATGGCGCCTGAAATAGCCGGTTTGACAGCCATCTCATGGGCGATCGAGGGCTGCAAACCACCATTTTTTGCGGTAGCCACAAAATCCTTGCTGGAGAGCTTGGCGCAGTCGTCAAACTTGCTCATGTCCATGCCCAGACGCACCGGAATCGAGCCCTTGTTCAGGTTGAATACTTCCTGAAACTCGGTACCCATGATGGCCG
>JBBQZI010000167.1:0-7203 GCA_038207855.1 Burkholderiales bacterium
ATCGCGCAACTGCGCCAGACCCTGCATGCGCACGCGCACCGCTATTACGTGCTGGACGAGCCCAGCGTGCCCGATGCCGAATATGACCGCCTGTTTGCCCAACTGCAGGCGCTGGAAGCCCGCCACCCTGAGCTGGTCACCGCTGATTCACCGACCCAACGTGTGGGTGGGCGGGCGCTTGCCGCATTTGCCCAGGTGCGCCATGCAGTGCCCATGCTCAGCATTCGCACCGAGACCGATACATTGGCCAGTGGTGCTGAGAATTTTGATGCCCGTATTCGCCGTGAATTGGGCTTGACTGACATGGACGCGCCTGTGACCTACGTGGCCGAGCCCAAGTTTGACGGCTTGGCAATGAGCCTGCGCTACGAGCACGGCACGCTGGTGCAGGCCGCCACGCGCGGGGATGGTGAAACCGGTGAAGATGTGACGCAAAACATCCGCACCATCGGCCAAATTCCGCTTAAATTAACCGCCGATGCCCCGGCGGTGCTGGAAGTGCGTGGCGAGGTTTACATGCGCCGCGATGATTTTGAAGCCTTGAACGAGCGCCAGCGGCAAAAGATTGCGGCCGGTGCCAAAGGTGAAAAAACCTTTGTCAACCCGCGCAACGCGGCCGCCGGTGCCGTGCGCCAGCTGGACCCGGCCATAGCCGCACAGCGTCCCTTGAGCTTTTTTGCCTATGGCTTGGGTGCGGTCACGCTACCCGAGGCAGGCGGGCCGGTATTTGCATCGCACGTTGATTTGTTACAGACTTTAAAAATATGGGGTTTTCCGGTCTCAGCCCTTGTACAGCATGCGCAAGGTGCTATTGAATTGGTAGCGTATTACGAATCCATTGGCAAAGCGCGCGATGGCCTGGGTTTTGACATTGACGGGGTCGTTTACAAAGTCGACAGCATTGCGCTGCAACGCCAGTTGGGTTTTGTCACGCGCGAGCCGCGCTGGGCCGTGGCGCACAAATTCCCGGCGCAAGAGATGCTGACCACCGTGCTGGCGATCGACGTACAAGTCGGGCGCACCGGCAAACTCACACCCGTAGCCAAGCTGGCCCCTGTGTTTGTCGGTGGCGTAACCGTCACCAACGCCACCCTGCACAACGAAGACGAGGCCCGTCGTAAGGACGTGCGTGTGGGCGATACCGTGATCGTGCGCCGCGCCGGTGACGTGATCCCCGAGGTGGTGTCGGTGCTGCTGGACCAGCGCGCCGGTGATCCCGAGGTGTTCACCATGCCGCGCACCTGCCCGGTGTGTGGCAGCGCGGCCGTGCGCGAGGAGGACGAGGCCGATTACCGTTGCACCGGCGGTCTGTTTTGCAGTGCCCAGCGCAAGCAATCGATTTTGCATTTTGCCCAACGCCGCGCGGTTGAGGTAGACGGCCTGGGCGATAAGCTGGTTGACCAACTGGTTGATGCCGGCATCATCAACACCCTGCCGGATTTGTACCGGTTGGGTTTTACAGCGCTCGCCAGTTTGGACCGAATGGCCGGTAAGTCCGCGCAGAACCTGCTTGATGCGCTACAGAAATCAAAGCAAACGACGCTGCAACGTTTTGTCTTCGGACTGGGCATTCGCCATGTGGGGGAGGCCACGGCCAAGGCCTTGGCACGTCATTTTGGCAATCTGGATGCCATCATGGATGCCACTGAAGAACACATGCTCGAAGTGGCCGACGTAGGCCCGATCGTGGCACACAGCATTCGGACCTTTTTTGACCAGCCGCACAACCGTGAGGTGGTCGAGCAACTGCGCGCCTGTGGCGTGAGTTGGACTGAAGGGCCGCCCGCCGTGCGTGCGCCGACACCTTTGAGTGGCAAAACCTTTGTGCTGACCGGCACGCTGCCGACCTTGGGCCGTGAAGAAGCCAAAGCCATGATTGAAGCCGCTGGCGGCAAGGTGGCCGGCTCAGTCAGCAAGAAAACCAGCTTTGTCGTGGCCGGCGCTGAGGCGGGTAGCAAGCTCGACCGGGCGCAGGAACTCGGTGTGCCCGTGCTGGATGAGTCAGGTTTAAAAGCGTTGCTGGAAGGTGCTGAAGAATGACGGTTCGTGACATCCTGAAAATGGGCGATGCGCGCCTGCTGCGTGTGGCGCAGCCGGTGCTGCAATTTGACACGGATGCGCTGCATCTGCTGATCAGTGACCTGCTTGACACCATGCACGCTGCCGATGGTGCCGGGCTGGCGGCACCGCAAATTGGCGTGGACTTGCAACTGGTGATCTTTGGCACCAGCACCGCCAACCCGCGTTACCCCGATGCGCCACCGGTGCCGAGAACCGTGCTGATCAACCCAACCATCACGCCGCTGGGCGGGCCAGATGACAGCCCACCGCTGGAGGTGGAAGACTGGGAAGGCTGCCTGTCAGTGCCCGGCCTGCGCGCCAAGGTGCCACGTTTTGAACACATTCGCTACACCGGTTTTGACCAGTTTGGCGATGCCATTGACCGCACCGTGGCGGGGTTTCACGCCCGTGTGGTGCAGCACGAATGCGATCACCTGATCGGCAAGTTGTACCCGATGCGGGTGCGCGACTTCAGCCAGTTTGGCTACACGTCGGTGCTGTTTCCTGGGCTCGATACTGCCGACGATTAAGCACTTCGGGTCGCCAAGCAGAACCACTTATGAGCGTCGCGCTACGCCTATCTGCCCCCATCTAAACCAAAGTCTAATAGCCGACTTTTTGATTTCCAAATATTCTCGCCCTCATACGGACTTTCGACAAAAAAATCGATTTGTTTCGTAACACGGGCGACAAGGATCGCTTTGCTTTGGAAATTGCAGGAAACCTAACCCTGCTAAAAAAGGAGACATAAATGGCTTTGCTGAATAGGATGGACTGGTACGACCTGGCCAGGACCACGAACTGGACACCCCAGTATGTGACGGAGGATGAATTGTTTCCGCCGCTCATGTCAGGCGCTTTCGGGTTGCCGCAAGATGCCTGGGAAAAATACGACGAACCGTACAAGCAGACCTACCCGGAATATGTGAAGGTTCAGCGCGACAAAGATGCTGGAGCCTACTCGGTGAAGGCCGCTCTGGAGCGCAGCCGCATTTTTGAGAATGCTGATCCGGGCTGGAAATCCGTAATGAAGTCGCACTACGGTGCCATCGCCCGTGGCGAATACGCGGCAGCCAGCGCCGAAGCCCGCATGATGCGTTTTTCCAAGGCACCGGGCATGCGCAACATGGCCACGCTGGGCTGCCTGGATGAAATCCGCCATGCCCAGATGCAACTCTACTTCCCGCATGAGCACGTATCCAAGGACCGCCAGATGGACTGGGCCTTCAAGGCCTACGATACCAACGAGTGGGCGATGATCGCAGCGCGTCATTTCTTCGATGACATCATGATGACCCGCGATGCCATCAGCGTCTCCATCATGCTGACCTTCAGCTTCGAGACCGGCTTTACCAACATGCAGTTCCTCGGGCTGGCTGCGGATGCGGCCGAGGCGGGTGACCACACTTTCGCCAACCTGATCTCCAGCATCCAGACCGACGAGTCCCGACATGCCCAGATCGGTGGCCCGGTACTAAAAATACTGATTGCAAATGGCCAGAAGGCAGAAGCCCAGAAACGCGTTGATATCGCCTTCTGGGGTGCCTGGAAGCTGTTCTCGGTGCTAACCGGCCCGATCATGGACTACTACACACCGCTTGAGCACCGCAAGCAGTCGTTCAAGGAGTTCATGGAGGAATGGATCGTCGCCCAGTTTGAGCGCTCACTAACCGACATGGGGCTGGATCTGCCGTGGTACTGGGACATCTTCCTCAAGGAACTCAGCGAAACCCACCACGGCATGCACATGGGCTCCTATTACTGGCGCCCCACCGTCTGGTGGAACCCGGCAGCCGGGGTGACCCCGGACGAGCGGGCCTGGCTCGAAGAGAAATACCCGGGCTGGAACGACACCTGGGGCCAGTGCTGGGATGTGATCATCGACAACGTGGTCGACGGCAACATGGCCATGACCTACCCGGAAACTCTGCCCTACGTCTGCAACATGTGTCAGTTGCCGATTCTCGGTACACCAGGTAGTAAGTGGAACGTCAAGGATTACCCCCTTGAATACAAAGGTCGTCTCTATCATTTTGGCTCAGTGGCGGACCGTTGGTGCTTTGAGCAAGAACCAGATCGCTATGCAGGACACCTGAGCCTTGTCGACCGCTTCCTGGCGGGCATGATCCAACCGATGGATCTCGGTGGCGCTCTCAAATACATGGACATCGCCCCTGGTGAATGCGGCGACGATGCCCACAACTACGCCTGGGCGGAGGTGTACCGGGCCATGCGGGCGGCCAAGAAGGCCAGCTGATCGCCGCCAATTCAAGCCGGCATTCGAGGATGCCGATTCAAAAAATATAGGAGATTCTAAAAATGGCGTTATTTCCAATTACTTCCAACTTCGAAGGCGACTTCGTTCTGCAACTGGTTGCGGTCGACAGTGAGAACACCATGGATGAGGTTGCTGCTGCTGCGGCTGTGCATTCGGTCGGCCGCCGCGTCCGGGCAAGGCCAGGACACATCATGCGGGTACGTCGCCAGGGGGGCGAGGATTTTTTGCCACGCAGCATGCGGGTTTCTGAATCCGGCCTGAAGCCGACAGAGACCATTGAGATCATCTGGGAGGCACCGACGCACTGAGTGCTTCGGGTGTCCGCCAACGTTCAGAAATAACAGGAGTCAGGAATGGGTTTCAAAAAGGTATGCACGCTCGACGACATCTGGGAAGGAGAAATGGCATCGTTCAACGTCGATGGCCTGGAAGTCTTACTGGTATGCGCGGAAGGTGGTGACATCAAGGCTTTTCAGGGAATGTGTCCACATCAGGATATTCCATTGGTTGAAGGCAAATTTGATGGAAAGAAAGTGATTTGCCGGGCCCACTTGTGGCAGTTCGATGCCTGTACAGGCAAGGGCATCAACCCTGATGACTGCGCCTTGGCCGAGTACCCGATCCGGGTTGACGGGGACGACGTCTTGATAAAGACAGAAGGCATCGAGGCATTTTTTGCCCATAGCTGAAACCAGTTTTAAATATGACAAGGAGAAATCAATGAGTACCACAAGTTCCGCGCAGGCGTATCACAACAACATGGTCGGGCCTGTCATGCGCGGTGGTGATCTGGCGTTGGCGGTTATCGAAGCAGCCAAGGTAGACAACCCTGGCAAGGAAATCTTCGTTGATGACAAACGCGCCTATGTCCGCATCCATACAGAGCATGAGATGGTTTTGCACCGAGCGACGATTGAGGAAGAACTGGGGCGTCCATTCAAGATGAATGATCTGGAAGTCGATTTGAGTTCTTTCGCCGGCCAGATCGAGAGCGGAGACAACTCCATCCGCTTCTATTTCAACAAAAAAATCTAGGTTACCTGACGGCAACGCCGGGCAGCCCAACTACCAAAAATATAGGAGACACACATGTCGGAAGTTCAAGTACTCAAGCCTCTTAAGACCTGGAGTCATCTCGCTTCGCGCCGCCGCAAGCCGAGCGAATATGAAATTGTCAGCGCCAACCTGCATTACAACGATCGGGATACCAACGCGCCTTACGAGCTCGATCCCAACATGTTCATGAACACCTGGTACAAGAAGAACACCTTCGGTACCGCCCTCAAGCATGCCGATTGGAACGCCTTTCGCGACCCGGACGAAGTGATCTATCGCACTTACAACATGATGCAGGATGGTCAGGAGACATATGTTCTTGGACTCTTTGACCAGTTCAATCAGCGTGAGAACGACCATGCCCTTGATCCGCGTTGGGCTGGAACGCTGGCGCGCTTCTATGCGCCATCGCGCTACCTGTTTCACACCGTCCAGATGGCTTGCGCCTACGTCGGTCAGGTGTCGCCAGCGAGCACCATCACTAATTGCCATTACTTCCAGATGGCAGACAGTTTCCGTTGGCTCAGCCACACCGCCTACCGAACCAAAGAATTGTCCCTGGTCTTCGCAGACAAGGGTTTTGGTGTCGATGAGCGCCAATACTGGGAAAACGATCCCGTCTGGCAGGGCTTTCGCGAACTGATGGAAAAGACAATGACCGTTTGGGACTGGAGCGAGGCCATCGTCGTCCTCAACCTAGTCGCCAAGCCGGCCATCGACGAAGCCGTGCTGCGCAAATTAGGCGAATCTGCACGCCACAACGGCGACACACTGCTTGGCTTGATTACCGATGCGCAACTGATTGATGCGGCCCGCCATCGGCGCTGGGTTTCCGCCTGGGTCAAGATGGCGCTGGAAACCCCGGGAAATCTGGCCCTGATCCAGGGCTGGGTCGCCAAATGGGAACCGTTGGCCGACAAAGCTATCGATGCCTACTGTGCCACCCTGCCTGATGTAGCTGGTGGTGCCGAGGCAGCCAAGGCGGCAACGCGCGACTTCCGCCGCTCTCTTGGCCTTTAATCCACAGGTCGCTTGTCGCCAGACCGGTACCGCAGGTGCCGGTCTGGCTTGACCCTCACATTTGAGCATCCATGATTAACGCAACGATTTACAACGACAAAGACGGCTCAAGCTGTGAGCAGGCGGGCGGCGACACCATCTTGCGTGCCGCTTTGCGAGCCGGCCTGGGCTATTCCTACGAATGCAATTCCGGCGGCTGTGGTGGCTGCAAATTCGAGCTCGTCACTGGCGAGATCGCAACGCTGTGGGAGGCCGCACCTGGCTTGAGCGAGCGTGACCGCAAACGCAGTCGCCATCTAGCCTGCCAGTGTCGCGCCCTGGGTCCGGTCACCATCAAGGCCGCAACCGCACCCGAATACCAGCCGAAAGTTTTGCCCAAGCGACAGCGTGCTGTACTGCTCGCTGCGCAGGACATTACGCACGACATTCGCGAGTTCCGTTTTCTCGCTGAGCAGGATGCCGACTTCCTTCCCGGCCAGTACGCCATGCTCGATTTGCCCGGGGTCGACAGCTCGCGGGCCTATTCCATGGCCAATACCGGCAACGGGCAGCGCGAATGGCACTTTCAGGTTCGCCGCGTGCTGCACGGCCATGGAACCCACGTTCTTTTCGAAAAATTGGCGGTGGGCGACGAAATCGGCCTGGATGGCCCCTACGGCTTAGCCTACCTGCGACCTGATGCGCCGCGCGACATCGTTTGCGTGGCGGGCGGCTCCGGGCTGGCACCCATGGTTTCACTCGCCCGTGGCGCCGTCGAAAGAGGACTGTTGGCCGACCGGAAACTGTAC
>JBBQZI010000168.1:0-7103 GCA_038207855.1 Burkholderiales bacterium
ATGCACGGCGCAGGCAATACACGGGTCAAAGCTGTGAACCGTGCGCAAGATTTCCAGCGGCTGCTTGGGGTCGGCCATGACATGGTTATCCTGCAAAGCCGCTTCGTACGGCCCGGGCTGACCTTGGGCATCGCGTGGGCCAGCATTCCAAGTGCTGGGCACCACGGCCTGGTAGTTGCTGATCTTGGCATCGTCCACCACAATCCAGTGCGACAGGCCACCGCGCGGGGCCTCCATCAACCCGACGCCTTCCATGTGCTTGGGCCAGGTGGCAGGGTCCCAATACTGGTCGTTAAAGGTACGCACGTCGCCGGCCTTGATGTTGGCAATCAGCGCGTCATACCAGCCCTGCATCGAATCGGCAATGATCTTGGACTCCAAGCCACGCGCCGCAGTGCGCCCCAGGGTAGAAAACAGCGCCGTCACCGGCACGTCGAGCGTTTTCAGGGTCGAATCGACCAGCTCTTTGGTTTGCTGGTGGCCGTTGGCATACATCAACAGCACCCGCGCCAGCGGGCCGACTTCCATGACCTTGCCTTTCCAGCGTGGCGATTTGATCCACGAGTATTTCTGGTCCACATTCAGATGCTCATAGGGTGGTTTGGGGCCGGTGTAGTTGAGCTCGGTTTCGCCGCGGAACGGGTGCAGGCCCTGGGCATCACCGGCACCATATTTGTACCAGGAGTGGCTCACAAATTCCTGAATTTCGTCGCCCTTGTCCAGATCAATCGGATGAATTTTTGACAAATCACCGCCCAGAATCACACCGCGCGGAATGAGGAAAGAGTCCGTATCCCAAATCGATTTGCCCGGCAAGTCACCAAACGACAAAAAGTTGCCGCCGGTGTTGCCAATGCCACCCCAATCCTTGTAAAACGAGGCAATCGCCAGCAGGTCGGGCACATAGACCTGGTCAACAAACTCGCGCATCTGGTTGATGACGTTTTGCACCACTTGCAGCCCCACCATGTTGACAGCCGTGGCGGCCTGACCGCCCGCATGACCCTGCGGGCCAGCGCTGGTTTGCACCGAGATGGCCGAAGGCACGCCGCCGACGACGAAATTGGGATGCGGGTTTTTGCCGCCAAAAATGGTGTGCAGCTTGACCACATCGCGCTGCCAGGTGAGTGCCTCCAGGTAGTGCGCCACCGCCATCAGGTTGGCTTCAGGCGGCAGTTTGTAGGCCGGGTGACCCCAATAGGCATTGGAAAAAATGCCCAGCTGGCCTTGCTCAACAAAGTTCTTGATCTTTTTTTGCACATCGGCAAAGTAGCCGGGCGACGACTTTGAATAACTTGAAATGCTCTGCGCCAGCGCCGAGGTAGCCTTCGGGTCGGCTTTCAATGCCGACACCACATCAACCCAGTCAAACGCGTGCAAGTGGTAAAAATGCATGACATGGTCGTGGATGTATTGCGTGGCAATCATCAGGTTGCGAATCAGCTCGGCATTGCGCGGAATGCTGTAGCTGGGAATGGCCCGGTGCAGCGCGTCTTCAACCGAACGCACCGAAGCGACGCCGTGCACCAGGGTGCAAACGCCGCAAATACGCTGCGCAAAAGCCCAGGCATCACGCGGATCACGACCTTTCAGAATGATCTCGATGCCGCGCACCATGGTGCCGGCCGAGTAAGCGCTGGTGATTTTGCCGTCGGCATCGGTTTGAGCCTCGATGCGCAGGTGGCCCTCAATGCGGGTCACCGGGTCAACGACGATACGTTGTGAAGTGGTCATGGTGTGCAGCCTTAATGAGCAAGGAATATTTCAAGAAGGCGGTATTGCGCCAGCGCCTCGTCATTGTCAGTACCGGCACCATCGGCCACGCGCTGACAGGTGCGCGCAAAGCGGGCATACATGGCCACATCCCAGCCAATGTTGTCACCCGCCGGATCCGCGCGGACACAGCACTCCGTCGCCTTGGCGACAAAATGGCTGGCTTGCGGCGCCCAACCGGTGTCCCGCCCGCACTGGGTGTAGCTCTCAACCCGTGCGCTGTGCACCGAAGGGGAAATAAGCGCAAGCTCTGCAGCGGTGATGTCGGCGCGCTCAGCCGCCTGCAAGGCCGCTTTCACGCGCACATCGCTGCATAAATCCAGCACCCGGCGCACAAATCCGACGGCAAGCTGACGCTGCCGAGCGGCCGGCAAATTCGCCATTGCGGCCTTGAAGTCCTTGTCATTGGTGATATTCATGGCATCAAGCTCCTTTTTCCACCAGGTGATCGGCCACCATTTCTGTCAGGCCCACCACTGGCAGGTTCATCTGGTAATGCTCCAGCCCCTCTTCCAGCACGATACGGCAATTGGCGCAGGCCGTGACAACGCGGTCCGGCTTGACGATCTCGAATTGCCGTTTCTTCGCCTTGAAGGCCTCCAGTCGCAGTGGCTCGCCCTCTTCAATCGCCGAGGCACCACCACCGCCGCCACAACACCAGTTCATGTAGCCGGCGTCCGGCATCTCGACAAAGTTGTTGCTCACCATGTTCATGAGCTTGCGTTGCGGCTCAATCACGCCGCCACGCCGCGCCAACTGACACGGGTCGTGAAAGGTCAATTTGTCTTTCTCAAAGCCTTCCGTCTTGAGCAGGCCCTGCGCCTGAAATTCGCCCAGCACCTCGATGATGTGCTGCACCTTGAAGCTAAACGGGCGGCCGATCAGGTTGGCCCCTTCCCAGCGCAACGCGGTGTAGGCGTGACCGCACTCCGGGCTGATGACGGTCTTGACCTTGAGCTTTTCAGCGCCCTCGACGATGCGTGACACGATGACCCGGGCCAAGTCCGAGTTGCCGATCTGGATACCGGCGTTGGTGGCTTCAAAAGCGGTCGAGCACAAGGTCCAGGATTTGCCCACATGATTCATGATTTTGGCAATGGCCCCGAGGTATTCGGGAAAGTTCATGATTTCCATCGACGACAGCATGACCAGGTACTCGGCCCCCTCGACATCCATTGGAATCGGCAGGCCGAAGTCTTTTTCCACGTGCTTCATCTGTGCCTTGACGGCCGGCAACTTGACCCCCATCGGGCTGCCAATGGTGATGGTGCGGTTGGCCGCCCCCTTGATGCCCTCAGGTGCATTGCCCGAGGCCGACATGCCCTCGCGGAACTTGCGCACCATGTAGACAATGTCGTTGCCGGCCGGGCACACGGCCGAGCAGCGACCGCACAGCGTGCAAGAGTTGTAAACCAGTTCCTGCCACTCACCCAGCTCGGCATCGGTGACCGGCTTGGACAGGCCAACCATTTTTTTGACCCGCCCCAGCAGGGTGAATTCCTGCTCGTACAAGCGGCGCATGGGTTCCAGCTTGTGAATCGGCGTGTATTTGGGGTCGCCGGTTTCGGTGTAGAACAGGCAAGCCTCGGCGCACAAGCCGCAGTGCACGCAACTGCTGAAATAACTGGCAATGGGCGCGTCGATCACTTCTTTCAGAACCCGCACACCCTTTTCAAGTGAGGCGCTCATACCGCTACTCCTTTATGGCCGTTCACGGTGCCGTTGAACCAGCGCGAGCCAAACACCGTGAAGGCGTGAAACAGCTTGGTAAACGGCAGAAAAACCAGCAACAATTCAACACACAAAATATGTACCGCCAGCATGGTGGTGTAGGGCAGCAGCAAATGCCGCACCGCCAGCCACCCGGTCAGCACCGGCAAAAAGGTCAGCGCCCAGGTAAACCAGTCCTCAAAAGTCGAAAGAAATTTCTTCACTGGATTGATGAAGCGATCGACCAGCAACACCAACATCGCCACCAGGGTAACGATGGCCACCAAGTCAATAAACTGGGATGGCAAGCCCGGCCACGACAAACCCGTCAGGCTTTGAATCAGCTTGATGTGTGGGACAAACAAAAATACCACGATGGCCAGCCCAACATGAAAGATGCCGCCAGCAATGTAGGTGACCGGGGCCTTTTTCAGCAGCCCCGGTGCCGGCAGGGTGCGCCTGAAAACCGTGTGCCAGCCCGAGGCACCCGCTGCCGAGCGCGGTGCTGACAAATCCTTTTTGCGGCCCAGACTGTAAATTTCAAACAGCCGCCAAATAATGCCGATCAGAAAAATGCCAATGGCGATATTCAGACCGGTGCCGCGTACCCAGGTGAGCAATTGAATCTCGTTCATGGTTATTTCTCCAGATCGGTCAGGGTGGTGGTTTCATGCGCGGACTTGGCTGCGCTCTTTTTAGCCCGGTTCAGCACACTGGCCGCAACGCCTGCCACCACGCCCACCCCGACCGCAGCCCCGACCATTTGCATCGGGTTCGCGGGCATCGACAGCGCGCGGTAAAAACCACCGGCATCCCAAAAATCAGGCTCTGAACACCCCAGACAACCGTGCCCGGACTCGACCGGCCAGGAAGTGCCAGCGTTCCACTTGGTGGTGGCGCAGGCGTTGTGGGTCACCGGGCCCTTGCAACCCAGCTCAAACAAGCACCAGCCATTGCGTGCACCTTCATCATCGAAGGTTTTGGCAAACTTGCCCTGGTCATAAAACGGCCGGCGGTAGCAGCGGTCATGAATGGTTTCGCCGTAAAACGATTTGGGTCGGCCGAGTTGGTCCAGCTCAGGCAAGGTGCCGAAGGTCAGAAAGTGCGCTAGCACACCGGTCATCACCACGGGAATCGGTGGGCAACCCGGGATGTTGACAATCGGCTTGTCCTTGATGATGTCTGACACCGACACCGCGCCGGTCGGGTTCGGGTGCGCTTTGGGTATGCCACCATAGCTGGAACACGAGCCCATCGCGATGATGGCCGCAGCGCCCTTGGCAACCTCTTTGAGGGTGTCCAGATTGGAGCGCCCGCCAATGCAGGAATAGGCACCGTCCAGTCCGGTCGGAATCGAGCCATCGACGATCAGCAGGTATTTTCCGGCATTGGCTTTCATGGCGGCGTGCAGCGCGTCTTCGGCCTGATGGCCGGCGGCGGCCATCAGGGTTTCCTGATAGTCCAGTGAAATCGACTCGAAAATCAGGCTCTCCAGCGTGGGCGAATGGGAACGGGTAATGGACTCGGTGCAACCGGTGCACTCCTGAAACGGCAACCAGATCACCGAGGGTCGCATGGCCGGCGCGGGCATGGCGGCCAGCGCCTGCGCCATCGCCTGACCCGCCAGCGGTGGCAGCGCCATCATGGAGGCCAGGGTGGCGCAATATTTGGAGAAATTGCGTCGGCTGATGCCTTGGCGTGCGAGTGATTCAACCAATGGACCTTGCATGATGCATACCCCCTTGTTTCAACTCAAATTGGAAATCAGCAGCGCCAGCCGCTCCAGCCCGCTCTGAACATCGTCCCGGTGCGCTTTGACCAGCTCAGGCACCGGCGTGATTTCAATGAAGGCCGACATCACCCCGCCCGCCGGGTTGTGGTGCATCACCCACCAGACCCCCGGGCAATTGGTCTCGTTCAGGGTGGACTCGCCATCGGCATCGAGTGTGATGCGAATCTCACCCGTGCCCAGCCGCTCGCGCAACCAGTCCAGATCCGCCGCGTTGAGCGGCATCGCCAGCAAGTCAATGCTGGCGGTCTCGCCGGTGTCGATCAGGCGGCGCAGTCTGTCGGCAATTTCACGCAGCAGCACGGCAGCATTGCCCGTCAGCGCCGCGGTGGGTGCAGCGGCGTTGACGGTGACCACTGCTATGTCTTCAAGCTTCATGTTGCCACCGGCTGATCAGCGTTTGAATGGCTGCAACAGCAGCCGGTATAGCGGCTGCCACCAGCGGCGTTGGCTGCTCGCCCCAGTCCATCAACTGCGGCTGAATGCCAAGCATGGCGCGCTGTGCTGGCCAATGACCGGCCAGCAGGGCAATGGCCCGCAAATCGGTCAAACCGACCTCATGCACGGTGGACTTTCGGTTACCCAGCAAAAAAGCGTCCATGGCATCCCCTTCAAACAGTTGCCAGTGGCCGGGTGCGGCATTGATATTGGCCGCATCGACCACGATCAAGGCATCTGCATCATGAATCGGCCCGGCCAGCGTGAACGACAGCGTGCCACCATCGAGCAATTCAACATCACCGGACAATGGTGCAGCGGCGGCCAATGCGTGCAACACATGAATGCCCACCCCCTCATCGCTGAGAAGCGTGTTGCCGATGCCAAGCACCAGGATTTTCATGGACAGCGCCATTTTTTGCCCGCCTTAAGATGATGCGAATGTAGGTGCAATGCTGCACTTGTTTTTGACAAATATCAACAAAATGCGCTTAAACATCGGCTGTTTGAACCACACGGCACGCATGGCCTGACAAAATACCCTCTGCTTAACAGTCTGGTTGCCCATCATGTGCCTGGCCATTCCCATGCAGATCATCACAATCGACGGTCTTATGGCGCGCTGTGAAGCGCGCGGTGTCCAAAGGGACGTTTCGCTATTTTTATTGCGCGATGAATTGCCCACGGTGGGTGACTTTGTCATGATCAGTATGGAGCGCGCCGTGCGCAGCGTCAGCCCCGAGGATGCGCAACTGTCTTGGGAGTTGTTCGATCAAATACTGGCGCATACCGCGGGCGCATCGACACCGGCCATTTAGGCGCTTGCCGGTGGGGGCTGGTGGCCCATGACCCATATGGCACCGATAATCGCCCTCACATGGCACTTATCACACTACTTGACGCCCAGCTGGCTTACGGACACGTTCCGCTGCTTGACCACGCTGGTTTTTCCCTTGAAACGCAGGAGCGCGTCGGCCTGATTGGCCGCAATGGCGCCGGCAAATCCAGCATGCTCAAAATTCTGGGCGGACTTGAAAAACCCGACGACGGCAGTCTGCAAGTTCAAAACAACACCCGCATCGCCTACGTGGCGCAAGAGCCACAGCTCGATGCAGATGCTACTGTATTTGTAGCTGCTAGCGCAGGCGTAGCAAGGGCTAGAGTGCTAATTGATGAATATTCTTTAGGCCATGGCGATCTCGACGCGATGCAAAGCGAAATCGAGGCGCTGGACGGCTGGAACTGGGAACAGCGCGTCAACGAGACGCTGCACCGGCTGCACCTGGACCCTGAGGCCGTCATCAGCACGCTGTCGGGCGGCACCAAAAAACGTGTGGCGCTAGCACAGGCGCTGGTGGCTCAACCCGATGTGCTGCTGCTAGACGAGCCCACC
>JBBQZI010000169.1:0-7079 GCA_038207855.1 Burkholderiales bacterium
TCTAAAGGTTACAGATTGACTTCCAAAAATCCAATCTTGGCACCAGATGCCGCTACCAGGAAGCGGGAAGTCCCTTCGTATTCATGTGCATTGCGGTAGCAGCTACTTTTTTAAGAGCATAAAAAAAGGCACTGAGTTTCCTCAGTGCCCCCGCATTGGCTGACTGAAGCTTATTGGCTGACAGCAGCTGTTGGCTTGGCAGCAGCCTTCTTGGCTTTCACATGCTTTGCCTTCTTGACATGTTTGGTCTTCTTGACCATAGCCTTGGTGGCAGGTTTCGCGCTTGCCATCGCCTGTTTTTCGTTAACGGCGGCTGGGGATGTTGTCGCCATCGCAGGTGCGGGCATCGTTGCAGGTGCCTGGGCAAAAGTAACACCAGCAACACTGGCCAGCAAAACGGAAGCGATAACGGTCTTGATATTGAACATGGATAACTTTCACTCAAAAACGACTGTCGTAATAGCTCCGACGGTCTAGAGCGAGCCTGATTTTTTTCAGGCTTGCGTGAGTAACGCAAGACTGCTGATCGCGTTGACCCACTTTACGCTTGTTTACAAAATTTGCTCCCAATATCGCCACTTGGTACCGAACCCCGCTACCATGCCTAGCCAACAAACCCTCATTCCCCCACACTTACTGAAAGCAACAATGTTCGATGCAAAAGGCCACTGGATCCACCTTGAAACCTACGACGAGTTTGATAACGGCCTGTCGGCGCTAATTGACCTCTGGTCCAGTTCGGCAACCAATGCAATCAAGGCATCTGCGCTGTTCAAGTTCAAAGAAGACCTGGAATCCGCCACACTCGAGTGGATTGACAACAAAGCCAAGTCCAAAAAATACGCGGCCGTAGCCAAAGAGTTGGCTGAATTTGAAGCCGTGCTGACAGAAGACGCAGTCATCCAGACAAAAAGCAGCACCTCGGTGACGCCACCCAAGGCAGGCTAAAAAAAACTGTACTCGACTGCTAAAGTAGTCCGCATGAAAACTACCCTCACCTCACTGATTTTTTGCCTGGCATGCAGCATGTCAAGTGCATTTGCCAAGACACCGGGTGAGGTGGCGGTGGGTCAGTTGCTGCGCCAGGCCCCGATGCAGGGCCTGCTGACCCCGAACAAAAAACTGTCGGATTTTCGCGGTAAACCCCTGCTGATCAACGTTTGGGCCAGTTGGTGCGGTCCGTGCCAAGCCGAGATCGGTTCAATTGAGCGACTATCACGTCGCTATGGTGGCAATCAGTTCAACGTCATTGGCATCTCAACCGATGATTACAACGACCGCGCGCTCGGATTCCTCAAGCACTTTGGCATCACGTTCAGTAACTTTATTGACAGCCAACTTATGCTGGAGAACATGCTGGGTGCTGACCACCTGCCGCTGACCTTGTTGGTCGATGCGCAAGGGCGCGTGTTGGCCAAGCACTATGGGTCCAAAGAGTGGGACAGTCCTGAAGCTGTCGACCTGATCGCCAAGACCTTTCGACTTAAGCTATGACATTTACTCGCCGAGAAAACCATAGCAAACTACTGGCAACGCGGTAAAAAACCATCACCACCGAAAGTAAACTGACACGGTGACCAACCCCATATTGCAATCACGTTTTGAGGCGCTCAAGACCTCTGGCCTGTTGCCATCGCCCAAGGGCGTGGCGTTAGCCGTTGTGGGCTTGACCCATCAAGACAACGCCAGCACAGCTCAACTGGTCCACGCAATCGAAGCCGATCCGGCTTTGGTGGCGCGCCTGATCAAGCTGGCCAACAACTGCCAATTACCCGGTGCGCGCACCGTTTTGGCAATCAAGGATGCGGTCAACCTGCTGGGCTTGCGCGCCGTGCGTGGCCTGGCGCTCGGGTTTTCGCTGATGGCCGAGCGCCACTTGGGCCAATGCAAAGCCTTTGACCATGCCCATTTCTGGTCGCGCAACCTGGCACGCGCGGTTGCCATGCGGGGCTTTTCCGCACGCACCCGACTCATCCAAAGCGATGAGGCCTTCACGCTTGGGCTACTCAGCCATGTCGGTGAACTCGGGCTGGCCAGCTTGTACCCAGAGCAATATGCGGCGCTGCTCCAGACCGGCGTAACGGCATTGCCCGGCGAACCGGATTTGCTTACGCGTGAACGCCAGGCTTTCGACTTTGACCACGCCGACCTGACCGCCGCCCTGCTGCAGGATTGGGGGTTTCCACAAAGCCTGATTGCACCCATCGTGGCGCATGAAACCGCGCAGCCCGACCAGTTGCGTGATGGCAGTCGGACCACCCAAATCATGCTCTCGCTGATGCTGTCCAATCAGGCCGCCGATGTCTGCCTCAGCGCACCGGAGCAGCGGCGCGCCATGATGGCCCCACTGATGCTGCTCGGCAGTCGGCTTTCCATTGAGTCAGACGAGCTGATGACCCTGTGCGACGCGGTCGTGCAGGACTGGACTCGCTGGTGTGCGCTGCTCGATGTGCCAGCGCAGTCGCTACCGGCGTTTGCTGATTTGATGGACTATGCCCGTGCAGAAGACAATCCGACACAGGGGAAAATGCCCGAATCGGCGGTTTTTCGCGTGCTGCTGGTGGATGACGACCCGGTTACCCGCAGCTTTCTCAACAGCATACTGACGCAAGCTGGCTACCTTTGTCTGGAGGCTGCCAATGGGCAGCAGGGCCTGGCACTGGCCGACAGCGTCAAGCCCGACCTGATGATCGTCGACTGGATGATGCCGCAAATGGATGGCATTGAGCTGGTTCGCAGGCTACGCCAAAGCCCGCAGGGTCGGGCCATTTACGTGCTGCTGCTGACCAGCCATGATCAGATCGAAAAATTGAGAGAAGCTTTTGCCGCTGGTGTGGATGACTTTTTGAGCAAACCGGCTAAACCGCAGGAGCTGTTGGCGCGTTTGATTGCTGGTCAACGGGTGGTCAACCTGCACCGTGAAATCAAGCGTGATCAAACTGATCTGACACGTTTCGCCACCGAATTTGCCAAGCTCAATGCGCGCCTGGCGATCAGTCGTCAAGAAAACGAGGCGCTCGAAAGCAAGCAGGCACAGGCCGAGCTGCTGCGCTCCAACCATGAGCTGGAGCAATTCAGTTACAGCATCTCGCACGACATGCGCCAGCCCCTACGCATGATTTCAAGCTACATGCAATTGCTGCAAAAAGGCCTGGTTGACCAACTTGATGACGAGCAGCGCACCCAATTCGGCTTTGCCATTGAGGGTGCCCGCCGCATGGACAGCATGATGCTGGGCTTGCTGGAGTACTCCCGCGTCGGGCGCAAGGGCGAGCCAGCGGCCTGGATTCACAGTCGCACTGTGCTGGACGATGCGCTGCACTTTCTGCAGCCAGCCTTGCTTGAGGCCAAAGCCCATGTACACGTGCAGGGCACCTGGCCACAGATATTTGTCAGCCCCGATGAGATGCTGCGCTTGCTTCAAAATCTGATTGGCAACGCCCTGAAATTTCGCCAAAACGGCCACCAACCGCACATTTCGATCGTCAGTGAATTGACGCCGCAACATTGGCGGGTATGCATTGCAGACGATGGCATTGGCATGGCTGCCAATCAGATCAGTCGGCTGTTTCAGATGTTTGCCCGCTTGCAGTCGCGCACTGCTTTTGAAGGCACGGGCATTGGCCTGGCGTTGTGCCGCAAAATTGTTGAACACCACGATGGGCGAATCTGGGCCGAGTCGGATGGCGAAGGTCGGGGTAGTCGGTTTTACATCGAATTGCCACCCCGCATTTTCGTCAAAGTAAAAGCTGCCGACACCGCACCCTGACTCAGGTAAGCCCATTGACTTCTCCAAAAACATTGCAAGCCGTCCGTAGTTGGCCAGTGGCTCTGGCGGTTTTCATCATCGCCGGCTTGTTATCAGCAGTGATCGTCTGGAAACTCGAAAGCGCCCGCGTCCACGAGATGCGGGCACTTGCCACCAGCCTGGCCACCGAGCGGGCCAGCGCGGTGCAAAGCAATATGGATCGGGCTTTTTCGGCCGCCTATGCCATTGGAGCCATGGTGCGCCAAGGCCATGGCGCGGTGCCTGAATTTTCCGCCACGGCTGAGCAGATGCTGCCGTTTTATCCCGGCGTGGGGTCTTTTCAACTCGCTCCAAACGGGGTAGTCTCTGAAATCGTGCCGCTGGCGGGCAACGAAAAAGCCATTGGCCACAATTTGCTGGCCGACCCAAGCCGCAACAAGGAAGCCTTTTTGGCCCGCGATACCGGCCAACTGACGCTGGCTGGGCCGTTTAATTTGGTTCAGGGTGGTTTGGGTGCCGTCGCGCGGCTGCCCGTGTTTTTACCCTCTGCCACTGGACAAGCCCGTTTCTGGGGCTTTACCGTGGTGTTGATCCGATTTCCAAAAGCCATTGAGTCGGCCCAACTCGACCAACTGTCCGAGCACGGTTTTCACTACGCGCTGTGGCGCACGCACCCCGATACAAATAAAAGACAGGTCATCAGTGCCAGCGCCGATCAAAGCTTGCTTGACCCGGTGGAGCGGGTGCTGTCGGTGCCCAACGCCACCTGGACCCTGAGCATCAGCCCGATACACGGCTGGGGCGACCCGCAGGGCTTGTTGCTCAAAACCCTGTTGGCGCTGGCGTTCAGCCTGCTGCTGGGCGGGCTGGCCAAGCTGCAAATGGACGGCAAAAACCAGGAACGTTTGCTGGAAATGCGCGTGGCCTTGCGCACGCAAGACCTGCAGCGTTTTGCAGAAGTCACCGCGCACCACCTGCAAGAGCCAGCCCGGCGCATGGCCAACTATGCTGACCGACTCACCAGCCAATTGAAGGGTCGCATTGACGACGAGGACACCCGCTTGTCGCTCGACTTTATCGGCCAGCAAGCCCGGCGCATGAAAGCTTTGCTGAGCGATGTCGAGCGTTACCTTGCGGCTGACCAGCCACGCGGTCCACTTGCCGTCACCGACCCGCAGCCACTGGCTGAACAACTGATCGCACATAACCAGAGCAGGTTGGCGTTGCTGCAGGCCAGCGTGACGCTGGGCGCGCTACCCGCCGCATGGATCGATGCGCCACGCCTGCGCGATCTGTTTGAACTCGCGCTGGACAATGCCTTGCAATTTGCCAACCCCGAAATTACCGACAAAGCATTTGGCATCACCGTCGAAGGTCAGCCAATCGGTAATAAGGTGCTTTTTAGCGTCAGTGACAACGGCCCCGGCATCGAGCCCCAGTACCGCACGCGGGTGTTTCGGGTATTTGAGCGCTTGAACGCAGACACCGAAGGCACCGGCATTGGGTTGGCTATCATTGCCCGCATTGCCGAGAGCTGTGGCGGACGCGCCTGGATTGATGAAGCCGCAGGCGGTGGCTGCCGCCTTTGTATTGAATTGCCTGCACAGGAAACCGCTTGAATACTGAAACCCGCCCACTGGTGATCTTGCTGGCCGAAGACGAGCCCGCCGATGCTCACCTGTTCAAGGCCGCACTGGCTGAAAACCACATGCTTGTCAATTTGCACCATGTGCAAGACGGCCGTGAGGCGCTGGAATTTTTACGCCACCAAGGCAGCAAATTCAGCAATGCCCCCCGGCCTGACCTGATTTTGCTGGACCTCAATATGCCGCGCATGGATGGACGCGAGTGCCTGGCAGAACTGAAAAAAGATACGGCTCTGCAAGCCATTCCGGTGGTGATTCTGACCACCTCGGAGGTTCAGCGCGACATCATTGCCAGCTACGAGCTGGGTGCTGCGGGCTACATCACCAAACCGGTGGACATTGACCAGTTTTTCCACGCCATCCGCCAACTGGGTGACTACTGGATGCATCTGGTGCGTTTGCCGCAGCAGCGTGACTGATTAATTTGCTATGGTCAACTTACCCAAACCCCCTGCCCGCTTGCCGCACCCGATGGCGGAGTCGTCGCCACAAACCGTGCTGCTGATTGAAGACGAGCCGGGTGATGCACACCTGATTCGCTTGCTGCTGCAAGAGCAAGGTGTACATGCCTTCACCGTACACGTGGTTGAATCATTGGCACAGGCGCAAGCCCTGGTCAAGACCGAAAGCTTGCACCCCGATGTGGTGCTGCTGGATTTGAACCTGCCTGACTCCACCGGCATTGCCACCGTGCAGCGCTGTCGCGCGCTGATCGACGCACCGATTGTGGTGCTGACCGGCATGGACGACCACCTGGCCAACCAGGCGGTGATCCAGTCGGGTGCCGAAGACTATTTGGCCAAGGGCGGTAGCGGCGCGGCTTTGCGCAAGGCGGTGCGCTACGCCATATTGCGCTACCAGCGCGATGCCGATGCGCGACTGGCCTCAGCCGTGTTCAAGCATGCGCATGACGGCATCATGATCACCGACTTTGCCGGCTTCATTTTGGAAGTCAACCCGGCCTTTTGCGAAATCAGCGGCTACCGCGCCGATGAGTTGATTGGTCTGCCACACCACCGACTGATCCAGCAGGACAAGCAAGCTGATTTTGTTGCAGCGTTTCAGCGCAGCCTCAAGCAACAAGGCTTCTGGCAAGGTGAGGTGGTGCGTTACCGCAAGGACGGTCAACGCATTGACGTTACCGTCTCGGTCACACTCAACCGCAGTGCCACCGGCCGGGTGAAGCACTTTATCGTCAGCGTAGTTGACATCACCGAGCGCAAGCTGGCCCAGGCCGAGGTGCTGCGCAGCACCCAGTTGTTACGAACTGCCATTGATTCAATTGACGAAGCTTTTGTGCTGTATGACGCCGATGACCGACTGGTTTTGTGCAACGAAAAATACCGTCAGTTGTACGCGGCCTCGGCTGATCTGATCGTGCCGGGTGCCACCTTTGAAGTCATCATTCGCCAAGGGGCCGAGCGCGGCCAGTACCCCGTGGCCATTGGTCGCGTGGACGAATGGGTAACCGAGCGGTTGGCGCTTCATCAAGCCGCCAACAGCACCTTGATCCAGCACATTGATGATGGCCGGGTGTTGCGCATCATTGAGCGCAAATTGCCAGATGGCAGCACGGTTGGTTTTCGCATTGACATCACCGATCTGGTCCATGCGACCGAAAATGCGCAGGCTGCCAACCAGGCCAAGAGCCGCTTTCTGGCCACCATGTCGCACGAGATTCGCAC
>JBBQZI010000170.1:0-7071 GCA_038207855.1 Burkholderiales bacterium
GCGATAATCGCGCGAAAAACCGCTGCAAAAATTGCCTGCAGCTCGAAAAAATCTGTCGTTGAATTGTGAAAGTGTTCTATGTCTGATGATTTAATTGCTGCGCCAACGGCGGCGGTGCAAACGGTCGAGCCAACGCCTCACATTGTCGCCATAGGCGCGTCGGCCGGTGGTCTGGAAGCGCTGGAGAAGTTGTTTGACGGTCTGTCCAGCACGTCGGGCGCGTCGTTTGTCGTCATCCAGCACCTGTCACCTGACCACAAAAGCATGATGGCCAATCTGCTGGCGCGCCACACCGAGATGCCGGTGGTGATGGTCGAGCAAGATATGCCGATCGAACCGATCGGGTCTATTTGATCCCGCCGGGCTCGATCATGCACATGGGGGAAGGCAAACTCAACCTGACCCCGAAAAACCCGCGCACCTTGACGCTGCCGATTGATGTGTTCTTCAAGTCCATGGCCGAGCACCATGGTGCCCGCTCGGTCGGGGTGGTGCTCTCGGGCACCGGCTCAGACGGCACCCGGGGCGCGTCGGCCATCAACGATGCGGGCGGCTTTTTGATCGCCCAGGAACCCCAGGATGCCAAGTTTGACGGTATGCCACGCAGCGTGATTGCCACCGGATTGGTCGATGCGATTTTGCCGGTCGATCAAATCGGTGCCCGGCTGCTGGCACACATCAGCAACCAGCCGATCGTCAAGGCTGCCGTGACGCTTGAAAAATCCAGCCGCGCAGCGCTGCCGCTGAGCCCCGAAGCGGCGCTCAACTCCATCCTGCATTTGCTGCTGCAAGTGGGTGGCATTGATTTTCAGGAATACAAACCCGGCACGGTGATGCGCCGCATCGAGCGTCGACTCAACGTGCGCCAGGTCACCTCGCTGGAAGACTACCTGGACTTGCTCAACGAGGACCGCAACGAGGTGCTCACGCTGCGGCGCGAGATGCTGATTCCGGTCACCAGTTTTTTCCGCGATACCGAAGCGTTTGAGGTCTTGTCGCGCCAGGTGATTGAGCCGCTGGTGGCCAGAAAGCAGGCGGGCGAATCGATCCGGGTCTGGATGGCGGCGGTCTCCACCGGCGAAGAAGCCTATTCGGTGGCCATGCTGTTTCTCGAGGCCTTTGACCAGCTCAAACACTGGCCATCGCTGAAAATTTTTGCCACCGATGTCGAGCAACAAAACATCGAAACGGCCGGCGCTGGCACCTACCCTGAATCGATCGCCGCTGAAGTGTCGCCCCAGCAACTTGAGCGCTTTTTTGTCAGGAAAGGCAACACCTTTGTCGTCAAAAACGAACTGCGCCAGAGCATCGTGTTTGCCCGTCACAACCTGCTGACCGATCCGCCGTTTACCCGCATGGACTTGGTGGTCTGCCGCAATGTACTGATTTACTTTCGCGCACTGGCACAAGACCGCGCCATGAAACGCCTGCAATACGGATTGCTGCCCGGGGCGCATCTGTTTTTGGGCTCAAGCGAATCTTTGGGGGATCTGCAAAAAGACTTCACGCCGGTGAGTGCACGCAACAAAATTTGGGAAATGATCCGCCCGGTCAGCTTTCCGCTGGAGGTCAGCAAAGGCGCGGGTTACGGCTACCCGGTCATCCCCTTGGTGAGCAGCCAGCGCACGCGCCCCAACCGTGTCAAGCCCAGTGCGGTCGAGCTGGGTTTTTCCGCGCTGATCAAAGCGTTTGCGCCACCCCCGGCGATTTTGGTCAATGCCCGCCAGGAGTTGGTGCACTCGTACGGAGAAGTCAACCGCTTTTTGCAACTGCGCGAGGGCCATGCCAGCCTGAACATGAACCGCATCCTGCCCGAGCCGCTGGTGCCGGTGGCGGTGGCACTGGTGTTCAAAGCCAGCCGCGAGGGTGCCAGCGTCACCTCGGATCGGCTCAAATTCACCACCCCCGAGGGCGAGGCAGAACACTTGCGCCTGAGTGCCTGGCCGGTCGAAGAGTTTGAAGGCGAGCGCCTGACGCTGTTGGCCTTTGAACAATTGCACGCCATGCCAGCGTCGACCGAGGCGCTCTCTACCATTGATCTGGATGCCGAAACCGCCGAACGCATGGAAGTGCTTGAGCGCGAACTCAGCGCCACTCGTGAGAGCCTGCAAGCCACCGTAGAAGAGTTGGAAACTTCCAACGAGGAATTGCAGTCCACCAACGAAGAGCTGATGAGCTCCAACGAAGAGTTGCAAAGCTCCAACGAAGAGTTGCAGTCGGTTAACGAAGAGCTCAACACGGTCAACGCCGAGTACCAGGAAAAAATCGACATCCTGAACCGGCTCAACGCGGACCTGGACAACATGGCGCAGGCGGTATCGGCCGGCACGGTGTTTGTCGACGATGCACTGAACCTGACACGCTTTTCGCCCGACGCCACGCACATCTTCAAGCTGCGCGACACAGACATTGGCCGCCCGCTCGACGACTTGGCACACACCCTGCTTTACCCCGATTTGATTGCTGACCTGACCCGCACGCTCAAAGATGAGGCGAAGGTTGAAATGGAGGTGCGCGGTATCAACGGGCTGCATTATTTTGTGCGTATGCTGCCGTACCGGGTGCCGTCCTCGTCCAACAAGGGCGCGGTGATCACCTTCATGGATGTGACGGCGCTGCACGAGGTGTCTCGCCTGCAGTCGATCATCGACGCATTGGCCGAACACATTGTGGTGCTCAACAGCCGCGGTGTCATCACCCTGGTCAACACCAGTTGGCGCCAGTTTGCAACTGACAACGGCGACCCTGACCTGCTGCATTCGGGGCCAGGTGTGAACTACCTCGACACCTGCCAGGACCTGCATGCGACCGCTGATACCAGTGCCAGTGCCAGTGCGGCGCGACGCGGCTTGCGCGAGGTGCTCGACGGTGCGCGGGCGCATTTCACGCTGGAATACCCGTGCCATTCACCCACCAACGAGCGTTGGTTTGTCATGCACGTCACGGCCATCGGCGGTGAGCAACCCGGCGCTGTGGTCAGCCACGTCAACATCACCGACTGGCGCCAGAAAAGCCTGAAAGGGCAGTCATGACGGACGATATTGCGCAATCATTGACGCAGAGAAACGGGCGCATCGAGCGCCTCAAAGAGCGCGCGCAAGCCATTCTGGCGCAGCGTGACAACGACATCGGCCTGCCCATGGTTGGCGCCTTGGAAAGCGCCAAGCTGCTGGAAGAATTGCGCATCTACCAAGTCGAGCTGGAACTGCAAAACGATGAGTTGCGCAGCGCCCAGCGGGCGGCCGAACTGGCGCAGCGGCGTTACCAAGTCTTGTTTGAGCAACTGCCCTTGCCGGCACTGGTGCTCGACAACAACGCCATGGTGGACGACTGCAATGCCTCGGCCAACGCCTTGCTTGGCAACCTGCGCTATCAACAGCCAACCGATGCGCGCTTCTGGCGCAAACTCAATGGCGATGACCGGGCCCGGCTGCATGCCGCCTTGCGTGACCTGCAAGCCGGTGAGACGCGCTGCCTGGAGCAGCTGGCAGTCGCTGCGGGCGATGCAACGGCACCGGTTTTTGACGCCCACCTGATTGGCTTGTCAATGGACTACAAGCTCGACCGGCGCGTTTTGCTGTTGCTGGTCGACCGCACCGCCGAGCTGGCGCACGCGCATGACCAACGCCTGTTTGGCACCCTGCTGGATTCGAGCGATAGCCTGATTTATGCAGCCGACAAACAAGGCCAGTTGCTGCTGGCCAACCAGGCGCTGTTGACTTTTCTGCAGCGCAGCCGCGCCGATGTGCTGGGCCACAAGCGCGAAGATTTTTTGCCGCTGCGCGATGCCATTGTGCAAACCAAGGTCGATCAACAAGTCTGGCAAAGCGGCCAGGCCGTGACGCTGGAAGAGCAGATGCATCTGAGCCAGGGCGGACAAGCACTCGACTTTTTGACGCGCAAGTTTGTTCTGCGCGACAGTGCAGGTGCCATCTACGGCGTGGGGGGCATTTCAACCGACATCACCACCCTCAAAGACCAGCAACGTCAGGCGATGCTAAGCGAAACGGTGTTCATGACCAGTGAAGAAGCCATCATCATCACCGACGCCAACACCTGCATCCTGCGCGTGAACCCGGCGTTTACCCGGCAGTCGGGCTTTTCCAGCGAAACCATGCTGGGCCGATATGCCAGCGCGCTCAAGTCAGGCCGGCAAGATCAAACTTTTTACGCCAGTCTGTGGCAGTCGCTCAACAACACCGGTCGCTGGTCGGGCGAGCTCAACAACCGGCGTGCCGATGGCAGCTTTTACACGGTGCATAGCAACATCAATGCGGTGTGCGATGCACAACAGACCGTCTTGCATTACATCGCCGTGCAAACCGATGTGACCCTGTTGCACAAGGCGCGCCAACAGCTTGAGCACCAGGCCTCCCATGACGCATTGACCGGCCTGCCCAACCGCACCCTGTTCAATGACCGATTGGCGCAACTGATAGCCGCTTCAAAACGCCATGAAACATCGTTCGCGTTGCTGTTTATCGACCTGGACCGTTTCAAGGAAGTCAATGACACCATGGGGCACCCGGTCGGCGACGCATTGTTGCGCACCATTGCCCACCGGCTGCAAAGTGCCGTGCGCACCGAAGACACGGTGGCGCGCGTGGGTGGCGATGAATTTGTGTTGCTGCTGACGGCCGTCGATCGCGCCCGTGCGCAACAGTTTGCCACCACGCTGCTGGAGCGGATGCGTGAGCCGCTGGCGCTTGATGCCAGCCAGCATTACCGACCGATGGCCAGCCTTGGCTTGGCGATTTTTCCGGACGACGGCGACACGCCTGACTTGCTGTTGCGCAACGCCGATATGGCGATGTATGGTGCCAAGCTGGGTGGGCGCAATCGCCTGGCTTCTTACACGCCGCAAATGACGCTGGCCAACGACCAGGCGTTTGCCATTCAGTCCGAACTCGCCGAGGCCATCGCCCAGCAGCAACTCAGGGTTTTTTACCAGCCCAAATGTCGCCTAAGCGATGGCAGTGTGTGCGGTGCGGAGGCGCTGGTGCGCTGGCAACGCCCCGCACATGGCCTGGTCATGCCAGGCGAATTTATTGGCGTTGCCGAAAAATCCGGGCTGCTGATGGCACTTGATTCATGGGTGCTCGGTGAGGCCTTGCGCCAAGTCGGCCACTGGTTACGCGCTGGCCTGTGGCGCAGCGACTGGCGCGTCGCCGTCAACCGAAATGTGCTTGATTTGCAGCACCCGGACATGCTGTTGCAACTGCAGGCCTTGCTCGCCAAACACCAGGTACCGGCCAGCGTGCTCGAACTCGAAATTACTGAAGATGCCTTGCTCATGCACACCACCGATCAAATCCAACGGCTTCATAGCCTGCGTGACATGGGCGTTTCACTGGCCATTGACGACTTTGGCACCGGCTACTCGAGCTTGGCTTACCTGAGCCAGTTGCCCATTTCAGTGATCAAGATCGACCAAAGTTTTGTGCGTAGCATGCTCAGCAACGACAACGACGCGGTTCTGGTTCACACCATTGTTGACTTGGCGCATAACCTGGGCCACACGCTGGTAGCTGAGGGCATTGAGCAGCCGCAGCAACTGGAAAAATTACGCGCGGTGGCGTGTGAATTTGGCCAGGGCTACCTGTTTGGCAAACCGGTCAGCGCCGACGATTTTGAAGCGCGCTGGCTACAGCCTTTCATTTAAGGTCGGTTTCGCGCTGTTGGAAGCAAGGCAGCAAAAAAAACTATAATTTTTATAGCGCATCACGCATATGCAGCAAGGGCCATCGGCCGTTTTTCCATAAATTTTCAGTGCTGGGCTCATGCCCCAGTAACAGCGCGTTGAACAAGGGCTCTAAGGCTGTACTGTCAGGCTCAGCCAGCAGCACAAAGCGCACCGGCGCATCGGCCGCGTCTTCTTGCAACTGGCCAATCCAGTCGAGCTCAACCAGGGTTTCCAGCACTGGCTCAAGTTGCAGCGAATCAACCCCGAGTGCTTGACCGAGCTGCTCGCGGCTCAAACCCCTTAGCGCCGTGGTGCGCACGCGTTCCAACTGCTGCAGTGTTTCAAGCGCCAGCAAAAACTGCCAGCCGTGTGCTCTGGCACGCCGCTGCACGCCCGACAACAGGCTCGGCAGATACGCCGCAATCACCGCTCCCAGCAGCACAATCACCCAGGCTACATAGATCCAGACCAGCAGAATCGGCACCGTGGCAAAGGCCCCATACAGCACCGAATAAGTCGGCACCTTGCCAAGGTAGATCACCAGAATTTGCTTGGCCAACTCAAAACCGATGGAAACAAACATGCCACCGGCCCAGGCATGCGCCCAGCGCACTGGCGTGTTGGGCACATAGTGGTAGAGCGCCGCCATGCCCCACGCCAGCAGCAGCAACTGCAGGGCATCGAGTAAAAATTGCACACTACCCGGCATGTCTCCCACCATGCCTTTGGTCGCCGACAGCGCGTAAGAGGTGATACTCAAGCTCACCGCCAGCAACAGCGGCCCAAGCGTGATCACCGCCCAGTACACCAATACGCGTTGACCGAGCGGTCGCGGCTTGCGCACCCGCCAGATGCTGTTGAGGGTGCGGTCTATCGTCAATATCAGGGCCAGCGCGGTCACCACCAGCACCGCCAGACCGGCACCACCCAATTTACTGGCTTTGCCGGCGAACTGCGTCAGGTAACCCAGCACCTGGCGCGCAATGTTGTCAGGAATCAGGCTCTGCACCAGCCACTGCTGCAGCACGCCCTGCAGCTTGGCAAACATCGGAAAAGCGGTAAACACCGCCAGCACCACGGTGACAAACGGCACCAGCGCAATCGTTGTGGTGAAGGTCAAGCTGCTGGCCGTCAGGCCCAAATGGTCCTCACGAAAGCGCTCGCGCAGGGTGTGCGCGGTGTTTTTCCAGGGAAAGCCGGCCAGCGTCTGCAAAAAGGCTTCAAGCCGTTGGGGGAAGCTGGAAACAGGGTTAAGGGGCTGCGTCATGGTCGCTATGATGCCATCCCAATGAACACGCACACTTTATCTACCCCAAATGCACCAACCCAAGCCGTGGCGGCGACCCGAATTCTGGCCGTCGGCAGCCTGCTTGGGCTGATTATGTTGG